>NZ_LFEL01000015.1:0-18790 GCF_001037965.1 Bacillus sp. LL01 | reverse complement strand
ACCTGCTCATAATGAGCAGGTCAGACTTATTCATTTCTTATTTCTTTTTTTCAGCATCTTCTTTTAATCCAAGAATCCATGTAGCAACAAACGCGCCACCTGCTGCGATTAAAATACCAATGGCATAGTTAATAATATTCGCCATTCCAAAAGGTGCTACAATCGCGAACATTGGGATCCCTGTCAACCCGTATGCATTCGTCACAACATTTGTGAATACAACATACGCACCACCTAAGGCACCACCGATTGCCGCTCCAATAAATGGTCGCATAAAGCGCAAGTTAATACCGAATATAACCGGTTCCGTGATACCAAGGAATGCCGAAAATGAAGCTGGAATCGCAATCTCTTTAATTTTAGGGTTTTTCGTTAAGAAGAATACCGCAAGACCGGCTCCCCCTTGTGCCACATTTGCCATTGCCCAGATTGGTAGTAGGAAGTTGACTCCAAAGTCAGCAATAAGTGCTGCTTCGATTGCGTGGAAGCTGTGATGTACCCCTGTAATGACAATCGTCGAGTATAACCCACCAAAGATCAGACCAGCAAAAAGGCCAGCTGTGTTGTAAATATAATCAAGACTCCATGTTAAGCCATTTCCAATCAGTGTTCCAAGAGGTCCAACAAATAGCATTGCAATAAACCCTGTTAAAATTACTGTAACAAATGGAGTAACTAATAGATCAATTGCATTTGGTACTACTTTTCGTACGCCACGCTCAATCTTACTCATGATATAGACTACGAGTAAAATCGGAATAACTGTTCCTTGATAACCAAGTAAATCAACATTCATGCCAATAAATTGGATGGTTTCCGGTTCTGCATCAGCCAAAGTCCACGGATTCAATAGTGCCGGGTGCGTCATAATTCCACCAAGTACAGCGCCAAGGTACGGATTGGCCCCAAACTCTTTTGCTGCACTAAAACCAATTAATATAGGCAAGATGATAAAAGCAGCGCTTGAGAACATATCAAGAAATAGAATCCATGGGCTATCAGGTGGCACTAGTTCAAATGCCTGCATCATTCCCAGTAGACCCATCAAAAGACCACTCGCAACAATTGCCGGGATAATAGGCACAAAGATATTCGATAAAGTTCTAGCAATTCTAGCAAGAGGATTCATCTTCTTTTTGGCTGCTTGGGCATGATCAACCTGCACCTCTCCCCCATCTGTATCTTTTGAGCCGACGCCAGTCAACTGAGCAAATTCAGCATACACTTTATTAACAAGACCTGTTCCAAAAATAACTTGGTATTGTCCTGAAGCTTTGAAAACACCCTTTACTCCTTCTAACTCTTCAATTTCTTCTTTATTAGGCTTATCGTCGTCATTTAAAACGATTCGAAGCCTGGTTGCACAATGGGTAGCACTAACAACATTGTCGGCTCCACCTAGTAACTCAACAAGCTCGTGGGCTACTTTTTTTGTATCCATCTCTTTTCCTCCTCAAATGATAATCTCTATAGTTTTTGTATAAGCAGAATCATTATCCAAAGAATGCAAAAAAGACCTAAAATGGCCAAGGTTTACGTATTTAGGTAGACGTATCCCATTGGTTCATTTTAGGTCTTGCCTGCTTTATCAGTAACAATCCCGCTTATTATGTTTTCGCTTACATTTTACCCGCTTTGGTTCGTTTACGTCAAATGGTTTGTTTACTTTTTTGGTTTTTTATTTCGAATCACGATCTCATCAACAGAAAGATTGGATCTCTCTTCTAAATTATGGATAATAATCTCTGCAATATCACCCGGACGCATCAAGGTTTTCCTCTTTTCCTCATTGAAAATCCCATCCCAAAAAGGTGTATCCATACCACCCATATAAATGCCACTCACACGAATCATCGTATCTGCTAGTTCAGCTTGCAAGCTTTCCGTAAAACCACGTACAGCAAATTTACTTGCGACGTAACCTGATTCATTTGCTTTCCCTTGAAGTCCTGCAGTTGAGACGACCGAAACAACCGTTCCCTTATTACGTGTTTTCATCTTGGGTAAGACTGCTTGTGTACAATAGATCGTTCCTTTGACATTGACATCTAGCATCGTACTAATCTCTTCTTCTTGTAGGTCTTCTGCTAAACCGAAGTAGCCAACCCCTGCATTATTAATCAGCATATCAATAGAGCCATACTCGTTTTCAATTTCTTGAAATACGTTTGCCACATCTGTCTTGTTTGTAATATCTAAAGAGTGGATTGAATAGGTGCCCACTGTATTCTCCACCACTTTTTCAAGTGTTGTATTCCATCTCCCTAATAAACATACATGTGCATCCTGTTTCAAATATTGCTTTGCTAGTGCAGCACCTAAGCCACYACTTGCCCCTGTTATCGCAATGATTTGTTTTGTCATATTGACCACCTACTTATCATTTGATAGTGAATGTCTGTCAATTAGAGAGGCTGGGACAAAAGTATTTTAACTTATGGAAATCGAACATTACTGATGCGGTCTATGTATACCGCTCCTGAAATATACTTCGCTTTCCGCGGGAAGCTGGTGAGCCTCCTCGTGCCTACGCACTGTGGAGTCTCACCTCTGCTTCATCCCGCAAGAGGTCTACGTATATTTCATCCGCTCATTTAGCGCTTCGTTCGTATCCTGAGTTAAATCTCTTAGATATGTCCTAGCCCCTCTTCATCATTTCATTAGAAAATTAAATGGGCCATTAATACAACGACCGGCAATGTAATTAGTGTACGCTCAATAAAAATAATTACTAGGTCAAAAAACTTAACAGGTAGCTTTGATGCAAGCAATAAGCCACCAATCTCAGACATGTAAATCAGCTGAGTAACTGATACACAGGCAATAATGAAGCGAGTCATTTCACTTTCAATCCCACTACCAATAATGGCTGGTAAGAACATATCGGCAAAGCCAATAACCATTGTTTGCGCCGCTTCTGTCGCTTCTGGAACTTGCATAAGCTGAAGAAGTGGAATAAATGGTGCTCCTAACCATTGGAAAATGGGTGTGTATTCCGCAACGACAAGCGCAGTTGTTCCAAGCGCCATAACGACTGGAATGACACCTAACCACATATCAAGTACATTTTTCAATCCGCCACTTACATTTTTAGCAACACCATTATTCGTTGTTGCACGAGTTAATGCTTGCTCTAATCCTGATTTAAACGAAGCAATAAAGCTTTGTTTTTCTTCTCTTGCATCAAATTTCTTTTCTGTAATATACGTATCTGCCTTTCTTGATAAAGGAGGGATACGAGGGCAAATAACAGCCGCTACAAAGCCAGCAAGTACAATTGTGCCGTAATATTGTAAGAATAAGTGCTCTAAACTCATGTACGTTAAAATAACAATACTAAATGTGATCGAAACGACCGAGAATGTTGTTCCAATAACTGCTGCTTCACGCTTTGTATAATAGCCATCCTCATACTGCTTGTTCGTAAGCAATACTCCGATCGTACCGTCTCCCATCCAAGAAGCCATACAATCAATCGATGATCGACCAGGAAGAGTAAATAAAGGACGCATGATGCGGTTTAACACCGATCCAACTAACTCCATTAAGCCAAAGTTCATTAACAACGGTAAGAAGAATCCGGCAAATAGAAAGACTGAGAACAAAATAGGAATAAGTTCGAAAAGTAATAAACCACCTGTATCCTCGGACCAAATAAATTCAGGTCCCCACTCCATTAATGTTAGAACCGCAAACAATACTCCGACTGCACGGATAACCGTCCAAGTCCAACCTACATCAAATAGAGCTTGCATCATTTCACTTTTCTTAACGAAAGCAGGCTTTATTGCCACTACGATAACCGTCATAATAACAGATAAAATAAGTAAAATAGTCATCCATAGTGGTAGCACATCTATGAGTGCCGCTTCTACAATTCCTGCTAGAAAAGCAACGGGAATTGTGATCTCCTCATTAATGACGAGAGGAGTCATAAAAAGTAATATACCAATGAAAGAAGGAAGGATAAAGGCCAAGTAATGCTTAGCTGTAAATCTCTTCTTTCCGTCCACCTGTTTATACGAATCCATACTATCCCTCATTTCAACCAACTAATTTCTAGTATGACCTAAAACCATGATGAGTGATCAATCATCTCATCGTATAAATATGCTTTTATTACAAAGAAAAAAGTCTACACCTTGACCCTTGCTACGGTTGTGTAGACTTTGTGCGTTTAGTTGTCATACTAGCTTAGTATAACATCCAGCCTCTCAATTGAACAGATGCAGCTTGTCCCGACTTAAAGGTAATACTTTTATCCTCAACGTCAGGATAGATACGGGCTGTGAAAACTTCTTCCCCATCATTAATGAAAATCTCAATGGTTGAAGAGTCTAAAAACACCCGGAAATTACGAAGCTCTTCAAGTTGGCAATGACGCTCTTCAATTGTCTTTCCATCAACAAAGCTAATACGTGTTAATGTAAAACGTTTTTTCTCGGGGGAGTAAATAATTGATGCATGATTGCGTAGTTCAATTGTGATTGGCCCCGTTGGTTGCTTTTCCAATTCAAGCTCAAACTCTAAACGCTCTCCTTCAATCCCAACAAAAGCTTGCTCCGTTTCATTTAGTACGACATCAGGATAGCTTACCTCGTCGTGTCGAAGTTTCTTCAATTCCTCCACTGGTAATTGAAGAAGCTTACCATCTCGCACGCGAAGTTCCCGAGGCAGCGTCATGGCATGAATCCACTTATGCTCAATAGTTGGATGATCTTCTTCTCGCTCTTCGGGAATACCAAGCCACCCAAATAAGATTCTTCGCCCTTTATCATCCAGAGTCGTTTGAGGTGCATAAAACTCAAAGCCGCGATCCATTTCAATAAATTCACCATGGTTATAGCGCACATTTTCGTAATCCATTTTCCCAATAAAATAACCAGCTTGATAAATATTGTTATATAATATTCCGTCAGCTTCTATTCCTTGAGGTGAGAAAATAAATACATCTTCACCATCAAGTTCAAACAAGTCCGGACACTCCCACATGTAACCGAAATCCTCTAATGATCCCATATGAGCTCCCGCAATAGCACCAAGATGTTTCCAATCATAGAGGTCCGAAGAACGAAGAAGAGCGACTTTACCTGTCAGCTCCTTACTTTGGGCACCTACCACCATATAGTAGTATTCACCGTGCTTCCATACTTTCGGGTCACGAAAATGAGCTGTATAGTCATCCGGCAGTTCCACGACAACCCCTTTTTTCTCAAAGGTAAAGCCATCACGAGATTCCACAAGCACTTGGTAGCTCTCACGCTGGTTGTTTTCATCCTTCACATTCCCTGTGTAGAATAAGTACATTTTCCCTTCATGCTCTATGGCACTCCCGGAGTAACAACCATTTTTATCAAACCAATCACTTGGAGCAAGAGCTATCTCATGATGATCCCAATGAACCAAATCCTCTGATGTATAATGTCCCCAGAATTTCGCACCATGGCCTGTACTAAAAGGATTCCATTGATAAAACAGGTGATACACTCCGTTAAATTGGATAAAGCCATTCGGATCATTTAATAATCCGACTGGTGGCATGAGATGATACCCTAATCGAAAATGGTCCTCCTCTACCGTAGCTTTATGTTTTTCTACTTCTTTATAAGCAGCCTCGCGTAATTGTATGTCACGATCTATCATCTAGCATCGTCTCCTTTTTAACCGTTTAATCACTAAGTCAATCTTCTATGCGTTATCGTATCGCAGAGCGCGTTGAGGTGCAACTTCTTCCTATCAACTCATTATAATTTCCAAGCAAGCTATTACTTTATCTTGTAGACATACGTTATAATACTTATATCTTATAAGATTAATAAGGATTAATGAGAGGAGCTTTTGGATGAACGCTAAAATATACGTTATACACGAAAATGATGAATGGACTGAGCCACTTCAGAAAGAGCTAGAAGCACTTGGTTACCCTTTTGAAACATGGCATCTTGACCAAGGAAACATCGATCTTACAAAAGAGCCTCCTGAAGGCATTTTCTATAATCGTATGAGTGCATCTTCTCATACACGAGAGCACCGTTTTGCCCCTGAGTTTACTGGTGCTGTACTTGACTGGTTAGAGGCTTATGGACGAGTCGTACTTAATACGAGTCGTGCCCTAAAACTTGAAGTAAGTAAAGTCGCTCAGTATACATCACTTGAAGCCTTTGGAATTGAAACTCCGAAAACTCTTGCAGCTGTTGGGAAAGAGCATATTTTAAAAGCTGCTGAGTCTTTTAAAGCGGAGTCTTTTATAACGAAGCATAACCGTGCAGGTAAAGGACTTGGTGTGCAGTTATTTGATAACCATGAAGCTTTGCAGAAATATGTTGAGGGGCCGACCTTTGAAGAACCGATTGATGGTATTACCCTATTGCAGCAATATATTAAATCGCCTGATTCCACCATTACTCGTTGTGAATTTATTGGGGGGAGATTCTTTTATGCTGTGGAAGTAGATACATCCGAAGGGTTTGAGCTATGCCCAGCAGATGCTTGCCAAATCGGAGATGCGTTTTGTCCAACAACGGAGCAGCCGCGGGATAAATTTACGATTATTAAGGACTTCGATGACCCAATTATTTATAAATACGAGGCCTTCTTACTTGCCAATGATATTCATTTTGCAGGCATTGAATTTATACGGGATGACCAAGGGAATTTATACACATACGACGTAAACACAAACACGAACTATAATCCAGACGCAGAGCAAAAAGCCGATATGTATGGGATGAAAGAAATTGCTAAGGAATTAGCCGCTCAATTCGAATCAATATATCAGCATTCATAAACAAAAATCCTGGTCATCTATGTGATGAACCAGGATTTTTTGAATCTATTTTATTTCACAAAGTGAACCTAAAGAATAAGATTAAAAAGCTTTAGCTGTTTTTCTTACTTCTTCTAAGCCGTCTGCAATGATTGTTTCTGCTTGAGCTGGCATTTGGTTATGACCTTCAATGACCACTGTTGAAAGCTGCTCAACACCCCAGAATCCCACCACATTACGCATATAATTCATTGACATTTCAAGCTGTGCCATTGGTCCATTTGAATAGACCCYACCACGAGCGTTAAGTAATGCCACTTTTTTATCGCCCATTAGACCAAGAGGACCTTCTGGTGTGTATTTAAACGTTTTGCCCGCTCTACTTAAGTAATCTACATACGTATGAAGAGCTGCTGGAATCGTAAAATTCCATAGTGGGAAAGCAAAAACGACTTTATCCGCATCAATAAATTGCTCAAGATAACGATCTGACGTTTCTCTTGCTGCATCCTCCTCAGGAGTTGTCGCAATTTGTTGGAGTGGTTTAAATAATCCATTTAACATATTGGCATCTAAATACGGCAGATTTTCAGCGTACAAGTCTAATTCTACAATTTCATCTTCTGGGTTTTCTTGTTTATAAGTAGCGAGGAACTCTTCATACATCTTGACACTAACTGATTCCTCTTTTGTTCTTGGATTTCCTTTTACAAATAATACAGTAGCCATTTCTGATCTCTCTCCTTTTGTAGTAAATAAGTAAACTTTCTATACTTTTTTGTTTACTTACTAAAGTATAGTTACAATGTTTTTATACGTCAACTAATTAGCTCATTGATTTAGAACCCATAAAAACCAAATAACAAGATTTCACCATTTAACTCTTTAGTGCAATCCCGTATAATGGAGAACAAGTGAAACGACTATATTAAGCAAGACCTATACAGAAAAGGGAGTGGACATCTATGACAATGAAAAAAGCATTAACCGTTGCAGGTTCAGATACAAGCGGAGGAGCAGGATTACAAGCAGATCTAAAAACCTTTCAAGAGCTAGGTGTTTACGGAATGAATGCCTTAACCGTTGTGGTAGCCCAGGATCCTCATAACAACTGGAATCATGAAGTGTTCCCACAAGATGTTGGACAATTAGAGAAACAAATGGAGACGGTATTAGCAGGTATTGGAATCGATGCTGCTAAAACAGGCATGCTCGGACGCACGGAGATTATTGAACTTGTTGCCAAAAAAGTGGACCAATATCAAATCTCTAACTTTGTAGTAGATCCCGTAATGGTGTGTAAAGGAGCCGATGAGGCTCTAAATCCTGAAACAGATGCTTGTTTACGTGATGTGCTTGTTCCAAAGGCACTAGTTGTCACACCTAACTTATTTGAAGCAGGTCAACTTAGTGGACATGGATCGATTACTACAATCGGAGAAATGAAAGAAGCAGCCGCGACAATTGCCGAACTAGGAGCGAAGCACGTTGTCGTAAAAGGTGGAAGTAAGCTTGATCATGATAAAGCAGTAGATGTTTATTTTGACGGTGAAGATTTCACTTTACTTGAATCTGAAAAAATTGATACAACTTTCACTCATGGTGCTGGCTGTACGTTTGCAGCAGCTATTACAGCAGAGCTTGCAAAAGGAAAATCGGTAAAAGAAGCCATTCATACAGCTAAAGATTTTGTAAACACTGCGATTAAACACTCTTTCCGTTTAAATCAATATGTTGGTCCACTTAAGCATATTGCCAATAGAGGATAGATCGATTCAGGCCTGACTCTTCGTCAGGCCTGCTATTTTTATAAGAAAGGCTGTGACATCTTGCAACAGTCGGAACATCGGGTCGGTATGATAGCAGCAATTTTCGCTTACTTGTTATGGGGGATCCTTCCGCTTTACTGGAAGCAATTAGAGCATGTCACCCCAGGTGAGGTGCTCGCCTACCGTATCATTTGGTCGCTTGTTTTTATGATTGGCATTCTTGCCCTTCGGAATCAACTTGGCTTTTTTGTGGCAGAAGTTCGGAGGCTATTGAAAAGTAAGAAGCAAACTTTTGGCATGATTATAGCCTCTGTTTTTATTTCAATGAACTGGTTCGTTTTCATTTGGGCAGTGACAAGTGAGCGCATGATAGAGGCAAGTCTAGGCTATTACATCAACCCTTTAATTAATGTTTTATTAGCCATGGTTTTTCTTAAAGAACGGTTTACACGCTGGCAAGGGATCTCTTTTGCTCTCGCTTTTACTGGCGTTTCTCTTATGACCGTTTATTATGGCGTTATTCCATATGCTGCCTTTTTACTTGCGTTCACCTTTGCCATTTACGGATTAATGAAGAAAATGGTCAATGTTGGGGCTCTCGTAGGGCTGACGATTGAAACGTTGATCATGACACCATTTGCACTGCTTTATGTGTGGTTATTTCATTCATCGACTTTAAATCTAGCAACCTATTCAATAGAGACATGGGGCCTCTTAATGGGAGCCGGGGCTGTCACAGCGATTCCCCTTCTGCTCTTCTCAATCGGAGCAAAGCGAATCTCTTTATCTCTTATCGGCTTTTTGCAATACATCGGGCCAACTTTAATGCTGATTATGGGCGTATTTTTATATAACGAACCATTTAGTATCGTTCAGTTGATCGCCTTCCTCTTTATTTGGAGTGGATTGCTCATCTTCACAACCTCTAAGACTCCAGCCTTTCAAAAGGTTACAGCCAAATGGGGGTTCCCGGCAAAAACGAAAGAGAAAAGTATGTAAACAAATAAAAGCACGCAGACCTTTTGGTTTGCGTGCTTTTCCTTAAAACTTCGCTTGATATGCTGCCACTTCCCAATCTGAAACCGCGGTACGGAAGTCATCCCACTCGCCACGCTTTAATTCGACGTATTCCGTGTAGGCATGCTCTCCTAGAGTATTTCGACCAATCTTTCCGCTTTCAAAATGATCAAGTGCCGACTCAAGGTTCGTTGGTAGATTTTGAATTCCACGCTCAAAGCATTCTTGACGAGACATGCTGAAAATATCATCATTAATTGCCGGCGGTGCTGTTAACTCACGATCTACCCCATCAAGACCAGCTGATGCTACTACCGCAAATGCAAAGTATGGATTAGCTGAAGGATCTGGGCAACGAATTTCAACGCGTGTCCCTGCTCCGCGTGTGGCTGGTATACGAATTAATGCTGAACGGTTCGATGCTGACCAAGCGATATAGCAAGGAGCTTCATACCCGGGCACCAATCGTTTGTACGAGTTAACAAGTGGATTTGTAACAGCTACAAAATCTTTCACGTTATCAATTAACCCCGCAACAAATTGGTAGGCTGTTTCAGATAAACCAAGCTCATCTGTGTCATCAAAGAAAGCATTCTCTTGTTTCTCAGTGTCAAAAAGTGAGATATTCGTGTGCATTCCACTTCCATTTGCTCCTGCAAGAGGCTTCGGCATAAAGGTTGCGTGTAAGCCGTATTGGCCCGCCACTGTTTTAACTACCCATTTATAAGTAGTAGCAGCATCAGCCGCCCCTAGAGCATCTGCATATTTAAAATTAATCTCATGTWGACCAATTGCTACCTCGTGGTGAGATGCTTCAATCGTGAAGCCCATTTTCTTTAATGCTTTATAGATCGCTAAACGAACTTTTTCTCCGTTATCTTTAGGCGAAGGTTCAAAGTAACCGCCGACATCCTGTGTTTTTAAAGTAGGTTGCCCTTCTTCGTCTGGTTCAAATAGGAAAAACTCAAGCTCGGGTCCAACATTGATTGAATAGCCTTTTTCTTCAGCACGCTTAACTGTTTCCTTTAAAACGTTGCGGGGGTCGCCTAAAAAGTCCGACCCATCAGGCTTTTTTACACTACATAAAAACCTCGCTTCAGAATAGCCTTCTTCTTCTGTCCAAGGTAAAACAGCAAATGTATTTAAATCTGGAGTTAGATATAAGTCTGATTGGTTAATAGGAGTAAATCCTGTTATAGACGAGCCATCAAACATTACTTGTCCATTTACTACTTGATCAAGTTGCTCTGATGTCACAGTAACATGCTTTAATGTTCCTTCAATATCAACAAATTGCATATGAAGTAACTCTACATTTTTTGTTTCAATCGTTGCACGAATCTCTTCAATTTGGCTCTCTCTAGTCGGTACAGATATAGTTGTCATCCCCACACACTTCCTTTTCCTTAAATATTTTCTCTGTTTTTTATTACTTTATTTCGTTGAGTGAATTTTCGCAATACTTGTGTTAGATTATCTGACATAGAATATGTGCTCACTAATTTCYCCCATAAAAAAAGGAGCTAGAAAGGAATTCTAGCTCAATGAAAAATAAAAAAAGGTTAAGGGGGTCGTTCTAAAAAATGGATTGCTTGCTGCTACACCCCTACCTTATCAAGAACGACAAAGAGTGACAATAGCTTTTCCTTACTCTTAATAAGAACTCAACACACTTTATCTTTTCTTTACATAAATAGTTATTTTGTCAATCTCATTAATGATTGGATCGTACTTAAATGCATTGCTTCATGACCTACTGCAAACATCGCTAAATCCCCAATAGTCGGCATGTTAAATACATTTCCTTTAGGCTCCTCACCTAAACGACCTTGTATACTACCTTGCAGCTTTTCAACTTGTCCTTCTAGCTCGGCCATAATTTCATTCAAAGATGGTACTTGATCATCCCAATCATCAGGACTTGTCCCTTTGTCAAAATACGAGTCATACCCATCTGGATAGCTAGGAGACTCGCCTAGCATTTGTGCGGTTAGACGATCATGGATCACTACAATATGACCTGCATTCCAACGAATATTATTATTGAAACGTTCAGGGATCTTATCGACCTGACTTTCTTCTACTCTTTGTAAGGTTTTCAAAGTAAATGTACGCCATGTATTCCACTGTCTAAAAATCTCAGTTTCCATCTTTAACGCCTCCTAAAAAGTAGTTTCTCTTTCAGTTTAAATKATCAATCAAATTAAGAAAGCGATTACACTTGCTCCTGGTACAACTTAAYAAGCGCCTGTGTGCCCTCATCCTCACTGCCACGCTCGATTAACTCTTCATACATTTTTTTTACTAATTCAAGTCCTGGAGTTTTTAGACCGAGTTCTTTTGCTGACTCGAGAGCAATTGTCATATCTTTAACAAAATGCTTAATATAAAAGCCTGGCGAATAATCTCGCACTATCATTCTCGGTGCTAGATTGCTTAGTGACCAACTTCCTGCTGCCCCGTTTTCAATACTATGTAAAACTCTACTAGGATCTAGCCCTGCTTTTTTCGCATAGCTAATCGCTTCTGATACACCCATCATATTTGAGGCAATCGCTATTTGGTTAACCATTTTTGTATACTGTCCCATTCCCGCTTCGCCTTGTAAAACAACATTTGTGCTCATCGCTTCAAAGATTGAAAGAGCTTCAGTGTATGCCTTCTCTTCTCCACCAACCATAATCGTCAAACGAGCTTCTCTTGCTCCAATATCTCCGCCTGAAACAGGAGCATCAAGAGCCGTCATATCCAGCTCTTTTGCAGCTGTTGCAATTTCTTTTGCTAGAGTAGGACTCGATGTGGACATATCAATTAAGATGGTTCCTTTTTTACAGTTTCTTAATAGACCTTGCTCATCAAAATAAACGTCCTTTACCTCACTTGGAAAACCGAGCATCGTAATGACTACGTCAGAAGTGTTGGCTATTTCAGAAATCGATTCACACCAATGGCAACCTTCGTCAAGAAGGTCTTCCGCTTTCGATTTCGTTCTTGTGAAAACTTCTACTAAAAAGCCAGCTTTCATTAAGTTACGAGCCATGCTTTTCCCCATAACTCCTAATCCAATAAAACCGATCTTTACTTGTGTACTACTCATTTTCAACACACYTTTCATATATGTCTAGTATTCTCCTTTTCATATTATATTCCTTTAATAGAATTAAAAAAGTCCACCTTCACATCATTTTCTGTCGTAAAGGTGGACAATATATSTTATTCGATTCCAACGCTCACTTCTTGTACCATTTCAGATACAGCTGTTAAGCCGCCACTCGTAATATACCAGTTAACAGCATCAAGGTAGACAATCTTACCTTCTTCGTAAGCTCGAGTAGTTTGTACTAGCTCGTTTTCAATCGTCTGCTGACCTGATGTTTCTCCACCAACAACAGCTGCACGATCAATCACAAATAAGTATTCAGGATCTTGCTCAACAATGTATTCAAAGGAGATATTTTGACCGTGGTTTGATACTTCAATTGTTTCATCTGTAGGGGCTACACCGAAGTCATCATGCAAAAGACCAAATCGTGATCCAGGACCATACGCACTAATATCGCCATCATTAGCCATAATCAATAGTCCGCTTGCTTCTTTAGCTGTCGCTGTTTCATATAGATCATCAATTGATTGTTCAATCTCAGCTATTTTTTCCGATGCCACATCTTCTTTTTCAAAAATTTCTGCTAATGTCGTTACATTTTCTTTAAATGATTTTACGTAATTTGTTGTATCTACCCCCATGAAGATCGTTGGGGCAATCTCATTTAATTCCTCATAGGCTTCAGAAGCACGTCCGCTAATGATAATAAGATCTGGCTCCATGCCATAAATTGCTTCAAAATCTGGTTCAAATAATGTTCCAGCATTTTGGTAATCTTCTCCTTTATACTTCTCAAGGTAATCTGGCACATTTTCTTGTGGTAATGCCATCACATCTACCCCAAGTGTATCTAATGTATCTAAGACACCCATATCAAAAACCACGACTTTTTCAGGGTTCTTAGGAACAACCGCTTCTCCTAAATCATGTGTAATCGTAAGCTCTGTACTACCTGAAGCTTCATCATTTTCTTCCTCTTCGACTACTTCTTCAGTCTTTTCTTCTGCCTCTACCTCTGCTTCTGAGATCGTTTCAGTAGCATTATCACTACCGCAAGCCACAAGAGCAATTGTTAAAATTACGAGAACAAACATGAACATTAATGAACGTTTCAATCCACTCACTCCTATATTTATCTTTTTATTTATTTAATAGAATGATAGTTGGATCATCCTTCTATTACGAATTAGAACTAGACAAAATACACACACACTCGTTGGTTATTAATATTATTGATTTGAATATCCATATCATAGATCTCCTTTAGAGCTCCGTTGTTAATAATTTCATGAGTCGGTCCTTCTTTAACGACCCTTCCATCTTTTAAAGCGACAATATAATCTGAGTAGAAGGAAGCAAAATTAATATCATGAAGAACAATAATGATCGTTTTCCCAAGATCTTTCACCATTCTTTTTAATACCTTCATGATTTGGACGGAGTGCTTCATGTCTAAGTTATTAAGCGGCTCATCTAAGAGAATGTACTCGGTGTCTTGAGCAATAACCATCGCAATAAATGCTCGCTGTTTCTGACCTCCACTTAACTGATCAAGGTACTTATCTTGAATGTCACGCAACTCCATATAATCAATGGCTTTATCAATAAAGGCCCAATCTTCTTTCGTTAAATTTCCTTTTGAGTATGGAAACCGACCAAATGAAACTAAATCTCTAATTGTTAACCGAATGTTGATATTGTTTGCTTGCTTTAATATCGATATCTTTTTTGCGAGATCTCCACTTTTGGTTTCATTGATCTTCGCATTATCAATAATGACTTCACCCGTGTCCGCATCAATGAGACGACTGATCATTGATAGTAACGTACTTTTCCCTGCGCCATTCGGTCCAATAAAAGACGTGATTTTTCCTTTTTGAATCGTTACCGAGACATTATCAACCACTTTCTTTGCACCGTATTCTTTCGTGATGTTTAGGACTTCTACCATTTTTTACTCTCCTTTAATAAAAGATAGAGGAAGTACACACCTCCAACAAAATTCACAATGACACTGAGCGGCGTTGCAAATGAAAAGATCCTTTCAACAATTAACTGACCACCAACAAGAGCGATGATGCTAATAAAAATGGACGCGACGATAATGTAGGAATGCTTGTACGTTTTCATAAACTCATAGGCTACGTTTGCCACGAGTAAACCTAAAAACGTAATCGGCCCCACTAGAGCAGTTGCAATCGAGATCATCATCGCAATGATTACGAGCAACCGCTTAATAACATAGTCATAATCAACACCTAAATTAATCGCATGCTCCCTTCCTAGCGAGAGTACATCTAGGTATTTATTAAACTTGAAATAATACAGGCAAATCATTCCAAACAATAAAAGAGAAAGCCATAAGAGGTCCGTGTTCACATTGTTAAAACTGGCAAACATTCGATTTTGAACCGATAAAAATTCATTCGGATCAATAATAACCTGCATAAATGTTGATAGACTGCCAAACAATGTTCCAAGAACGATACCGACTAACAAAAGGAAGAAGATATTTTGTCCGCCTTTTTTAAATAAAGCCCGATACAATATTCCTGCAAAGATCACCATCACAATGACGGAGATACTAAAGTTCACATGCTTATTTAGTACCAATACACTCGTTGATCCAAATGAGAAGATCAAAAACGTTTGAATAAGCATATACAATGAATCAAGCCCGATAATACTAGGCGTTAAGATTCTATTGTTGGTAATCGTTTGAAAAATCACGGTAGAAAAGGCGATAGCAGCACCTGTAATGATGATTGCTAAAATTTTCGTCCCTCTTCTAGGAAGTGCATACTCCCAGTTATTCAAGTCAATGAATAAAAAGAGTGTGACCAATATCAACGCCAACACGATTAATAGATAAATTTTCGTTTTAGAACCCATGTTTTGCTCTCCCAAGTAACAGATAAAGAAAGATTCCACTTCCAATGACACCGACTGTTAAGCCAATTGGGATCTCATATGGATAAATAATAATTCGTCCAAGAATATCACAAGCCAATACGAAGACTGCACCTAATAAAGCCGTGTGAGGTAAGTTTTCTCTTAAATTATCTCCTTTGTAAATCGTTACGATATTAGGAATAATTAATCCCAAAAATGGAATCATTCCCACTGTGAGGACAACGACTGATGTAATAGCTGCCACAATCACTAAACCAATGTTTACGACTTGTTTGTACTTCAACCCTAAATTCTTTGAAAACTCCTCACCCATCCCCGCAATGGTAAAGCGGTTTGCGAATATGTACGCAAGAATAAGTAATGGAATGCTTATGTACAATAGCTCATACCGCCCGCGAATAATGACAGCAAAGTTCCCTTGTAGCCAAGAAGACATGTTCTGGATTAAGTCATATCGATAAGCAAAGAATGTGGTGATCGATCCGACGATATTTCCAAACATCAAGCCCACGAGTGGGATGAAAATGGTGTTTTTAAATTTAATTCGCTCCAGTATTTTCATAAATATGAATGTACCAGCTAAGGCAAAAAKAAAGGCAATAATCATTTTGTGAAGCGGACTAGCTGATGCAAACAAAATCATACTCACTAAGATTCCTAGCCGGGCAGAATCTAGAGTCCCTGCAGTAGTCGGAGAAACAAATTTATTTCTCGTTAACTGCTGCATAATTAATCCGCATATACTCATCCCTACACCAGCAATGACGATACTGACTAGACGAGGAATGCGACTCGTTAAAAAGATATGCGCTTGCTCCTCCGTCATACTAAATACTTCTAAAGGCGAAATATTAGACACACCTACAAACAATGAAACAATTGATAACACAATAAATAACAACATTAAGTATGTAATCTTCATAGCTCTTCCTAACCTGTTTTAAACATTATGTTTATTGATATTCATTATCATTTTCATTAATAATGATATTCATTATCAATCATAATGTCAATCATTCTTAGTGATTTTATGGAAACTTTTTTTGTTACTGATCATTCTTATCGTTTTTTCACACAAAAAAAGTCATCCTCGAGTTGAGAATGACTTTTCACCAAGCTATTAAGCTTGTTTAGATTTACGGTATTGTCCACCACTGCGGTTACCTTGACTTTGGCCACCTGAACGACGATCATCTTTGCGGAAGCTACCACCTGGGCGACGACGATCACGATTGCGATCATCACGACGTCCACCGCCGCTACCACTGCGGTAAGGCTTGCCGCCACCTTGTGAGCGATGCTTCTTGGCGCGTAATGGTGCTTCACCAGTTAACTTCACTTCAGTCGTATCTGGCTCTTTTGTAAGAAGCTTCAACGCAGCTGCAAGAGCAGTTGTTGCATCTGTTTCTWGAAGAAGTTCTTTTGCAATCACACGGTATGCATCTGCATTATCCTCTGTGATTAATTGACGAAGCTGCTCAACCGCAAGCCCTTGTTGGCCTTTAATTGCTTGCTCGTATGAAGGAACATCTTTACGAACCATTTTCTTTTTAGAAACTTGTTCGATTGCTTTGATATGATCTTTCTCTCGTGGTGTAGCAAATGTCAAAGCTACACCTGATTTACCTGCACGTCCTGTACGTCCAATACGGTGAACATAGCTTTCAGGATCTTGAGGTAAGTCGAAGTTATAAACATGTGTTACGCCGCTGATATCTAATCCACGTGCTGCAACATCTGTTGCTACAAGGACGTCAATTAAACCACCTTTAAACTTACGTAATACACTATCACGCTTCGCTTGATTTAAATCACCATGAATCCCCTCAGCACGGAAACCACGTTTTGATAGTGCTTCAGAAAGCTCATCAACACGACGCTTTGTACGACCAAATACAATCGCAAGCTCAGGTGCATGGATATCCATGAAACGACATAGAGTATCAAACTTTTGACGTTCATGTACTTCTACATAGAACTGTTCGATATTTTCCATTGTTACTTCTGTTGATTTTACAGCAATCAGCTTAGGCTCAGTCATAAATGTTTGAGCAAGCTTTTCGATACGCTTAGGCATTGTAGCTGAGAACAACAATGTTTGGCGCTCTTTAGGCGTTTCACTTAAGATTGTTTCGATATCTTCAATGAAGCCCATGTTTAACATTTCATCTGCCTCATCAAGAACCACTGTTTCTACTTCTTGAAGACGGATTGTTTTACGACGCATGTGATCCATTAGACGACCTGGTGTTGCTACAACCACATGTGGTTTATTTTTAAGATCACGGATCTGTTTACGCATATCTTGACCACCGTAAACTGTCACCGTACGAACGCCTTTAAATTTACCAAATGCGAATAATGATTCTGCTACTTGGTTAGCAAGTTCACGCGTCGGAGCAAGAATTAATGCTTGCACGTGATCTTTATTAATATCAATGCGATCAATTAATGGTAAACCAAATGCACCTGTTTTTCCCGTCCCAGTTTGTGCTTGACCAATAATATCTTTACCTTCTAGTGCTGTTGGGATTGTTGCTGTTTGAATCGGTGTAGCTTCCTCAAATCCCATTTGTGTTACTGCTCGAACTACCTCTGAGTTCAAACCAAATTCATAAAAAGTTGCCAAATCAAAAATCTCCTTTATCTTATCTGATTTTAGCGCCTTGATGAGCCGCGACACGTGAAGATGTCACATAAAAGAGTCATACCACCTCTTTTGGCTCCCATAAGCCTAACATCTTCTCAATTAGCTATATTATACGTACGTAGAAAGACCATACCCCACAACGATCTGGAATATGGTCGTTATAACGATGCTATGTGTCGCCTATTCCTAAAAAGGTCGGCGCAAATTTCTTTTTAAAATACAAACTCAATCATAACACGTACGACAAGGAAAAGCAACTTAGCATGAAAGAGAATTATTTTATGCATCTTTACGACTACCATTAAAAAAGTGTGGGTATGAGCGAAAACGCATCACTTATGTGCGGTTCTCGATGAAGATAGAGCGCAAATTTCATTATAAGTGCAAAATCACACCTACTATGTGCGCTATATATATATTTTATGCTCAAATCACCTTTTTATGTGCACAAAAGTACTCTTATGAGCGAACGACATTCAGTATTAACACATCACAAAAAAACAGCAGCCCCTCCAAAGAAAGACTGCCGCACCTTTTACTTATTATGCTAAACGATACATTCTTGCTTCATA
>NZ_LFEL01000149.1:0-4674 GCF_001037965.1 Bacillus sp. LL01 | reverse complement strand
CTTGCCATTTTTTATCCGTACGCTTTGGCATAACCTCTTGCAACCACTTGATATAATCATTAGGTGATTCTGTGGACATTGGAGCTGAAAATGCCTCTTGTAATCTCTCTACGTGAGCAAATTGAGCTTTTGTTAAGCCTTCACCACTCGGCAAATCCTGTATAAGCTGAGTTGCCACTTGATGAAAAGCTTGTACTTTTTCCTGTTGTTTCTTTAGGAGTGCTTCCACTTGAGCACGTAACATTTCTTCAGGCTGTAGTTCTAGAATCGCATCTTCTCCTACTACTAACTCTGAAACAGCCACGTGAATCTCTTCTATTTTGACAATCAATTGATCTTTACTCATATAATGAAAAAACTCTTTTGCCACGGCTGTAAATTCGACATCTTGGAGCTTTTTTTTCAATACATCTCTCTTTAATTGCCTTGATTCGAGATCATCTATAATACGAATTTTAGGTGGTAACTTAGCAGCTATTGCATGTTGGCCTAATAATTGTTGGCAAAAGCTATGAAAGGTCGAGATATGTGCCCTTTCAACTAACTCTTTTTGTTCGCTCCAATAGCTAGCTTCATGTGCTGTCTCAGATTCATCCACTTTTTCGAAAAGTCTCTTACGGACACGATCTTTCATTTCACGAGCAGCTTTTTCTGTAAATGTAATCGCTGCAATCTCTTCTATCGTTGCACCTAGTGACGACTCCTGATCGAGATAGTTCTTTTCTAACAGATACATCATACGCTCTGTGAGAACCCGTGTCTTACCAGAACCTGCTCCTGCAGAGATAACGACTAAAGACTGCTCATTTTCAATCGCCCGTTTTTGAGCATCATTAAAATCCATTTTCCTATAGTCCCTCCTTTTGGTCTTCTGATACTCGACAGACTGATTGATAGGGACAATGACTTGAACAATCAAGTGGTCTCACTGGAAATTCGCTTTGTGTTCCCTTCCATAATTGACCAACCTTCTCTTTCAATTCRTACGTATCCATAAACAGATCTCCCCCAAGATCATCTTCTTTATTTTTACAAGAATGATGAACGAGAAATCTAGATCCTTTACCAATATGTTCTGAATGCCAAATTCCGTTACCTGCTCTTTTTTCTGGTTCCCGCAAAGAAATATAGGAAGCACCATGAGCCCTCATTTCATTCTCAGCAGTTGTTAAACCCGCTCTCATTGCTCTAGCATAAAGAGGTAATTGAAGCTTAAGGCCACTTCGCACCTCTTCTTCTAACTTAACTTGAGCAAACCCTGTCTTGTAATCATAAATCGCAAAGCCGGAATCATCGACATCTACACGATCGACTTTCCCAGTCAACGTGAGGATTTTATTTCCCTCTATTTCAAGTTCTAATCTAACTGAGGATTCCAAAGCATGAATTTTCATTGCAGCTAATTGAGGGTTATCCCAAAAGTGCTTCCTTTCTGCTTGCCACCACCGATTTACCTTTCGCCACCAGTTTTCTTTCGCTAACATTAAATCTAGTCTCGAAATTTCTAGTGAGGCAGCCTCGATCTCTCCCCATAAGACTTCAAATTTCTCTCTCAGAAGGATTGGAACTTGACACTYCAATTCTTCAGGACACTCCCCAAAGGGTACACCCACTAGATTAAGCTCTTTATAGACCTCTTCAATAATCGAATGAACCAGTTGACCAATATCAAGCGGAGAAATACGTTCTTTCATTTGTTTTGCTTCCTCAATGTGGAGCACCCGCTCTAAGCCATGACGAAATGGACATCTGGCATAACTTTCTAACTCAGTGACTGATACAATATCTTTTGTCAACCTTTCTTGATAGGCTACATCAATTGGTTCTTCTGCAGTCTCAAGTCGCTTCAGACGATTCATTAACCGCTCAAGTAATATACCTTTATCACGCACTTCTTTTCCTAAACCAAGATGAAATGCTACCTTTTCTTCTTGGTCATTTTCAGTGAAACTGACTGGCTGCTTCATTCTCGATTCAAATGTATACTCCTTTACTCCTTTTTGACACCACTCTTCGATAAAGGGTGATGGAAGGAGCGGATGATTAGGATCTAGACCTTTTTTATAAGAGAAGATGACCTCCTCTGAAGAGTTAAAAATTTGTTCAAGGTAAGCTTGTTGCTTCGATCTAAAATGCTCTTGAGTAGGTAGAGCTCCTTCAATAGGTAATTCATACAAATCCTTTTCGGTTACATAGCCGCCTAAATTGTGAATAGCAGGATAAGCTCCTTCATTCATCCCAACCACATACAAACGCTTGCCTTTAAAAAGACCGAGGTCACGCCAAGTATGGATGGCCACCCCTCTTCTTGAACCGCGCTCTATGAATAATTCAGTTTGTTCGCCTACCTCTTTTAACCAATCAGAAAAGACATCTAGTGACATCTCAAGAAGTGTTAATTGTTTGGAGTCTAGTTGTTCTGCATATTCAGAAAGGATGTCTTCGATCTTCTCAAGCGCACGTTGTTCAAAGATATAATCTTTTAAACGCTCAGTATCCATCTCGGATACCGCAGCCTTTACCCAACCTTCCTCTAACCGTAATGCTCCGATCACTGAGATAACCTGTTTAATATACTGATAGAAAGTGGACGTTTTACGCCAGGTGACCTCCTGGATCCTTGCATAGAGTTCTGCTATTCCTTTATGAATGAAATCTCCAGTTGATAAAAAGGATTCTTTTGCCTTGGCGTATTCAACCCCTTTAATTGCTTGTACAGCTAACATCTTATCCATGAGCGGTAAAAGATCAAATCGACTCTTATGAGAGAAATCTTGTGTGATCGTCATCATTAAAAGTTGAATAGAGATCGATTTACTTAAAGGGCGTTTCTTAGATTTCTCTAATGGAACTTCATACATCTTTGCATACTGCTCCAAATGCTTCATACCCTCTCGTTCATCCACTAGCACTATACCTATTTCTTCGTAACAATAGGGAGCCAACTGGATATCCTGAAGTACTGCACGCCATTCCTCTACTGTTGTACTAGCACTCCAGACATTCACATCGACATCTGTGGCCCCCTCTACTTCCTCTTTTAAGCTTGTATCAAAACCTAAAGCTTCTAAGTCTTTGAGTGTACCTTCAATGATTGGATGAGAAAGGCTTGATGGGAGGTAGATATTGATTGTTAAACCTGCTTCTACCAACGCTTTTAGTAACATATATTGAAGTGGGCTAAAATCAATAAAGCCATCTATATAAATAGTCGACAGGGCAGTCTGTTTGTTTTTTAAAATCGAAACAGCTTTTAAGACAGTGTTTTCTGGGTCATACATTTTCTGATTTTTAACAGTTTGGTCTTCATATTGTGTAAAAAGAGGCATAAACTCTTCTAAAGATTGTGGGGTTTGCTCTAGCTCTAAACCTAGTCGTTTAAGTTGACCATATGTGTCTGCTAGTCCTCTTACTTTACTTTGATTTTCATTAAATGAACGATACTTCGGATCAAGTTTTAACATATTTTGAAAAAWAAGCGTTCGTTCTTGTTCACCTATATAAATAACATCTTTTTCTGCCTCACTTACTATAAATGTAGCTAAGTCATCAAAAGTCGTATATCGAAGGCCAGGTTGCTTCTTTCTGGCTTCTTGTAACCATCTACCCGATGGCAGCAAATAGAAGACTGGTCCCTTTTCATTACGTTGAACGTCTAATGCTTCTTTTAAGCGTTCTTGATTTGCAACATCTTGAAATGACGTATAGTTAACTATTTGCATGCGGTGTATTCACTTCCTTTTCTAGTTGATGTGAGGTTTTAATCATATCAATATGTGGAATTCCATCTTCTTCATAAATTTCTGAAATGCGTTGGAATCCAAATGACCTATAAAATTGGTGAAGATAGTGCTGTGCTTGAATTTTGATCGTTGCATGTGGAGCTAGCTCTTCTAAATGTTTAATTGATTGCTCAATCAATTGAGCTCCATACCCATATGTCCGGAAGTCTTTTTTGACAATGACCCTTCCAATTGAAGCTTCATCATAATAATCTCCGGGTTTAAACAGTCGACTATAYGCTATTAGACAACCACTTTGATAACCCATTAAGTGAACAGCTACTTGATCGTTATTATCAATTTCTTTATAAGGACAGTTTTGTTCTACCACAAATACTTCTACCCGTAATTGAAGCAGTGCATATAATTCATCTATGGTTAAATCATTAAACGTCTTTAGGGTCCAATTCATAAGCCGACACTCCCTACTCTACTTAGTCTCTTCTAATAGTGTACCATCTCCCCTTCGAAAGGGTGTAGCACCTAAAAGGAATTTGCATGGTAGAATAATAGAAAAATGGTGTAAGGAGGCAATTAATGAAGTTCTACATACCATCTAGTTTTAGTAATAGTAAAACCGTACAGAAAGTCAGCGAGCAACTGGTGAGGGCAGGATTCATTCATACGTACGATTGGACAACAAACGGTAGAGCTAAATCGATGGAAGATTTAAAAGCAATTGGTATGAAGGAAAGAGATGGAGTAAGTGAAGCTGATTTTGTTGTTATCTTACTGCCTGGAGGGAAAGGCACCCATGTTGAACTTGGAATGGCAATCAGTTTAAAAAAGAACATTTACTTATATTCAAGCGACGGAAAAGTGAATGAGATTGAAACCACAAGTACTTTCTACCACTTGCCTGAAGTGACCCAATGCATCGGTACGATCGATA
>NZ_LFEL01000148.1:0-4691 GCF_001037965.1 Bacillus sp. LL01 | reverse complement strand
TTTCTTCTCTCCCAACGCATGCTTTAAGACGTCTTCTAAGTGCCCAACTAGAATGTAGTTAAGATCTTGGCGAACACTTTCGGGTACATCTTCCAGATCTTTTTCATTGTCTTTTGGAATGATGATCGTCTTAAGACCAGCTCGATGTGCACTCATTGACTTTTCTTTAAGTCCGCCAATCGGTAGTACACGTCCTCTTAATGTAATTTCCCCAGTCATTCCTACTTCTTTCTTTACTACACGACCAGTCAAAGCAGAAATGAGGGCTGTTGCCATAGTAATCCCAGCTGATGGACCATCTTTAGGTGTAGCACCCTCTGGAACATGAATATGGATATCATTTTTCTCATGAAAATCCGCATCAATGTTAAGCTCTTTTGACCTTGCACGAATATAACTAAAAGCAGCTTGCGCCGACTCTTTCATCACATCGCCTAATTTACCTGTTAACGTTAATTTACCTTTACCAGGCGAAAGCGATACTTCAATAGATAATGTATCACCACCGGCAGATGTGTAAGCAAGACCAGTAGCCGCTCCCACTTGATCTTCTACTTCTGCTATACCGTAGCGAAAACGTGGTTTACCTAGCATTTCCTCAGCGGTCTTTTGAGTAAGTATAACACGCTTTTTGGTACCCGTTACGATCATTTTAGCAGCTTTTCTGCATAATGTGGCAAGTTGTCTCTCTAAATTACGAACCCCTGCTTCTCTTGTATAATAACGAATGACCTTTTGAATGGCCTCATCTTTTACTTGTATCATCGATTTTGATAGCCCATGATCTTTCATTTGCTTAGGTAGGAGATAATTTTTAGCAATTTGCATTTTCTCCACTTCCGTGTACCCTGCAATATGAATCATTTCCATACGATCTCTAAGRGGACCAGGAATAGTGGCAATGTTGTTAGCTGTTGTCACAAACATAACCTTTGAAAGGTCATATGGCTCCTCAATATAATGATCACTAAAAGTATGATTCTGTTCAGGATCTAACACTTCTAATAAGGCAGAAGAAGGATCACCACGGAAATCATTTGCCATCTTATCAATTTCATCTAGTAAGAAGACCGGATTAATTGACCCAGCTTTTTTCATTCCTTGGATCATCCGGCCTGGCATTGCGCCGACGTATGTACGACGGTGACCACGTATCTCCGCTTCATCTCTCACTCCGCCTAACGATATGCGAACAAAATTACGATTAAGTGAGCGAGCAATGGAACGTGCCAACGATGTTTTCCCGACACCAGGAGGGCCAGATAAACATAAAATCGGACCTTTTAGCTCATTTGTTAATTGTTGAACGGCTAAATATTCAAGTACGCGTTCTTTTACTTTTTCTAAGCCATAATGATCTTCGTTTAAAATATCTTCTGCACGATTCRCATCGAGTTGATCCTCAGTTTCATTCGTCCACGGTAATTGCACAAGCCACTCAATGTAATTTCTCAGAACGGAGCTTTCAGCTGAATTAGCTGGCATTTTCTCATAGCGWTCAAGCTCTTTAAGAGCTTTCTCTTCTACAGACTTTGGCATAGTAGCTTCTTCAATTTTTTCTTTTAAAGAAGCTACTTCTCCTGTGCGTCCTTCACGGTCGCCCAATTCTTTTTGAATCGCCTTCATTTGTTCCCGTAAATAATATTCTTTTTGCGTTTTTTCCATTGATTTTTTTACACGCTGACCAATCTTTTTCTCAAGGCCTAACACTTCTTGTTCGTTATTTAAAATCTCTATTAAATGAAGCAGTCTTTCAACCACATTATTCATCTCAAGAAGCTCTTGCTTTTCAGCCAACTTAAGGGGAAGATTAGATGCTAATACATCTGCAAAGCGGCTAGGTTCTGATATGTCTGAAACCGTTGCTAACGTTTCTGCTGATACTTTTTTACTCACCTTCGTATATTGCTCAAACATCTCCAGCAAGTTTCTCATAATTGCTTGAGTTTCAGCAGTACGATCTGTTTGTTCATTAGATAACTCTGTCATTTCTACTTCAAGAAAATCAGCATTATCTAGATATTCTTCAATCCTTGCACGGTGCAGTCCTTCAACGTGAATACGTACTGTACCATTTGGAAGTTTTAACAATTGTTTAATCTTAGCGAGAGTTCCCACTGAATAAATTTCATCATTCGTTGGTTCATCAATTGAAATTTCCTTTTGTGTAGATAAAAGGATTTCCTCATCTTCATTCATTGCAAATTCTAATGCCTGTACTGACTTAGCACGCCCAACATCTAGATGAAGTACCATCGATGGGAAGACGAGCAGGCCGCGTAAAGGCAGAAGCGGAATAGTTCGTTTTGTTTTTTCTGCGACCATCCGCATACACCTCCAAATTTCCTAGTTCCGAATCAATACCCTTTATCAAGAAAACCTTAACATCCATTCGCAATAACTAGTTCGAATGAATTGGGTTCATTTGGCTCAATTGCTAAAAGATTCGAATTTGATCTCCACTAATTTTATCTTATCCCCCATTCTTTGTCTAATGTAAGTAGCCAGAGAAATCAAGAGCTGACCTTGAAATTCCCGTTAAACAGGTGTTGGGGAAGTATTAAGTCCGGTACTAGCAGGGATGACCTCTTCAGTAGCTTCTTCGCACTCTATTGCTAACTCCAGTACTTCATSTAGATGTGAAACAGCAATAATTTCAATCCCGTCTACTTCCTTTAGTATCGCTTGCTCATTTTCTTTCGGAATAATTACTTGCGTGGCACCGGCTAATTTAGCAGCTTCTACCTTAGCAACGACTCCACCAATCGGCTTTACCGACCCGTGAATGCCTAACTCACCCGTCATGGCAATTGTATTTTTGACTTTATGTCCTTGAATGGCAGAAAAAATACCTGTTGCTATAGCAATTCCAGCTGAAGGTCCATCCACAGGACCACCGCCCGGAAAATTCACATGTACATCATAATCTTGAGTTGGAATGCCCATTCGACGAAGGACGGTTACAACATTTTCAACAGATCCTTTGGCCATACTTTTTCGTCTTATGGAGCGCATTTGATTACCAGTACTTTCTTCCTCGGCAATGCCTGTGATRTTAACAGATCCTTTGCCACGATTTTCGATCACATTAACTTCTATTTCAAGAAGAGCGCCCATATTAGGACCAAATACTGCTAATCCATTAACCAGCCCTACTGCTGGATCTTCATGTATTTTACGTTCTGGACGAGGAGTTAATTGGCTTGCATGTAATACCCATTCTACATCTCTAATTGTTACTTCTTCTCTTCCTTCTGACGTAGCTACACCTGCTGCAATTTGAACAATATTTACTGCTTCACGGCCATTTGTAGCATATTTTGCGATACGTTCTATCGCTTGTTCTTCTGCTTTAAATGCAAGCTTATCAACGGCCTTTTTAGCAATTGATACAATTTCTTGTGGCTTTAACGCACGGAAATACACTTCTAGGCATCTTGACCTGATCGCTGGAGGTAATTCTTGTGGCGTACSTGTCGTTGCACCGATTAAACGAAAATCTGCCGGAAGCCCCTTTTGAAAAATTTCATGAATATGCTTAGGAATTTGTTGATTTTCTTCGCTATAATAGGCACTTTCAAGAAATACCTTTCGATCTTCTAATACTTTCAATAATTTATTTAATTGGATCGAATGAAGTTCTCCGATTTCATCAATAAATAGAACACCACCATGTGCTTTTGTCACAGCTCCATGTTTAGGTTGGGGGATGCCTGCTTGACCCATTGCGCCTGCACCTTGATAAATAGGATCATGTACTGAACCAATTAATGGATCAGCAATTCCTCTTTCATCAAATCTAGCTGTCGTTCCATCCAATTCTACAAATACCGCTTCGTGTCGAAATGGAGATTGACTATTTTTCTTTGCTTCTTCTAAGACGAGACGTGCTGCCGCCGTTTTCCCGACACCTGGAGGTCCATATACAATAACATGCTGAGGATTTGGTCCACATAAAGCTGCTCTCAGTGACCGAATCCCTTCTTCTTGTCCGACGATATCATCGAAACTAATAGGGCGAACCTTTTCTGATAATGGTTCACTTAATTGTATGGCACGCATCTTCCTTAATTGTTCCATCTCTTTTTTAGAGTCTCTATCAATTGTCACTCGTTGGTTTCGTTGAGATTTTAACAAATTCCAARAGTACACCCCTATAATCACGCCAAAGAATAACTGAATCACTAATGCAATCGCTGTCCAATTCATCCTGTTACCTCCTGATGTAGTCATTAACTGTTTTTCTTAGTATGACCGACAACTATCTCACTAACCAAAGAAAATGCGAGTTCTAAAAATTCCTCTTTACTTTTTTCTAGATGAAGACAAAAAAAACACACCCCGCTTTGGAGGTGTGCTTTAAAAGCTCATTATGCACTTTCTTTCGGCTCTTCTTTAGACAACGAAATTTCAGTGCCGTCTTCTGTTTTTAAGATCGGTAACTCTTGATCTGTAATACACTTAGCGTGAATCACACAAGTGACAACATCTTTGCGTGAAGGAAGATCAAACATTACATCAAGCATAATTCCCTCAATGATCGAACGTAGCCCACGAGCGCCCGTTTTACGCTCAATGGCCTTTTTAGCAATCTCAACAAGTGCATCATCTGTAAATTCTAGTTCCACATCATCAAGTTCTAATAACTTCTGATATTGCTTCACAAGAGCATTTTTTGGCTTTGTTAAGAT
>NZ_LFEL01000147.1:0-4697 GCF_001037965.1 Bacillus sp. LL01 | reverse complement strand
CTCCTTTCGTTCCCTTGTTATTCGACATGTTTTAAAAAAATCCTTTATCATTTTTGTATAGGAAATTGCAATCAGGGTAATCTATAAGTACAGGGCAATGGGCTATAGCCAAGTGGTAAGGCAACGGACYTTGACTCCGTTATGCGCTGGTTCGAATCCAGCTAGCCCAGTATACCGAAGGAGGACATGAACCTTATCATTCATGTCCTCCTTTTTATTCATGTCGTCATTTTTTTTGCATAGGCTATAGAAAACTTCCTATGTTAGCTGGGTGATGTATATTATGAAGATACTACAAGAATTCAAAGAGTTTGCAGTTCGTGGAAATGTAATTGATATGAGTGTAGKCGYTATTATCGGCACAACCTTCGCTAAAATTGTAGAATCACTAGTGCATGATGTGATCATGCCGCCACTTAGCGTGATATTCGGACAAGTTGATTTCTCTAATCTATACCTTAATTTATCAAWTCGTCGCTTTGACACCTTTTCAGAAGCTGAAGCTGCTGGGGTGCCTATGCTTAATTATGGTTCCTTCCTCAATCACATCGTCCATTTTATGATTGTTGCTTTTATCCTTTTTTTATTTGTAAGACAAATGAATAAAATGAGAAGGCCTGATGAAGATCCATTGAGTGATATGAAAACAAAACTTTGCTCCTTTTGCTTTAAATCAATTGCTTATAAAGCAACCAGATGTCCGCACTGCACCTCTGAATTAGAAGATAGACGAGTGAAGTCTTTAAAGCCATCTCCTCTTAAAACAACGATAAAAAGGCGATCAAAATCACTTTGATTTCCATCGCCTTTCCTTAGACTTTTTAATGCGAATTAAAGTAGTAGAAGGTTGTTTCTTAATCCATCTTATAAATTTCTTTAATTGCTCGTCATCCTTTTAACGATCAATGGTCGTCAATCGAATGGCTATTTCTGTATTCGTGTACAAGGCATGAATTTGTTTATGACAGGGGATGCATAGCTGAGCTTTCTCTAAATGAGCCCCACCTTCCTCCCTCGGTATCAGATGGTGAATCGTTAATTTCACATTTACCCTCTCGCAAAGTTCACATGTCCCGACACGCTGTTTCTTCATCGAAATAGCTCCTTTACCTTTATTTCACATCGGACCTCTACCCTCTCTTACCCTCTATAAACTTCCGTCCTCTTTCATTTGTTTATATTGGATGTAGGTAATGAAAAGGAAGTTTAACCCTATTAACGAAGCGATGAATGGACCGAACAAAAATTCCTGTCCTATTATCCAACCGTAACCAAACAAAGAAATGGATAGCAGTGTTACAACGATTCCTGCAGAAAAAAAAGTAATCATTCTAATTCCTCCTTACGTATGATGATGTCTTTTTTAAAATTAGCCCACCTTTAGCATGAAATCTGCTAGGATAGAAAGGTATTTTAATTCGTTTATGATTTTTAAAGTTAGGAGGCTCCCACTTGAAAACAGCTTTATATAAACAAAGAATTATTCACATTCCATCACTTGACAGAAGTGAATGGCAACAATTTCATAATGCTAGTATTCGTCAAGAGACAACTTGTATGCATTGTGGTGAGCCAATGCGATTTCATATAGGGATCTATGATGCTCCATCATTCATCCATCCAACCACTTCTCTTGATTGTCAAAAAGAAGTTCTAGCCTATGAAGAAAGCTTGAAAAAAAAACAGATACCACCAAAGGAGCTATCTCCTGCAACTAATACAAATGGCTTTAGTATGCCAAAAAGAAGATCGATTTCTACATCTGAAATACAAGCTGATGACCCGTGGCGTGGCCCTGAAAACATAAAAGCGATACCTCCTTTCCCTCTTACTAAAAAGGGAAAAAGTGAATCGATGACCGGCTACAGAGCTTCTTTAAAAGAGCAGGATATATTATTAGATGATCAACAATGGCAGGCTGCTACTACAACGGAAGGTCCAGTGTTAATTTTAGCGGGAGCTGGAAGTGGGAAGACGCGTGTCTTAACAACAAGAGCAGCATATATGCTCACTGAGAAAGATTATTCACCAAAAGAAATGATTTTAGTTACCTTTACTGCCAAAGCTGCAAAGGAAATGAAAGTGCGGATGACAATCTATCCGGGTCTAAATCGACAAATGTTGCAACAATTGGTCGTAGGAACCTTCCACAGCATCTTCTATAGAATGCTCATGCATCATAGTCCGGAACAATGGAATAGTACCCACTTATTAAAATGGGATTGGCAACGAGACCAGATGCTAAAAGAAGCGGGACGCGAAATTCATTTAGATGAAAAAGAATTTGCTTATGATCAAGCCCTGACTCAAATAAGTTGGTGGAAAAACCATATGCAAAACCCAAGCCAAATCAAACCTCAGGACATTTGGGAAGAGCGTGCAGCCTATTTGTATAAACGTTATGAAGAAATGCGACAAAGTAAAGGGTTGTTTGATTTTGATGATATGCTCATCGGTTGTTACGACCTTTTAAGCACTAATCAAAAGCTTTTAGAACGATACCAAGAACGTTTTTCATACGTTTCAATCGATGAATTTCAAGATATAAATAAGGTTCAAGTTGAACTTATCTCCCTACTTACAAATCCATCTAAAAACCTTTGTGTAGTTGGGGATGATGATCAATCGATTTATGCTTTTCGCGGCAGTGACCCTGATTATATTCTTTCATTTACTTCTTCCTATCCAGATGCAAAAGTAGTCATCCTTGATCAGAATTATCGTTCTAATCACCCAATCGTCCAAGCTGCAAATAATGTGATTGCAACGAACCGGACTCGGTTTAACAAACAATTATTTGCTCAATATACAGAGGAACTTCCACCTATACTCTTCTATCCTTATGATGAAGAGGAAGAAGCAACGATGATCGTAAATGATATTAAGAGCCGAATAGAAAAAGGGGAAAACCCTAACGATTTTGCAATACTTTTCCGCACGAATGTAACCTCACGTGCTTTATTTGAGCGCATGGTTACCTCAAGCATCCCTTTTTCAATTGAAAATGATGGCGATTCTTTTTATCGCAGAAAAACGGTTCGTAAAGTGCTTGCCTATCTCCGCCTTAGTTTAAACCCAGATAATGGACAAGCGATCCAAGACCTTATTGGTGCGCTATTTTTGAAGCAACAGGTGTTACAAGACTTAAAAGCATTAACGATTACAGAAGACTGTACATTTGTTGAAGCTCTTACCCAATTAAGTGGACTACAGTCCTTTCAACAAAAGAAATTACAAAAGCTTCCGGAGCAATTCAAACAAATTAAAAAGAAGACACCTGAAGATGCCATCAGTTTTATTGAACAGGAAATGGGATTAAAGGATTATCTGAAGAAACAAGGAAACGAAGGAAATAAGCAAGAACGCGGTTCAGACGATGTACGTGATTTAAAARTCTCAGCAAGACAGCACACTACGATTGAATCGTTCCTTGAGCACGTTGACCATATGATTGCGAAACAAGAAGAAGCAAAGAAGCAACCAGTAAATAGTGAAGCTGTTCAACTTTTAACCATTCACCGAGCAAAAGGATTAGAGTACAAACATGTCTATATACTTAGTGCAGTCGAAGGGTCCCTCCCACATGATTATGCCTTAGATGCTTGGCGTGAAGGAGATGATAAACCTCTAGAAGAAGAAAGACGGTTAATGTATGTCGCAATGACAAGAGCCGAAACATCACTGTCCATCTCAGTGCCTACGATGAGACGAGGAAAACGAGCACATCCATCGCGATTTGTCCGTGAAGTCAATCGCTTAGCCAAAACACAGCAAAAAATGAAAAGCGCTACGTTATCAGGAGGATTACGATGAATCATCAAGATATTATAGAAGCAACCACCCAATGGGTGAGGGAACAATTATGGAATGAGCATACAGGTCATGATTGGCATCACATAGAACGCGTTACTAAAACAGCAAAAGCATTGGCCCTAAAAGAGCACGCTGACCTTGTCGTTGTTACCCTTTCTGCCCTTGTTCACGATTTGGCAGATGATAAAGTGGTAGAAAGTGAAGAGGGCGGTTTACAGGCCATCAAAGCTTGGTTCATTGAAAAAAAACTAGATAAAGAGACGATTGATCATATCCTATCTATTATTACTTCCATGTCCTTTAAAGGTGGAAACGGAGAACCGATGTCTACTATTGAAGGTCGAGTTGTTCAAGATGCTGATCGACTTGATGCATTAGGTGCAGTTGGAATTGCACGTACATTTATTTATTCCGGGAGTAAAGGTCAACCGATGTATGATCCCAGCTTACCTACTAGAGAATCAATGACACTAGATGAATACAGAAATGGAAAATCATCTGCCATTCATCATTTTCATGAGAAATTACTAAAGCTAAAGGACTTGATGAACACTGATGCAGGGAGGTCATTAGCCAAAGAGCGCCATCAGTTTATGGAACAGTTCCTCAACCAATTTCACAAAGAATGGAATGGCAACTAACGCTATCAGAGCTTCCTCAATAAAAACGAGGCAGCTCTTTTTTTATGCCTCTTTCCCAAGCGAAATTCATAAACAGGGTACTAAACGCATATTGTCTTATTAGAAAGCTTGATTACTGGGAGGTGTGACTATGCAAAGACAAAAGCAATTCATTTCTGTATCGAAGCTTACACCTGTTCAATTACAGCAACGATTAATTTATACACAATCAGAGTTAGATAAACACAAAAAATTGGTAGAGAA
>NZ_LFEL01000146.1:0-4723 GCF_001037965.1 Bacillus sp. LL01 | reverse complement strand
CTCCGTGCGCACATAAGTTGCCTCAAGTCGCACATAAGCAAGCTTGCTTATACCTTTCACCTAGAATCCAACATACATTTTCTATTCTATTAAACTTTCATAAATTACTTACTCTACATAGAGGAGGCCGCAGGATGTCTGAGGTTGTACTAGAGTTAAAAAATGTTCGGACTCACTTTTTTACCGATAGCGGAGAGATTTCGGCTGTTGATGATGTGAGCATGAAAATACATAAAGGGGAAGTAGTCGGCATCGTTGGCGAGTCAGGCTGTGGTAAGAGTGTGACCTCGTTGTCTGTGATGAATCTTGTACCGGATCCACCGGGTAAAATTGTCGGGGGTGAGATTCTCTTTAAAGAGGAGAATCTAGCGGCGGTGAGCAAGCGTCGGATGAAGAAGATTCGGGGCAATGAGATTGCGATGATTTTTCAGGAGCCGATGACCTCGCTTAATCCGTTATTTACGATCGGTAATCAGTTGATGGAAGCGATTCGGAATCATCAGAAGCTCTCTAAGAAGGCAGCAAAAGCGAAAGCTGTCGACATGCTGAAGATCGTTGGGATTCCACGTGCTGATGAGATTGTCAATGAGTATCCACATCAGCTCTCTGGTGGGATGCGTCAGCGTGTGATGATTGCCATGGCGATGAGCTGTGACCCGGAAGTGCTGATTGCAGATGAGCCAACGACGGCACTTGATGTGACGATTCAAGCGCAAATTCTTGATTTGATGCGCAAGTTAAATAAAGAACAAGGAACGGCGATCATGATGATTACGCATGACTTAGGGGTCGTAGCGGAAATTTGTGATCGTGTCGTTGTGATGTATGCCGGAAAAGTAGTTGAAGAGGGGACGGTTCGAGCGATCTTAAAAGAACCGAAGCATCCATATACGAAAGGCTTGATTAAGTCCTTGCCGAAGATCCACGAGAAAGAGCAACGTCTCTATTCGATTCCAGGAAGTGTGCCAAAGCCTGGCAGTATTAAGCAGGGCTGCAGGTTCGCAGCGAGATGTGAATCGGCATTCGGACGCTGTACCACAGAGGACCCTACCTTACTAGAAGATGCGGCGGGGCACCAGGTGCGTTGCTTCCTCTATGACACAGAAGGGAGCGAGAACGTTGGCTAAAGCACTCTTAGAAGTAAAAGGCTTAAAGAAATATTTTGATATAAGAGGCGGCTTTCTAAGTAAGAAAGTGGCTGAAGTGAAAGCGGTTGATGATGTTAGCTTCACGGTGTATGAGGGTGAGATTTTAGGGATTGTCGGGGAGTCTGGCTGCGGGAAGTCGACCACAGGAAAATCGATTCTTCGTCTTAWTGAGCCGACTGAAGGAGAAGTGAAATTTCAGGGGCGTGATGTGACCAAGCTCTCAGATGAAGAAATGAGAAAACTGCGACGAGACATGCAGATCATTTTTCAGGATCCGTATGCCTCTCTTAACCCTCGTCACACGATCGAGCGGATCATTAGTGAGCCGTTGTTGGTGCATGGGATTGGGACAAAGGAAGAGCGCCGTAAAAAAGTCGCTGAATTGCTTGAAGTGGTCGGCTTGAGTTCCTATCACGCCAATCGTTATCCGCATCAATTTAGTGGGGGACAACGTCAGCGGATTGGGATTGCTCGTGCGCTTGCCGTTAATCCGAAGCTTGTCATTTGTGATGAACCGGTGTCAGCACTCGATGTCTCCGTGCAGTCGCAAATTCTTAACTTGATGGAAGATTTAAAAGATGAATTTAAGCTTACGTATGTCTTTATTGCTCATGACCTTAGTGTCGTTAAGCATATAAGTGATCGTGTTGGGGTGATGTATCTTGGCCGGTTGGTCGAGCTCTCAGAAAAAGATGCGCTCTATGATGAGCCGAAGCATCCTTACACGAAAGCACTACTCTCAGCTGTTCCGGTACCTGACCCTGATGCGAAAGCGGATCGCGTTATTTTACAAGGGGATGTACCGAGTCCGTCGAATCCGCCTAGTGGATGTACGTTTCACACGCGATGTCCGGAGTGCATGGACATTTGCCGCATCGAACGTCCACCATTGCAAGACGTTGGAAACAATCATTTTGTAGCGTGTCATCTTTATAATGATGCGACTACATGAATGATAGAGAAAAACAAAGAAGAGACAGGGGGAAATGATGGATGAAACATCGATTATCATTTTTGATGATGCTTATGCTTGCGTTTGTGCTATTTTTAGCAGCATGTAGCAGCAGTGACTCATCTGCACCAGAACAAAGTGAAGGTGCTGAAGAGGGCGAAGAGGTAGAAGGAACAGAACCAGCGGAGCCTGCTGAGGACCAAACATTAGTCTTTGCGCGTGGCGGGGATTCGGTCAGTCTTGACTRTGCGAGTGTAACAGATGGTGAATCGTCTCGTGTTACCAAACAAATTTACGAAACATTGATCGAATTTGATCGTGATTCATTTGATCTTGGCCCAGGACTTGCTCATGACTGGGAAGTAGATGATTCTGGATTACGCTTTGTCTTCCATCTTGAAGAAGGGGTGACCTTCCATGATGGCACGGACTTTAACGCTGAAGCTGTTAAATTAAACTTCGAGCGTTGGGCTGATCCTGAGCATGAATATGCATTTACAGATGATGGCTACAACTACAGTGTATATGGTACGCAATTTGGTGGATTTAAAGGTGATGATGGTCACGTGATTGAAGAAATTAATGTACTTGGCGATCATGAAATTGAGTTTGTGTTGAATCAACCACTTGGTTCATTTCTACAAAACATGGGGATGAGTTACTTTGYGATTACGTCTCCTCAAGCATTTGAAGGGCATGGTAGTGCAATTAACGAAAATCCAGTTGGAACAGGTCCATTTAAATTTGTCAGCTGGTCTCGTGATGATTCGATTATTCTTGAGAAAAATGAAGACTATTGGAAAGAGGGATTACCGAAGCTTGACCGTGTCATCTTCCAAGTGATTCCGGATAACTCAGCTCGTCTGACGGCGCTTCGTTCTGGTCAGATCGACATTATGGATGGGTTGAATCCAGATGATGTCGCTCAAATTGATGGCGATGATAGTTTACAAGTATTTGAACGTGCCACAAATAATATTGGCTACTTAGGCTTCCATGTTGAAAAAGAGCCGTTTGAWAATCCAGATGTTCGTCGTGCCTTTAATCATRCGATTGATAAAGAAGGCTTAATTGCGATTCTTTACGGTGGTCTTGCTGAAACAGCGAAGAATACGATTCCACCAGGATACCTTGGTTACAATGATGCGATTGACGAGTATAGCTATGATCCTGAGCTTGCAAAAGAGCTTTTAGCTGAGGCAGGAGTGGAAGAAGGATTTACATTTGWCCTTTGGACAATGCCTGTAGCGCGTCCGTACATGCCAGATCCACAGCGTGCAGCAGAAGCCATCCAAGCAAACTTAGCAGACGTTGGCATTACAGCGAACATCCTGACAAAAGAGTGGGCGACCTACCTTGAAGAAACAGAGCAAGGCATGCATGATGTGTTCATGCTTGGTTGGTCTGGGGTAAACGGTGATCCTGATTACTTCTTCTCGAACCTACTGCACGGTGATGCCATCCCTGGTGGTAACCGTTCATTCTACAGCAATGAAGAAGTAAATGATCTATTAGTTCAAGCGAAAACAGAGGTTGATTTCGATGCGCGTGCAGCGCTGTATGAAGAGGTGCAGGAGCTGATTCATGAGGATGCACCAATGGTTCCACTCGTACACTCGATCCCAACTTTAGCTGGTRGCTCGAATGTATCGAATTTTATTCCGCATCCATCAACGAGTGAAACACTAGATGAAGTTGAATTAACGAACTAAGCACAAGAGGGGAGTAGAGGCGTCTCTACTCCCTTTTTTTAGAATGTAAATAGTAGCGAGGTGACATCATGCTGGCATATACGATGCGACGTTTACTCTTGTTGGTTCCTGTATTAATTGGGATGACAATCGTGACGTTTTCAATCATTCACTTAATTCCTGGAAACCCCGCACAAACGATTTTGGGTGAACAAGCATCCCCACAAGCCATTGCCGACCTAGAAGAAAGGCTTGGACTGAATGAACCTTATTGGGTGCAGTACGGGTTGTATATGAAGGATCTAGCAACAGGAGATTTAGGAACATCTCTTCGCACAAATAAACCGATTATGGAAGAGATTTGGCCATACTTAGCAGCGACGATTGAGTTGACAGTTTTTGCAATGATTTTTGCCATTATTATAGGTGTCAACGCGGGTATTGTCAGTGCGTGGAAACAAAATTCCTGGTTTGATTACTTGAGTATGTTGATTGCGCTTGTTGGGGTGTCGATGCCGATCTTCTGGCTTGCTTTAATGGAGCAATGGATTTTTGCTCAAGAGCTTGGCTGGCTGCCGGCATTTGGGCGAGATAATCCGCGTGATCCGATTATTTCGACCACGAATCTCTATGTGCTCGATACGATTATGAGTGGACAATTCGACAAGACTTGGGAATCGATTAAACATCTAATTCTTCCGGGGATTGCACTTGGGACAATCCCAATGGCAATTATTGCAAGAATGACCCGTTCGAGTATGCTTGAGGTGCTTCGCTCTGATTATATTCGAACCGTCAATGCAAAAGGTTCAGGACAAGGTGTCGTCATTTATAAGCATGCCTTAAAAAATGCAGCGATTCCCGTCTTAACGGTAGTGGGTCTGCAAACTGGTAACCTCTTAGGTGGGGCAATTTTAACAGAGACAATTTTT
>NZ_LFEL01000145.1:0-4733 GCF_001037965.1 Bacillus sp. LL01 | reverse complement strand
GATTTCATGTCACAGGTGTTTTTAGAGCTCGGTTTTGTTACAATAGACAATGGTATTCTCGCGCTTAGTGATTCACCTGAGAAAAAAGGGTTAGATGAATCTAAAAGTTATTTACGAAAACAAGAACAAGCAAAAATAGAAAATCAATTCGTTTATTCTTCCTATGAAGAATTAAAGCAATGGTTCAACCGCGTAATTCTTCCGACTGAAATAGATGAACGACAGATCAAGGAGACGGTGTAAAGATGGATTTTAAACAGTATATTACAATTGTAGAAAACTACCCTAAAGAAGGCATTCGTTTTAAGGACATTACGACGTTAATGCAAGATGGTGCGGCTTACAAAGCAGCAATCGATGAGATGGCTGAATTTGCAAAAGACAAGGCAGTTGATCTTGTTGTCGGACCAGAAGCGCGCGGATTTGTTGTTGGTTGTCCAATTGCTTACTCACTAGGAACTGGATTTGTACCTGTTCGTAAAGCTGGAAAACTACCACGTGAAGTCATTTCAGTTGACTATGGCTTAGAGTATGGAAAAGATAGTTTAACAATCCACCGCGATGCGATCACAAAAGGGCAACGTGTTTTAATTGCTGATGACCTACTTGCAACTGGTGGAACGATTGAAGCAACAATTAAAATGGTAGAAGAACTTGGCGGCATTGTTGTAGGAATTGCATTCATGATTGAACTAGACTACCTAGCTGGTCGTGACCGTCTTGATGAATATGAGCTCTTCTCACTAATGACGTATAAATAAACGACTAGAATAACAGAGTACTCATAAATTATGAGTGCTCTTTTCTACTATTTAGTTAAGAAAAATGAAAAAAAGGGAGGGCGTTGGAAATTATTTTCAATGCTTCCTCGACATTTTTCGCCTTTATCTCTTTACATCGTGTGGAAACTTAACGATAATAAGAAGAAATCGAATCGTGAATAGGTGATTTCATGACCATAGATCAAGTGTTAGAAAAAGCAAGTCAATATCTTAGTGAGGATGACATTGCTTTTTTACGTAAGGCGTATGAATACGCTGAAAAATCTCATACTGGCCAGTACCGCAAGTCTGGTGAACCATATATTTTGCATCCAATTCAAGTTGCCGGGATTATTGTAGAACTTGAGCTTGATCCAAACACTGTGGCCGCAGCATTTTTACATGATGTTGTAGAGGATACAGATGTAACCGTAGAAGAAATTGAAGCTGAATTCAATGATCAAGTCGCGATGCTTGTGGATGGTGTAACGAAATTAAAGAAATTTAAATACAAATCAAAAGAAGAACAGCAAGCAGAGAATCACCGTAAGATGTTAGTTGCGATGGCAAAAGATATCSGAGTGATTTTAATTAAGCTAGCCGACCGTCTTCACAATATGCGTACATTAAAATACATGCCGCCAGAAAAACAACGCATCACTTCAAACGAAACACTCGAAATTTTTGCACCACTTGCTCATAGACTAGGTATTTCAACGATTAAGTGGGAACTTGAGGATACAGCTCTCAGGTATTTAGATCCGCAGCAATATTATCGAATTGTTAACCTAATGAAACGTAAACGTGCTGAGCGCGAAGAGTATCTATCGCAAGTAATGGATACGATTAATGAACATTTAACAGATGTGAATGTTAGGGCTGAACTAAACGGTAGGCCGAAGCACATTTACAGCATTTATCGCAAAATGGTCCTCCAAAACAAGCAGTTTAATGAAATTTATGATCTATTAGCTGTTCGGATTATTGTCAGAAACATTAAAGACTGTTATGCCGTTTTAGGTGTGATTCATACGTGCTGGAAGCCAATGCCTGGTYGCTTTAAAGACTATATTGCGATGCCTAAGGCGAATATGTATCAATCCCTTCATACGACGGTTGTCGGACCATTTGGTGATCCACTAGAGGTTCAGATTCGTACAGAAGAAATGCATCGAGTAGCTGAATTCGGGGTTGCTGCACACTGGGCATACAAAGAGGGTAAATCTGGTTCTTCTAAAGACTCATTTGAAGACAAGCTTACATGGTTCCGCGACATTATTGAATCTCAAAATGAGACCAATGATGCACAGGAATTTATGGAATCTTTAAAAATGGATCTGTTCAGTGATATGGTCTTTGTCTTTACGCCAAAAGGTGACGTTCTAGATCTCCCACGTGGATCGGTTCCGCTAGACTTTGCTTACCGTATTCATAGTGAAATCGGAAATCGCTGTATTGGTGCGAAGGTGAATGGAAAAATGGTTCCGCTCGACCATGAACTGAAAACAGGAGACATTATTGAGGTGATGACTTCAAAACACTCCTATGGGCCGAGTCAAGACTGGTTGAAGATTACCCAATCTTCACATGCCAAAAATAAAATTAAGCAATGGTTCAAAAAAGAACGTCGCGAAGAGAATATTGAAAAAGGGCGCGAGATCGTTGAAAAAGAAATTCGTGCACTTGAATTTGAACCAAAAGAAGTATTAACGGCTGAAAACATTCAAGAAGTAGCAAATAAATTTAGCTTTGCTGGTGAGGAAGACATGTTTGCGGCAGCTGGTTATGGTGGCATTAGTGCAAAGCAAATTGTGAACCGAATGACCGAGAAGCTTCGTAAACAGCTCGACCAAGAGCAAGAAGAGCAATCTTTGGCTAAAGCGATTTCTGAGATCCCATCCTTTACACCGAAAAAGAAGACAAGCTCAGGAGTCCGTGTAAAAGGTGTCGATAATTTATTGATCCGTCTTTCTCGTTGTTGTACACCTGTACCTGGTGATGACATTATCGGCTACATTACAAAAGGTCGAGGCGTCTCCATTCATCGTGCAGATTGTGCCAATGTGAATACAGAAGAGGCGAAAACACGTCTCCTTCCTGTTGAATGGGAAGGTAGTCATCAGCAATCGAAGTCATACAATGTCGATATCGAAATCAGTGGATATGACCGCAATGGCTTATTGAATGAAGTGTTACAAGCAGTAACAGAATCAAGAACGATGATCAATGCGGTCTCTGGTAAAAGTGATCACCGTAACAAAGTAGCAACGATTAATATGACTATCTTAATTCAAAATATTGATCACCTTCRTAAAGTGGTGGAGAAGATCAAACATTTACAAGATATTTATTCAGTACGTCGAATTATGCATTAATTGAAGTTGAGGTGTGGGTAGTGCGAGTTGTGTTGCAACGATCAAAAGAAGCGTCCGTAACAGTTGATGAAGAAGTAGTTGGCAAAATTGATGCTGGACTAGTATTACTTGTTGGAATCACGCATGAAGATACAAATGAAGATATGGAGTATGTGGCTGATAAAGTCATCAACCTTCGTATTTTTGAAGACGAGGAAGGGAAGATGAATCATTCCCTTCTAGACGTGGGCAAAGACATCTTGTCGATCTCTCAATTCACCTTGTACGGTGATTGTAAAAAAGGGCGTCGCCCGAACTTCATGAATGCAGCGAAGCCTGATATTGCAAACGAACGCTATGAGTACTTTAATCAAGTGTTACGTGATAAAGGTATTCATGTTGAAACAGGAACCTTTGGTGCGWTGATGGACGTATCATTAATTAATGATGGACCAGTCACACTGATAGTAGACTCAAAATAAGAAAAGTRGAGCCGACTGATTTTGTGAAACGTAAAAACAAAATCATCATTTCTTGAAAGTTTTTGATGAAATTGGGTCATGCTAGAAGTAGATAAAATGAGGAAGGACGATTTTATATGCGCTCTAGCATGCGGCAAGTATCACTGCATCAACAGTCAGACCAAATGTTTCATGTTGATTTTCATAGCTTTGTTGAGAAAGAACAAGCTAATTCAAATCTAGAACTGGCTTCAGAATTTGGGTTGTCTTTACGCGATGTTCGCACATTAAAGCAAAAGCTAGGTCGAAATTAGCCTATTGACAGAGATAGGTTTCATTCGTATAGTAGTAAACAAACCAATTACAAATTTACATTATTCCGGTGACGGGGCATAGTAATCAAGGTAGCAAGTTAATCAGAGAGGAGAGGTCGTGGCTGAGAGCCCTCCAAATTTGTCTTGATGAATGAACACCTTTGAGGATCTWCTCTGAACATGTATATAAGTAGGAGATGACGTATGCAGGCGTTAACTGTTGAAAAGTGGAAGTCGTAATTTAGGCTTCAATTAGGGTGGCACCACGGGTATATAACTCTCGTCCCTGATGTATTAAACATCAGAGGCGGGAGTTTTTTGTGTGGATAAAAGACCGAGTAAACAAGCAGGAGGAACAGTGATGAGTATTCAAATCCCACGCGGTACACAAGATTTATTACCAGGTGAAATTGAAATCTGGCAATACATTGAACAAAAATCAAAAGAAATATGCAGTCGTTACAATTACAAAGAAATTCGCACTCCTATTTTTGAGCATACAGAAGTGTTCGCGCGTGGCGTAGGGGAAACAACGGATATCGTCCAAAAGGAAATGTACACATTCACTGATCGCGGTGAAAGAAGCTTAACGCTACGTCCTRAAGGAACGGCTGGTGTTGTGCGTTCATTCGTTGGAAATAAACTATATGGTGAAGCAAGTCAACCGACAAAGCTTTTCTATACAGGACCCATGTTCCGTTATGAGCGTCCTCAAGCAGGTCGCATGCGTCAATTCGTTCAATTTGGCGTTGAGGCATTGGGCAGTAAAGACCCAGCCATTGATGCAGAAGTGTTGGCCTTAGTAATGAGCATTTATTATGAGCTTGGCTTAACTGATATCAA
>NZ_LFEL01000144.1:0-4783 GCF_001037965.1 Bacillus sp. LL01 | reverse complement strand
ACCGTAATTGTGATATTATGTTGAATGGCTTCTTGTAAGGCGTGGGGGGCTGTGTAGCCTAAAACAAGGATAGGAACATCAATCCCTGCTTCACGTAGCTCGATGGCTTCATCTAAGATCGCAACGCCTAAATAAGTCGCCCCACCACGTAAGGCTGCTTTTGCAGCAGCGACTGCACCATGGCCATACCCATCACCTTTAACAACCGCCATTAATCTGCACTCAGGCGTTTGTAAGGAGGCTTTAAACGACGTTGCATTTTCTTCTATGGCACGTAATGAAATATCTGCATATGTATGTCTGAAACTGCTCGTCTTCATCTGACAAACTCCTTTAAATTCTTCTTTTCTTTTAATAGACCCCCTCAGTCAGGAGRCCGAGGGGGTATGTTTATATCTATATTATAGTACTTTCTTATGCTTGAACAGGTGTTTTACTAAGTGCATCCACAACAGACACTAATTCATAGCCAAGGTCACGTGCAACAGCRTTGTAAGTAACATCACCGTTTGCAACGTTAACACCTAGTGCTAATGCAGGGTTCTCAGCTACAGCTTTTTCAACGCCTTTGTTAGCAATTTGCAATGCGTAAGGCATTGTTACATTCGTCAAGCCGATTGTTGAAGTACGTGAAACTGCTCCAGGCATGTTCGCTACTGCATAGTGTACGACACCGTGCTTCGTGTATGTTGGGTTATCGTGAGTTGTGATTTGGTCAACTGTTTCGATAATACCACCTTGGTCAATTGCCACATCAACAACAACAGAACCAGGGGACATAGATTTGATCATTTCTTCTGTAACAAGCTTAGGTGCTTTTGCTCCAGGAATTAATACAGCCCCAATGACTAGGTCTGATTCCTTTACAGCTTCAGCGATGTTAAGTGGGTTAGACATAAGAGTTTGGATGTCGTTACCGAATTGATCATCAAGTTGACGAAGACGATCTGCACTTAAGTCGATAAGAGTTACATCAGCTCCCAGACCAACTGCAATCTTCGCAGCGTTTGTACCAACAACACCACCACCGATGATTGTTACTTTTCCACGCTTCACACCAGGTACGCCTGATAGAAGAATTCCTTTTCCGCCTTTAGATTTCTCAAGGAATTGTGCACCAATTTGAGAAGCCATACGGCCAGCAACTTCACTCATAGGAGTAAGTAGTGGAAGTGTACGATTTACTTCAACTGTTTCATAAGCGATGGCAATCACACCACTATCTACTAGTGCTTTAGCAAGTTCAGGCTCTGCTGCTAAGTGTAGGTATGTGAATAGGATTAATCCTTTACGGAAGTAGCCATATTCAGAGCTAAGTGGTTCTTTAACTTTCATGACCATTTCAGCTTTTGCCCATACATCTTTCGCTGCTGGGATAATTGTAGCTCCTGCTGCTGTGTAATCAGTATCTTCAAATCCACTACCAATTCCAGCACCTTGCTCAATTAAGATCTCATGGCCACTTTTAGTTAATGCAACAACACCAGCTGGCGTAATTGCAACACGGTTTTCGTTATTTTTAATTTCCTTTGGAATACCAATAATCATGTTTGTCGTCCTCCTAAAACGGATGTTTGTTATATCGTTAGTATAAATCCACAAAAGGAGGAACGCATTGTGTGTAAAATTGAAAATGTAAACGTTTTTTTGTTTAATTTAACAAATCGTCTTAATCGTTTGTTAGCGTCAGCGAAAAAGTTTCATATCTAAATATAAGCCTAGCTTTTGCACCGGGTCCTTTAATTGGATATTAGCAATCTCTTGAATACGTTTTAGTCGGTAATTTAACGTGTTCACATGGCAATGTAGCTCCTTGGCTGCTTCATTCATGTTCCCGTCTTTATTAAGAATCACATCTAACGTCTCTAATAAGTTAGTACGATGCTCAAGGTCATAAGTTTCGAGCTTTCTTATAGCAGGGTTGATGGTAATATCTTTGGCTTGCTCAGCTTGTTGAAAAATATCTATATAGCGAAAGATGCCAAGCTCGTGATAAAAGGTAGCTGATTTTAACTCCTGATCAAAGCTCTGCTTTAGAGAAATCACCTTTATCGCTTCATCATAACTTCTTTTAATCCATTCATAATTTTCATACGCATACCCACATCCTGACCAAATCTGAGAAATACCAAAACGTTCCCTTATTTGCGTTTTAAATGTTTCGATGAAGTCTTTGGTCTCTTTCACAAAGTCATTTTGAATGTGTGAGGAGATCAGGAATACGACTTGGTTTTCGTCTAGTGTTTGAATGAGAATATTGATCTTTTGAGTTGTTTTGGCTACATATACTAGCTTTTTATAAAGTTCATCGCTCATAACATCAAAGCTGAACAAAATGACAGCAAGTGGTTTTTGAGGATTTATCCCAATTTTAGAGAGTTGTTCTGCGATCACTTGATGATTTCTTGCATCACCTGTGATCATTTGCCACAGCAATTCTTGATGATTCTTTTCTTTCTTTTTCTTTTGCATATTTAATTGTAGAAGTTGATTTTTAGCTTTACTAGCAGCAAGCTTTAAGTCAGCAAGATCTTCCTTTGTAAGGGTGCGCCCCACTTCAAGTACCCAAATATATCCGAGCACTTCATTGTTTTTACGGATAGAGACCGCGACACGATTACCAAGGCCAATATCGTGAATTTGTGGAATGACGAGTGGTTCGTCGCTTTGGTTAAGGGTAGGGATTACGCCTTCCTTCCAAAAACGATTAATCACTTTCTCGGGTACGCGTCTGCCAATAATCGTGGAAATCCTAGCAGCATCTGTACCATCATCATGTGAACTGTATGCGAGTAAATGATGATTAGAATCCTCAATCGTTACCGGACATTGCAGGCGTTCACTAATCGCGTCAACAAATTCTTCTAACGAGTCAAATTGTCGATTAAATGATTGGTGATTTTTGTCGGTCATAGGAAAACTCCTTATCTATAGTTAGGAAAATAGTCGTCAGTATTTTGTCGAAAATCACAAGTGAAGCGTTTTCAGTTTGTGTGCTCTCACAAACAAAAGCTTGCATTGCCATGTTAGAATAACATATACATTCTTATTATAATATATGAAAGCGTTATCTGTGGGGAGTGAAAGTTATGGACATCTTAGACATACTAGGAAAGATTAATAACGTATTATGGGGGCCTCCTAGTTTAATCTTATTATTTGGGACAGGCTTATTTTTAACCATCGCTTTAAAAGGGTTACAATTCCGTCGTCTCATTTATGCATTTAAGATTGGCTTTGGTAAAGAAGATAGTAAAGATGCAGCTGCTGAAGGGGATGTAAGTCATTTTAAAGCCTTGATGACAGCGCTTGCGGCTACAATTGGAAATGGTAATATTGCCGGGGTAGCTACAGCCATTACACTAGGTGGACCTGGAGCAATCTTTTGGATGTGGATTGTTGGTTTACTAGGTATGGCGACGAAATACGGCGAGGCATTACTTGCGGTTAAATATCGTGTCAAGAATGATAATGGCGAGTATTCGAGTGGACCAATGTATTACATCGAGCGAGGGCTCGGTCGGAAGTTCAAATGGTTAGCCATTGCGTTTGCGGTATTCGGTGCATTTGCCGCTTTAGGAATCGGAAACAGTGTACAATCTAATACCATTGCTGATGTAACGAGCAGCAGTTTCGGTATGGCTAATTGGGTAACTGGTTTAATTTTAATTGTACTCGTAAGTGTTATTATTTTTGGTGGAATTCAACGTATTAGTACAGTTGCTAGTTTCTTTGTGCCAATCATGGCTTTCCTTTATATGGGCGGTGCAACCTTAATTCTTATTTTAAATTATGATATGATCATTCCTGCTTTTGAACTAATTTTTTATTATGCCTTTAATCCTGTTGCTGCAGCTGGTGGTTTCCTTGGAGTAGTCGTATCTGAAGCAATTCGTAATGGGGTTGCTCGTGGTATCTTCTCTAATGAAGCAGGTCTTGGTACAGCAGCATTAATTGCAGGTAATGCACGTGCTGATCACCCAGTTAAACAAGCGCTTGTAGCCATGACTGGTACATTTATTGTAACAATCATTGTTTGTACGATGACTGGTCTGACCCTTCTTATTACAGGCTTCTGGGATCCTTCTGGTGGCGTACTTTCAGGTGTCACTCATGATCCGTCTCTTGAAGGTGGGGCATTAACAAGTGCAGCATTTGGTTCAGTTCTTGGTGCTGTAGGAGAATACATTGTCGCGTTCTCTGTTATTTTCTTCGGTTTCTCAACGATTGTTGGTTGGTATGTATACGGGGAAAAATGTTTTGAGTATCTTGCTGGGTCAAGAGGAATTGCAGGATACCGTCTTGTTTATATCGCAGCTTGTGGTGTTGGTACAGTGGCAAACCTTGCAACTGTATGGGCTTTTGCGGATATGGCGAATGCCTTAATGATGATTCCAAACTTAATTGCTTTGTTATTACTGTGGAAAGTCATTGTGGCTGAAACGAATGATTACTTTAATAATTTCTACGAAGCTGCTAAAGCAGGTTCAGTGAAAAAAGCAAGCTAATACTTTTATTGGGAGGCTCTGTCGAGTAGACAGGGCCCTTTTTTGTTGGAGGTAGTGGTGGGTAAGCTAGACAAGGACATACAAATATATTATTATCATTATATATAATGATAATAATGAAGTGGAGGGTACGATGTGTCCCGAAAAAAGGCTGAGATCATGCTCCATCCAATCCGAATGAGAATTATTCAAGAGCTTCTTAAAACACCAAACCAAACGGTGCAACATCTGATCGGTCATCTTGAGGATGTGCCGCAAGCAACCATGTATCGTCA
>NZ_LFEL01000143.1:0-4793 GCF_001037965.1 Bacillus sp. LL01 | reverse complement strand
CGAAGCATGTACCGATGGATCGTTTACTAATTGAAACGGACTGTCCTTATTTGGCGCCACATCCATACCGCGGWAAACGTAACGAGCCGGCCTACGTTAAGCTTGTAGCGGAACAAATTGCTGAGCTTAAAGAGGTGGATTTAGAAGTGGTGGCGAATAAAACAAGAGAGAATGCTAAAAGACTTTTTGGCATAATTCGATAGCCGCTTTTGTCAAAGCGTGACGGGGCTTGTCTAGAATATTTCTGTTTCGTTATAGTTCTACACGACAAACGTCACGCATAGAGTGGACGTGTCGAGAAGTTAGGGTTTCCAATCATGCCATTTTCATAGATAATAGAGTAGATGTGGCGCGATACCCATATTTAATCAGTTGACAAAAAGGAGGTACAGTGTTTATAATTCGAACGTTGAGAAGGAGGAATGGATGACATGGAAGCGAATATACGCCGGTTTCTTCCAGGTAATGGTTCTGGTATGAAACTAGTCATCTCCGTCATAAGTCTCATTCTCTTCGTTGGCGTGATCATTTACGCTGTATACGAGACGACGAAGGCAACAGTTACGGTTATGGTTGATGAAGAAGAAGTAACCGTTCAAACACATGCTTCAACTGTTGCTGAATTGATGATGGAGCAAGAATGGGATGTTAACGAATATGATCATATAGAACCATCACTAGATTCTCAAATTGATGGAAATATGCTTGTAACGTGGCAACCTGCAAAGCAAGTAGCAATGACAATTGATGGAGAAAAGCAAAATGTATGGACGACTGCTGAAGACGTTGAACAGCTTTTAGCCGAACAAAATATTGAATATACTGATCACGATCACATTGAACCAGCAGTTAATACGGCAATTACTGAAGATTTAGTTGTAAACTATGAATCTGCCTTTCAAGTTGAGCTTACAAGTGACGGTGAACAACAAGAGTTTTGGACAACTTCGACGACTGTCGCTGACTTTTTAGAGAGAGAAAATGTTTCATTAGGAGAACTTGACCGAGTCGAACCTGCGTTAGAAGAACGCTTAGACGAAGCAACAGATATTCGAGTGATACGGGTAGAAAAAGTCACCGATGTGGTGGAAGAAACCGTTGTATTTGGCACGGTTACAAAACGAGATGATGATCTTGAGAATGGTAAGGAAAAAGTAGTAAATGCTGGTGCCAAAGGCCAGGTGAATAAACATTTTGAAGTGGTGCTTGAGGATGGAGAAGAAATTTCTCGTGAATTAGTGAAAACCGAGACGGTAAAAGAGAGTGAAGATCGGATTGTTGCTGTAGGAACAAGACCTGCTCCTGAGACCGTATCTCGTAGTTCAAGTCCGAAACCAGCACCAACGAGTTCACCTAGTCCAACTCCTGCAAGTAATAACAATTCAAGTTCGTCATCTGAGAGCGAATCTAAACAAAGTGGAGGTCGCACAATGACTGTTAGTGCGACGGCTTATACTGCTTCTTGCAGTGGTTGTAGCGGAGTGACGGCAACTGGAATTAATTTGAATAATAATCGTAATATGAAAGTGATCGCAGTAGATCCAAGTGTGATTCCGCTAGGCTCAAAAGTCCACGTAGAGGGCTATGGTACAGCTGTTGCTGGAGATACAGGTGGTGCGATTAAAGGAAATAAAATTGATGTTCATGTTCCAACAAAAGAAGAGGCTACACGTTGGGGACGTAAGTCAGTTAAAATTACTATTTTAGATTAATGGCTTATCAGCACAGAGCGTTATCGTTCTGTGCTTTTTTTTTGTGAAAAAAAAGTCTACAATATAGAGAACAATTTATTTTGAGCATGGTAAGGATAAGTAGGGTTAATAAAGGAGTTTGTGAATGAAAATTAAAGAAGTGATCGTCGTAGAAGGTCGAGATGACACTGTGGCGGTTCAAAGAGCAGTAGATGCTGATACGATTGAAACGAATGGCTCTGCCGTTAATAAAGCTTGTCTAGAGCGTATCGCCCTTGCCAAAGAGCGGAGAGGTGTGATTATTTTTACAGACCCGGATTATCCGGGTGAGCGGATTAGAAATGTGGTAAATGAACATGTCCCAGGATGTAAGCATGCTTTCCTTCCAAAAAACGAAGCCATCTCAAAAAATGGAGATGACCTCGGTGTTGAAAATGCATCAATTGAAGCAATTCGTATGGCGCTTAGTCATGTACTACGAACATATGAGGAGCCGCTAGAGACGATTACTTGGGATGATTTACATGCTGCGGGTCTTATAGGAGGTCCGCGTGCTAAACAACGTCGTGAACATCTTGGAATATTGCTTAAAATTGGGTATGCGAATGGAAAGCAATTGTTAAAACGACTTCACACGTTTCACATAACGGAATCTGAATTTAGGGAAGCACTTATTGAGGTATACAGGGAGGAACAACAATGAACAAGGATATTGCCACACCGATACGCACGAAAGAAATTTTAAAGAAGCATGGCTTTAGTTTTAAAAAGAGCTTAGGTCAAAACTTTTTAATCGATACAAATGTTTTACGGAATATAGTAGATGCTGCAGGTCTTGATGAAACATCAGGTGCGATTGAAATTGGGCCTGGGATTGGAGCTTTAACCGAGCAGTTAGCTAAAAGAGTTGATCAAGTAGTTGCATTCGAGATTGATCAACGATTATTACCGGTCTTAAAAGACACGCTATCACCTTATGATAATGTTGAAGTGATTCACTCGGATGTTTTAAAAGCAGATATTAACGAGGCGATTACAACCCACTTCAAAGATAGCCAGGATCTAATGGTGGTAGCGAATCTTCCCTATTATGTCACGACGCCAATTCTCATGAAATTACTTGAATTGAAGTTGCCGATTAGAGGAATTGTGGTCATGATCCAAGCTGAAGTGGCAGAAAGAATAGCAGCAAAGCCAGGTACAAAAGATTATGGATCATTATCAATTGCTGCGCAGTATTATGCAGAGGCGGAGAAAGTGTTAACGGTTCCTGCTTCGGTTTTTGTACCCCAACCTAGAGTTGATTCAGCTGTCTTGCGCTTAACAATTAGAGAGACTCCTGCAGTTGATGTGATAGATGAACAGTATTTCTTTAAAGTGTTTCATGCAAGTTTTGCTAACAGAAGAAAGACGATTTTAAATAACCTTATTCATAATTTAGCTTCAAAGGAACAAAAACCAAAAATTGAACAGGCTTTAGCAGAAGCAAATATAGATCCTAAAAGACGTGGTGAAACGTTATCAATTGAAGAGTTTGGCACTTTAAGTGATACTCTTTACAAAATTCTTCAACCTTAGCACAGTTTTTCTTTCTCTCACATAGGCTGAGTTGAGAGGGGGAAGTGCCGATGAAATTAAAAACTGGAGATATTGTGGCTCGGCTTTCCTACAAATGTGATATAGTATTTCGCGTTCACAAAATCATAGGCAATACAGTAGAGCTTGTTGGAGAAGAGATGCGTTTAGTAGCAGATGCCCCTCTAGAGGATATAGTGCTCATCTCTGAAGAAGAGAGAACAAAGCGTAGGAAACAAGCTCTAGAGACAGAATTGAACTCCTACCGCCTTTTTAGGCAAGATGCTAAGCTAAWGAAAGAGCGAAATGAATATGAGTCCACATCTGGATATGAAGCAGAATCATCTTTTTTTGAGTTGCGTGGTCGTGTTTTGCATGTTGACGGGGATCCGCTCTATTTGCGTAAATGTACAGAGTTATATGAGCGGTTAGGGATACCTGTGTATGGAGTTCATATAGCTGAAAAGGAAATGCCTGCACAAATTGGTTCCTTACTTGAGATGGTTCAACCAGACATTGTGGTCATCACAGGTCATGATGCTTATCTGAAAGGAAAGGGAGATGAGGACGACTTACGTTCTTATCGGCACACCAAACAGTTTGCAGAATGTGTCAGGATTGCTAGAAAACATGTGGCACACAGAGACGAACTGGTGATTTTTGCGGGTGCTTGCCAATCTCATTTTGAGACGTTAATAAGAGCGGGTGCTAATTTTGCAAGTTCTCCTGAACGAGTCAATATTCATGCGCTCGACCCCGTTTTTATAGCAGCTAAAGTTAGCTTAACATCATTTATGGACGGTATTGGCCTTTGGGATGTCTTGCGAAATACGATTACCGGTGAAAAAGGTTTAGGTGGGATCGAAACGCGTGGCGTTATGAGGCGGGGAATGCCGATAAAACAAGAGTACCAGTCAGAAGAATGACTGGTACTCTTTATAGTTAGCTATGTTATTCAGCGGATCCAGTCCACTCTTTAATTAAATCACGATTATCTTCAACCCATTGCTCTGCGCCTTCAGCAGGGTCACCTACTTCATTGATAACAGCCATTAAATCACTTAACTGATCATCAGTCATGTACCAATTGTTCCACCATTCTTCGATCTCTGGGAAATCTTCAGCAAACCCAGTACGTGACATCCAATAAATATCATCAGCTTCACCGTATACTAGATCTGTATCTTCTAAATATTTTAAGTCATATTCAGAGAAAATCCAATGTGGGTTCCAAGCAGTAATAATAATGTTTTCTTCGTTGTTATACGCACTTTCAAGTTCACTTAACATAGCCGGTTCAGAACTTTCAATGAGAGTGTAAGGAAGGTCGTATTCTTCAATCGCTTGACGAGTAAGCTCCATTAAGCTAGCTCCAGCATCAATTCCTACAATTTGGTCAACGTCAACCTCATCTTGCATCGATACTAAATCTTCAATTGTGTTAACCTCTTCCATGTAGGATGGTACAGCTAAACCTAGGCCAGTGCCTTCATACCAAATCTCATGTAATTCAACGTCTTCTCCATA
>NZ_LFEL01000142.1:0-4798 GCF_001037965.1 Bacillus sp. LL01 | reverse complement strand
TTCATTCGCTTCTTCTCCATTAGTGCCTGCGCTTGATTCAGCATTAGTACCGGCTTCCTCATTACTATTACATGCTATTAATACTAGTAACAATAAACTAAATAAAATCATCCATTTTTGTGCCCTTCTCATATTTACAGCCCCTATCTAATTTTTGATTATTCTGAATTCAACTAACCTCATAATCTCTATGTTTCTTCAAGTATGAAGCAAGCCCTCCTTCCTCAAGTATGCGCACCATTACTTCAGGCATAGTTGTACCCAAATACTCTTCTTTTTTGGTATAATTTATAACAATTCCTTCGGTTAAGTTTACTGATACTACATCACCCCACTCAATATTGTGATGTGGAACTTCAATAACAGGTAGTCCTATATTGATAGAATTCCTGAAGAAAATCCTAGCAAATGAACGAGCAATAACTACAGATACCCCAGCTACTTTCAACGCAATAGGTGCCTGCTCTCTTGAGGACCCACAACCAAAGTTCATATCTGCAACTACTATATCTCCTTTATTCATACGACTTCTAAAATCAGGATCAATGTCTTCTAATACATGGTCGGCTAGATTAGATAGATCTAGTGTTTTGGTATACTTTCCTGGAATTATTACATCTGTATTAACATTGCTACCATATACATGAACCTTTCCGTTTAATATCATAAAATAACCTCCTTTTCTATACTTAGTGGGTTGGTTATCTTTCCTGTTAGTGCAGCAGCTGCCACTACGCTTGGGGAGCCTAAGTACACATTTGATTCTGGATTTCCCATTCTCCCCCTGAAATTACGATTCGTTRAAGATATGATAGTTTCCCCATTACCTGGGATTCCTTGATGTGTTCCTACGCAAGGTCCGCATCCCGAGCTCATAAAAATTGCTCCTGCATCCATTAGAATTTTAGCTGTACCATCAGAAATTGCGTCCATAAATACTTTATTTGATGCTGGTCCTATTAGCATTCTCACCTCTGGATGTATCTTCTTCCCTTTTAAAACTTTGGCTGCTTCTTGCAAATCTTCTAGCCTACCGTTTGTACAACTTCCTAAAAAAGCTTGTTGAATTGGCACTCCTTCTACTTCCGAAATAGGTTTCACATCATCAGGCATGTGAGGAATTGATATTTGTGGTTCAAGCTCTGACACATCTAGAGTAATAATTTGATCGTATTCTGCTGTTGAATCTGGTTTTATTTCTTCGAAAGGCTGATCCCAGGTTAAACCTTTTGTATCAACTAATCCCGCTTTAGCTCCCATTTCTATAGACATGTTTGCAAGCGTCATTCTACTAGCTACAGTCAAACCCTCAATTACTTCGCCAGTGTATTCTAACGATTTATAGGTTGCACCTTCTATTCCAAGTTTTCCAACCAGATGAAGAACTAAATCTTTAGCACTTACCCCAGTTTGTAACTTGCCATTCAACTCAATCTTTATAGTTCCAGGAACTTTCAACCAGGTTTTTCCCGTAAGTAAAACTCCTGCAAGATCGGTTGATCCTACACCTGTAGCAAAGGAACCAATAGCTCCGTAAGTACATGTATGTGAATCTGCACCAAGTACCAGATCTCCCGGTTGTACATGTCCATTTTCAATCATTAGTTGATGGCAAATACCCTGTCCTACATCATACAAAGTGATATCTTGCTCTTTTGCGAACTCTCTCATCATCTTATGTAAATTTGCAATTCTTTCATTAGGGGCAGGAGATGCGTGATCAATTACCAGTACAACCTTCTCTTTATTCCATACCTTCTCTCCTCTCATTTCTTCAAAAGCTTTAAGAGCCAAAGGTGCTGTAGTATCCGATGCCATAACCATATCAACATCAACAACAACTATATTGTCTTTTTTCACTGGATCTAACGTGTGCTTCGCAATAATTTTCTCAATTACTGTTCTTCCCATCACTTTCACCTCTTTTAATGTTCATTATTAAAACCTAGCTTCTGAGATAAGTGTAAAGCACTCTTTACCACCAAATCTTTAAACTCTTTTTCCATTTCATCTGTCAACCGAGCCGCTAAGCCAGACATCGACAATCCAGCTATCATTTGACCTGTAACGTTAAACACTGGTGCAGAGATTGAATATGCACCAAAGGCTCGATCATTTTTGCTGGTTGCAATTCCATCTTTTTTAATCTTCATCAAATTATCAAAATACTTAGCTCTATTAACTTCATCACCATTATTTTCTTTCCACTCTGTAAGCACTTGCTCAATGAATTCTTGATCAGAATARGCTAAGAAAATTTGACCTGATGCACCTCTCACTAATGGATAAGGATACCCTAAACGAACAAACTGTCTAATATCTCCCATACCATCTACTTTTTCTACGCAGACTCTTCGACGTTCTTGAATTATATTTAAACTTACTGTTTCGTTGGTTTGTTTAGACAATGCTTTTAATATTGGAACCGCTTCTTTTCTGACATCAATTGTTTCACTCACAATTTGACCGAACCCAATAAATGGTAAACCTAACTTATATACTCCAGTATTCTCATCTCTTACAATTAAATTTTTTTCTTTCATAGAAGTAAGCAAGCGAAATACTGTTGGACGCTTCAAACCAGTTTTTTCTACTAAATCATTTATTGATAACTCCGGTTCATTAATTGAAAAGCAATATAAAAGGTCGATTGCTCTTTCAACTGATTGGACAGTGTCTATTTTTTTTGTCATTATTATCTCCTTAATAACTATCACTCTGTCCGCATTACGGACAATTAAAACACTATGCGGACACTTGAATAATTTGAATTATAGAATAAAAACGCTTACATTGTCAATAATATTCAGAAAATTATTTAWGTGTTTTAGATTTTCTATAGTTAAGAATATAGAAGCGTACTATTCCCATTGGCAATAACCTTCTTAAAAAGTCTCAAATATCCAAGCAAATGGACCAATTGATGAATGAGGTAAAACGTCGCAATGAAGAAGCAAAACAAAAAGCAAATAAAGCACTAAACAAATAAAAGCTGACACTTATGTGCCAGCTTTTTCTAGGTTCTTTTTAGTTAGACGATGATCGTTTTGGAGGGCTTTTAACGCTTCTTCGCGTACCCGTTTATTTTTTAATTTACGTTTGTTTAAATAATGATCGGAGAGTTGTTTTGAGTAAGGCTTTACTTGTGAGGCTTGTCTCATTTTAATGCTCCCCTTTCTTTTTTGGATACGTCGCAAACTTGTTAAGGAGTTCGCAACAAATCCATAGAAGTTCTTGCGTGATTGTTAAGTTTAGCTTACCAGTTTCATCCTCGACATTCAACTTGTCTCGATTGGAATGATCGAGATGGAGGGAAATAATCCATTCAGATCCATCTTGAAGAACTCTCTTCCAAGAGATGAATTCCGGCAAAATAAGCGGGTCTTTTTGCGTCTTATCAATTGACCTCACATACTTATTTTCACCCTCACTAATCGGAATAAAAACGTCTAACTCTGCTTTATTGATCCCATACGAATCAATAAAAACTAAGTGGTTCTCATCAACCTGATAAAGCGAATAGCTCGTACCAAAGTCGATGTTATCCAAATTGAATTGATCGGTAACAAGCAAGTTCAATTTTGACTTGAGCTGGTAGATAAATTCAATTAAGAGATCATATTTTTCTTTAAATAATTCAGCCGATTCTTCTGTTTCTTCTAGCTGAACGAGCAATGATTCAATGGCGTCATCTTTTTTGCCAATGTCTAGCTCTAATTGCTTCAATAGGGCTCTGCATTCTTCAAGCTCATTTATGSTGCCATCGTCCACTCTCTGCTCTAACTCTAGGAACACTTCTTCTTTAAGTAGTTCGATAAAATCCTTCTCCTGCGCTAACGAAATTAACGAGTTGTATTCGGCTTTCATTCGCTTTTCATAGACTTCGATGTGAAACAGGTCACTGCCGATCCTACTCATCTCATTTGACACAAGCGTTCGAATGTATAAGAAAAGAAGGACCAATCCTATTCCTAGTAATAAGCTGAGTGAACTGAGTGGTAATGCAAGAATCTGCTCAAACGCGGTGGTGGTTTCATGGATGATATAGCTAGGAATGATGATCAGTAGAACGTTGAAGAGCCCTTGTAAAGAAAGAAATGTCTGTGCTTTTCTTACTAAGAAGAGAAGGGCATTTTTCAATAGAAGCGCAGACGTTAATGGTTTATGCGTTTTTGATTGTTCATGGAGTTTATTTAGTAAGTCATTTAATTCTTTTGAAAGTATGGTCAGTCTCTGCCTCGTTTTCTTTTCTGCCAWCTTAACCCCTTCCCATTACTACTTTTGTAAATTATACCATTAGACTTCTGATGTGAGGGTATTAGGATCAGATTTACTACTTTTGTCCCTCCCCTTCATTAGAAATAGAAATATCACTTTTCTTTCATTGTCTTTTCGGGTAAACAGGTGGAAGAACTCATTAAAGTAAGGAGTGTCATAATGAGCAATGTATATCGATTGATAGGAATTTTTGTTGCTTCTGTTGTTCTGGGGTTTGCCTTTAACTTATTCTTACTGCCACACGAAGTATTAACAGGTGGCGTAACAGGACTTGCCATGGTATTTGGCTTATTAACCCCCGTGAACGCTGGGATTTGGATTTTTGTACTGAACATCCCAATCTTCATCTTAGGTTGGCTTGGACTCGGAAAAACCTTTATCGGCAATAGTGTGTTTTCTGTAATGGTGACCTCTGTAGCCATGTTGTATATTCCAGTCGTTCAAGTGACAGATGACGCCTTATTATCTTCCGTATTCGGAGGCGTGATTGCAGGGGCTGCTATTGGATTTATCATTCGTT
>NZ_LFEL01000141.1:0-4819 GCF_001037965.1 Bacillus sp. LL01 | reverse complement strand
AATGGGGTCACGGTTTCTTCATCTAAGCCAATAGGTAATTGACCTTGCTTCATATTGTGTGCATACGACTTAACGAATGTGTGGTAATCAAGGCGGGTTGGAAGCATCGGAATCTTTTCAGGCAGACGACATTCTTTGTATGATTCCTTTAACTGTTCAATATCAGCCTTCATTCCTGCAAGCACCTCAAGGTCATCCTCACCTGATGTAGGCAAATAGATTTGAGCAAGTGAAACTTGGTCTTTAATGATTAAGGCACGACCAGGAATGGATTCGACTTCATATGGCGTCCGACCAATAATCGAAAACTTCTCATTGCTATCCATTAAATAGTGAACAATTTTTGTTTTTAGTGAATTCATAAGAGGTTGTCTTACAACATTAATTCTAGTGGCCGTAAGCATGACCATTACTCCAAGTGATTGACCATCACGTGCAAACTGGATAAATTGCGTTTCAATATCAGGAAGCTCCTCTTTTACAAGGTCAAAATTATCAATAGWCAATACGATTGTTGGTAATTTTTCATCAGCTGATTGATTATAGTGCGTAATATTGCTGACCTCATGATCAAGAAATAACTGCTTTCTCTGCTCAATTTCTTTCTTAATAAATGCCATAAACTTCTCTATTTTGCGTTGATCGTCGAACCTAAAATAATCTGCAGTATGAGGAAGTTGCCTTAGTGGCAAGAGCGAACTATTCCCAAAATCAAATACATAATAATGCAATCGTTCTGGACTAAATTCTCTCGCGAACTCTAGTAAATAAGTAAGAATAGTAGTTGATTTACCATATCCTGACGATCCAAATATCCCAATATTACCATCCTCTATCCACTTATAACGATATGGTGTTTGGCTTTGCTTTTCTGGCTCGTCTTTTAAACCAATAAGAAATTCACCTTCTTCTTTTTCACTCACTTCAACTCGAGGAAGGCGTGGACTTAGTGGCGGTAACCAAGGGCTCTGGAGCTTTTCAATCTGCATTTTTTCTTGGGTGCTTGCAATTTCTGCAACAATCGCTTCGATCTCCGTTTGCTTCTTTTGTTGTTCACGTTTTACCTTTGCACTAACATTCGATAACTGAACAAGACCTAAGTCTGTTACAAGAGCAATCTCCTCTTCGGTACCAACTGATTCCTCCATGTAAGGGGCTCCGCTCCATGCGGATTGAAACAGTTCATATACCTCGTTATTACCAACTTGAAGATAACCTCTCCCCGTAATCGTAAGGTTTGCTGCGTCTGTGTTTTTTAAGACTTCCTTACTATCTGTTGTATCTYGTACTTTAAGAGCAATTTTAAATCTGGCATTACTCCAAATTTGATTATCAATCACTCCACCAGGCTTTTGAGTAGCTAGTATTAAGTGCACTCCCAAACTACGTCCAATCCGAGCAGCACTTACTAGCTCACGGATAAATTCAGGCTCTTCATTTTTCAACTCCGCAAATTCATCTGAAATCAAAAACAAATGAGGTAGAGGCTCTGTTGCTACGCCTTCTTTGTACAGGTCTGTGTAATCATTAATATGATTGACTTCATATTGATCAAATAAGCGTTGACGTCTTTTCATTTCGCTATTGATGGAGGCTAGCGCTCGTGTACTGAAATTTTGACTTTCATTTATGTTTGTAATCGTTCCTAATAAATGAGGAATTTGCTTAAATGGTTGAGCCATCCCTCCACCTTTATAATCAATCAATAGGAAGGCTACTTCATGAGGATGATAGTGAACAGCCAAACWCAAAATATATGTTTGAAGCAATTCACTTTTACCTGACCCAGTCGTACCAGCTAATAATCCATGGGGRCCGTGTGCTTTCTCATGTAAATTCAAGAGGGCAAGATCCTTTTTCCCTTTCAACCCTATCGGTACTGCTAAGGATTTAGAAGATAGGTTTGTCTTCCATTTGTTCTCAATTTCCAATTCCATAACATCACGTGCATTAAATAAATCAAGAAATGACACCATTTCTGGGATGGAGTTATTCATACCTTTAAGATGATTGAGAGAACGTAATGTTCTGGCATAGGTTTCATTGCCTTGCTGTAGGTATTGATCTAATGCAAAATTTGTATGTGATGCTTTTTTGTCTTGAATGAGAATCTCACCTTGTTGGTTGTTAATGTAGCTAACTAATGTATGAATTTTTTCAGAGAGATTTTCTTTCGTCTCCGTTGCAAAGATCGTGGACATCCCTATCCCTTTGTCCTCACCTTCAAGGTACTCCATGATTAAATGCTCTGATATCAATGAGCGGTTTGTGACAATAAAAASGAAATGAGGGTAAAATTGCTTCTTATCTTTCTCCTCATCCATGTCTCTTTCTCTCAGCATCTCGTAAATCGATGATAAAAGCTGATCCCTTGTTCTTTCGTTATAGACTAAACCTCTTGCAAATGAGTGTGGCAATTGAAAATGGGGAAGCCATTTCATCCATTCCCATTCTTGATACTGTTCTTCATCAAAAATGGCCACAAATCGGACATCATGATAGCTATGGAAGAAAGCTAGTTGACCAACAATTTGTTGGATTTCCCTTTGTACTACTGATTGTTTACCAATTAGTCCAATCGCTCCATTTGAGACATCAATCGTGAGTGGGACGTTCTCTACTTTTTTATACACTTCTATCATTTCTTGAGATTTCTCTACCAAATCGTCTATTTCACGATTAGCAAAATCCAAGCTCCCTACAGCTACTTCATAACTTGCAGGAATGGTCGCTCTCCCTACCCTGAAATGAAGGAAATCTTCACTATCAAGTGTACGCTCAAAAATTCGATCACTTATATGACTCACTTCAGATTTAATTTTTTCAAAAGAGGGAAAGTGATAATACAACACTTTCTTTTGATGATCATTTAAATCTTGTAACTCTTCCCTTTTTTGTTCTAAGTAACGGGTGTAGACACGCAAACGTGTTTCTAGCTTGATTTTTCGTTTTTTCTTCTCACGGAAATATTGAATAGTTGATGTGAAAATGGTCGTTGTAAACATGACAATAGAGATGATAATAAATACCCCTCTTGGAATTAATAGTGCTACCATCCCCATCACAATAAGCATCATCAATGGAGGTAGAATTAATAGCCAAAGGGCTCTTTGGTTGTCATCTCCTTCTTGAGAAGGAAAGGAAAATGTCACTTTTTCTTCAGGAAGATCATAAGTCATCCTTGGAGTACGACGATAATTGGGGTATTTCTTTTTCATCTCAGAGGTTGGTGGGATCGCCCTTGCTAGAGAAGTCTTAAATGCTTCTAAGCTTTTCACCTGCAAAAGATCGCCTTCAATAAATGTTATGGATAAAAATGAATAAAAAATGATATCGCCATTAACAATTTCTTTTTTCCCTTTTACTTGTTTACCATTTACATAGATGACTTGATCTCCGGTAGTTGATAGACACCACTGCCCAGTGAAGCGATCTAGTATTAAAGGTGGATTGGTTTCTTCTTTACTATTTTCAAGGGAAATCATAGCCTCTTTCTGGTGGCCAATTGTAATCTCGTCATTGTATCCAACATAGTAGGTGGCCTCTGCTTCTGTWTCTCTTTTTACTACGAGAGTTAAATTCTCCCCCTGTTCAGATACAGTAACAGGTTGACTTGATGATAGTTCACCAATTCCTTTCTCTCCTTGATAGACTTCATATCTCTCTTCTTCTTTCTGAATGGAGATTTCGTCCTGTYCAAAAGGAAAGGTGGACACCGTGAGCGTATGCTCCTCCCCTCCTCCTATCGTGACCTTTTTATGATCATGTAGGAAAGGGTAAAATTGATATGTATCTTTATAAAAAACAAATAATTGTTCCATTTTCCCCACCCCTACGATTCGGAATCGTCCTCATCGGTTTCTACATCTACCTCAGGCTCACTAGAAGGCTCTGTCACTTCAGGCTCCTCAGGTTCCATCTCAGTTTCTTCTTGCTCTTCTTGGGCCTCTAACTCTTCACGTTCTCTCATGTATTCATCTATTTCATTTTGGATGACTTGCAACTCTTCTTCTTTTTCTTGACCTGAAAGTCGATCATCAGCTTTGATGTCTTCTCTGTATTTCAACAAACCCAACATCACTAAGTCACGATCTTCTAATGATCTAGCCAAATCAACAGCTTCCTCATTTTTGCCTCTACCAATATGTATCCAATAAGTAAAATAACGTTCATCGGATTGCAAAGTGAGCGTGTTTCGAATGGTATTACGCTGATCTTCTGTTAATGATTCGTACTCAACGTAGGAAGTGGCAAGTTGATATTGAGTAACATAAGGCATACTGTCCGCACTGTAGTAACTTAATTGGGTAATCACTTCACTATAATTAGTTGTTAAAAATGCCTCACTGCTTTGAATAAATGCTTCTTGCTTGGGCTGCACAAAAAAGAATGAATAAATGCTATAAGCGATTAAAGGTAGTAATAGAGCACCAACAGCAATCAAGCTATATTTTTGAGTAAGCCACTTCTTTTTTGGTAGATGAACAAGTCCCTTCTCTCTTATTTCAATTTCTTCAATCGTGGTTTCGACAAAGTGGGCTAATTCAGATAAGCTCTTTAAAGTGAAAATTTCTTGGACAAGAGGACTTAAAGTTAATRTAGTATGAAAATGATAGTATTCATGAAATGTACGAGAGTCATCAATTAACTCACTTATTGTAGCTTTTACCTCAAGTAAAAGATTGTCGGGATCATCACTATATGGAGGTAAACTTTCTTTTACTCCATAATGTAAAAACACAGGGTTAAAACTACGATCAAACACAATATTATCAGGACACACGACTACATTAAGTCGCTGATATGAACGGGCCTCAAC
>NZ_LFEL01000014.1:0-19863 GCF_001037965.1 Bacillus sp. LL01 | reverse complement strand
CAACTAGCCTCTTTTCTGGAAAATGTTCAGTCATATAGAGAATATCAAGAACAGCAAAAGGAATTACTCTTGACCACTAGTCTTGAGAATCAGCAGTTACTTGAAGAAGGTCTAACAACCTATGAATCTAGTATGAGAGGAGGATTCGATACAGTTGTGAGAATACGAGAAAATCCAAGACCTACATTTATGAATGATGGGGTGGATTTCTCTAACAGTCTCTCGGTAGTCGAAGGGTCCCTCGATACGAATCGTTCACTCCTGACTAACTTAAGAGGATCTGCTGGACAAGAAACGGTTGATGGTTTAGCAAGCCAAATTCAATCTACCCAACGAGACATGTTGAGTGAATTTCGAAATGTACGTGCTAGTCAGTCTTTTAATCAGCTAGAAGCCTCCATGCTTCCTCTCCGTAATGAATTAGCAAATCAAGTGCCTGAGGAAGAAGGAGAAGATGAGGATAATTCGTCACCTAAAGTTGAGGTTGAGCTACCCACCGGAGAGCTTGTAACAGCTGATGCTCTAAATGAATTAAAGGCACAGCTTGCTCAACTGAAGGTAATCATCGAAGCGGTACCACGTGAAGAAAACGTAGTAGCACAAGTAGAAGATGAAGAGGAACAGACGGAAGACTTAGAAGAAGCTGAAGAAACGGAAGAAGAATCAGGGTCAGAAGGTAATGGAAATTCAAGAATAGAGGAGTTAAGAGCAGCAGCAAATGCYCTTGAAGAAGAAGTTGAGAGAGTAGAGGCTATGTTAAATGAACAGGCTTCTATCCAAGAAGACTGGGAGAGAGTTCTTCAAGWACTAATAGAAGAGCTTGAAAACAATCCAGGAACAGCACCGCCAACTGGAACACCAGTAGATGAGGTGGTAAGAGCGAAAATCAAGGAAACGGAGTTGCAAATTTTAGCAGCAGATTATTTAACAGGTAGTCGTAAACAAAGGCTTGCTCCATATTTTGAATCGACTATAGGCAGTCGCGATATGGAACAGTTACTTACATATTATTCGTATCTTTCTGCTTATCGTGAACGAGCTAATCAATCCTCTCAACTTGAAGAGGAAGTCATCTCAGATATTTTACAAAATCATGAGAATAGAACAGCTGTTGAAGAAACCTTTGAAGAGATTGAAGGAGGAGTTAGTGATCTCCAAACAGGCTTAGATCAATCAAGAGAGAACTTGGATCTTCTTGAAAGAGATTTTGAGAGCTTTGTTGAAAGTGTTTATACATTTATTGATGAGTACGAGGAAACTGTTCAACAAGAGCAAGAGCTCATTGTAGCCGAACTACAAGAAATAGAGGGCAATGCTACTCAAATAACAAACGCACTAAGAGATGGAACAACTACACCAGAAGTAGAGAATCCGCCAATTGAAGGGATGGACGGGGAAATCATTATTTCTTCTCAACAAGAAGCAAGAACGAACATTCAGCAGGTATCGAACTTAGTAAGCTCGCTTTCTGACCGGTCTGGTTATGTTAATGAATATACGGATGAACTGTATGAAAAGGTAGGCTCTGTACAAAGTCGAGCTAATGAGCTAAATAATAATTGGGCAACCAATGTTGAAGCCACTCAACTTGTTCAAGATGATATTTACAGTATTCTACGAAATGCAGTGGTGGATGGACAGCCTAATCCTTATGTATATGATCACTTATCTAACCCGGTTCAGATCAGTGGTGAAGCTCCTGAAGAGAGAGTTAACCATACACCTCCTGTTGTGATGTTAATTATTATATTAATCTCAGCATTAGTGATTGGGATTTTTGTTCATTACTTCTCTAATGTTCCGACTATGTTAAACATTACAATGTTTGTTTTATTGAACTTAGCAGTTGGATTAATTATTAGCATTTACGGGCTAAACATCTATCCAATGAATGATATGCAATCATTCCAGTGGACGGTTGTAACGATTCTATTCTTAATCGCAGCATCGGGACTTGTTCATCTAGGGTTAACCTTTGGTCTTATTGCAGGAGGATTAGTTATTGTTGGGCTGATGTTATTCTTTGTAACCCCGCTACTGGATCTAGTGATGCCGAACTTTAGCATGAGTCACCCGATTTCTCAAGTGTATATGTCGATTCAGTTTGGAGATCAATCATTGTTTATCCCAGCGGTATTAATAACAGCTATGTTAAGCCTGATTGTAGTGGCTATTCCTTACTTAATTAGAATTCGTCGTTCTAAAAAAGAAGAGGTTGATCTTGATGAAAGTTATGAAGGTTAATAGAGAGCTCACTCTAACCCTCTCATTATGTTTTATGGCTATGCTTCTTCCGTCAATCGTCTTGGGGGAAGAAGCGAAGATAGCTGAACCACAACAATATAAAGAGAGACATATTAATGTAGACCTTAATTACTACAGGGAAGATGAGCAAAGAATACGTCAAGCAATTCCTGAGGAACAACGAGTGTTGACGTTTAATCAAAGAGAACTAAGTTACTTCACTGATGTTTACGACCAACTCTTTTTACAATCAAATATAGATACCAATACCATTGCAACGAAGGCAGAACAGCTACAATTGTTTAGTGGAGGCGAAAAATCAATTCTGGTTAATRGGAGCGAACAAGCAGAACCAACTAATGGTTTTATACAAGTGAGTACACTCCTAATAATAAGCGTTATATTGATCATTGCCATTCTTATGATTGTGGTCATTCCTAAAGTAATAAGAAAGCCGACTAAATACGATCAATTATAAAAAGATACTGAAGTTACTTATCCTGAATGAAAAGAAGGTGAAGGGTTATGCCATTGACGGGTTTATATTTGAGGTTACGTCAAAAGCAAGACGAATTAGCAAGGCTTAGGGCGTGCCGAAATGAATTAATAAGTTGTAGAGAAGACTTCTACAGCAATGAACACTTATGCAAGAGTCCTAGTTTGTCTCCTGTAACATGGTCAGGGAGTTTGGCAGATCGTTTTGAAAACCTACGTGAAGGCGGCCTTGTATCAAGTTATCGGGAACTTCCAGGAAGTCAGCTCGAAACCTCTCTTCAAACTCTCTCATCAAAGATTTCACAGACCGAGCAAGAGATTATTTCACTTCAACAATCTATCATCGCCGCAAAAGCAGCAATGGTAGCACGTTAAGGAGGGACATAAATGAGCGAAATTAAAATTTTATATGCTGATGTCGAACAAGGATTAGCAAAGTTGCAAAATACAATTCAAGCGCTTGACCCTTCGATGCCGACAGCAGTAGGTGCTAATAATGTACTTGATGTAGTCGATCGGATGAATCAATTAAACCAGCAAATGAATCAGATGGTTGAAGCATATCAGGCACTTTTATTGAAGAATGAACAAGATACGCGTCAAGCTCTAGAAACAATGAAAGAAGCAGATCAGCAAGTGAGCTCTCAAATTATGACAAAATAGAAGGGGATAGCGATGAAAACACTTGATGTGAATAGTTTACAGGACGCAATAGAAGAAACCCTTTCAAACTTAGATTCACAGCAGGAGAAGTTTAAGCAAGTGGAAACGAGTATAAAAAGCTTAATCGCTAGAGAAGATTCCCTCAAAGGAGAAGGAGGAGAGGCTATTCGTTCTTTTTATAGGGATTGTCACCTTCCTTTGCTCACTTATTTTGAGTTATTTACTAATCAATATGAAACAACTCTCCATCAAATTAAAGGCTCACTTGATGGAGTTGAACCTGCTAAAAATGGTTTTATTGAGGAAAGCTTTATTGAGCAAGAAGTATATCAAGGGCTAGAGAAAGTGAAGGCAACTACAATTTCCATTACGAATAGTGCAAATCTAGAAATGGGAAAAGTTCAAGATATCGTCTTTTTACCGAGAGTAATCGATGATGAAGTTCTTAATTATGTAACAATGGCCAATCAAGAGGCTCGAAAAACTGTCGAGAATCTATACGAATTTGATGCCCAACAACAAAGCTCTCTGCAATCACTAGAAAGCGACGTAACAATGATGTTAAACTACATTACGAACGCTGAGAAGGTCTTTTCGAATCGAAGCATGACTCTACAATCTAAGGTGAACGAATTGAAAGGAAGCTTTTCCTATTCTGTACTTCAATCCAACTTAGAAACAAAGTCCACTGAAGAATTCACATCAGGCCATTTATATTTTCCGTATGAATATAGAGGAAGTCAGACTGTGATGCCTTATCAAGGTAATTTGCTGTCAACCTACCTAGCAAGTCGCTCGAATGAGATGTTCGCTCAAAGTATGCTGCCGACTCACTATCAAACAATTGAAAATAAACAATGCAAAATTATAAATGACCACGAGGAAGAGAAGAAGTACCTAGTGGGAACTACAGTAAATTATGATAAAGGCTTTTCAGCTAGTGCTGGCGCTGGTCATTATGGTCACAATTGGAATGGACTCTCAGACGCTTTTGATGATCCAAAGTTTCAATTGGGAGGCCAGTCAAAATTATCTGGAATATATTCAGGTGTAGATTTAGATACCAATGTAGTTGACGGAACAGCTAGTCAAGGTATTGGAAATGTTGATGTAAAGGCAACGGTCGGTGGAGATTCAATCTTACCAATGGCAAAAGCTCAAGTGTCATTATTAAACCATAATGTGAGAGTTCAGGTTGATGATGAAGTACCAATTTTAGCTAGGCTTGGTGTCGAAGGCAGGGCAGACATCGGAACAGCAAAGGTTGCAGCTGGGGTAGAGAATGCTTCTGCAAGTGTTGCAGCTAAAGCAGCATGGGCTGAAGCAGAAGCAGCAGGGATTGTTCCAATTCCTTTTACAGATATTAATGCAAAGTTTATTTTTGGTGGTTCTGCTGGAAGTATTGGTGGAGAAGTTAAAATAGGAAAAGAGAATATTCTARATCTTCGGGCTATCTTTGGGGTTAGAATTGGACTTGCCTTTGAAAATGACGCTAAAGATAAAGATTAATAGTGATAAATTACGCAGAGGAGAGGTAAAGTCATGGAAATAATCAACTCATTAACATTACGCAAAGAAGAAGAATTGTTACCAATCGGGTCAGTTGTGCTAGTAAACTCTTTAGACCAAGCGGTGATGGTATATGGTAGAAAACAAGAGCAGCTTAAAGAAGAAAAAATTTGGGATTATGTAGCTTGTCCTTATCCTCAAGGTCATATTTCAAACGAAACTAATGTCTTTTTTAACCATGAGCATATTAAGGAAGTAGTATTTAAAGGTCTTGAGACTGAAGGTGAAGTTGAATTAAGAGAGCGCTTAAAAACAGTATTTGATTAAAGGGTGAAGTATGATGAATACGCTAATAAATACCATCAAAAGTTCAATGCACGATATCAAATACTATTGGAGTGAAATAAAGAACGTCAGTGGAAAAAAGGAAAAGTCAAAATACTTTTCCTTGGTATACTTTAATGCTTTTTTCTTGTTCTTGTTTAGCTTATTAATTGCTATATCGATCACCTATATCGTACYGTCCTTTATTTATGGGTTTTATGTTCTCCTAGGCCTAGTTGTGACAATTCCTATATTGCTTGTGGCCATGTTTATTAGAAATAAGGTGTATGTAAGATTTAAAGAACATTATTTAGGTAGAGATAATCAATCTAATTAAGTATAAGAAGGAGTACGTTACAATATGAAAAAGAAACTGATGTTATTATTATTTTTAACAAGCACACTATTAGTAGCATGTTCGAATGCGAATCAAGATGAAATTATTAATTATGTGAATGAAGGCTTAAACTCATTAGGAGAACTTGAAGATGAAGCGATTAGCACTTTTATTAGTGTAACAGGGCAAAACTTCACAGATGATCAAACATTTGTTGATGCAATGACGAGTGAAGTCATTCCTAAATATGAGCAATTTGTGGAGGGGCTTGAGGAGCTTAATCCTAATCTTGAAGAGTTAAGTGAAATCCATGATGTATATGTAGAAGGAGCTAACCTTCAACTAGAATCATTTTACAAGGCWGTAGAAGGTGGAGAGCAAGGAAATGAGCAGCTTATTGATGAATCGAATAAATTGCGTGAAGAAGGCTCTGAGTTAATTAATGAATTTCAAGTGAGAATGGAAGAACTATCTGAAGAATATAATGTTGAATATCATACAGAAGATTAATAACCCCTTTAAATTGTAAACGAGGTGTTAAATGAATATCATTTCCTTACTCTTTGGTGAGCCGTATCGTGAAAGTAAACTTTTTCTCTTTTTTTATTGGTTTGTGATCACTTTTTATTTTGTTGGTCTTATAATGATGATCTTTTTGATAGTGGTGACGGGAGAGTGGTTTTTTATCATACCTCTACTTCTATTCCCTTTTTTGTTTCGCTTGGTTTATAAACTGAATACGTTTATCTATCAATCTATCTTTGATGCAGAAAGTGGTACACCACTATTAAAAAAGAAATGGGTTGTGATAGGGAGTGTTATTGCCGTTTTTATGATGATGGTTCCTATCCTTCTATTTATTTTTTCAAGTAATGTTGTTACGAATGTCTACCAAACAAATGTTAACGGTCAAGTCGAACTGTCTATTGGTTCACTAAAGGGCTTCTATGAAGTTGAATCGTTTAATCTAGAGGGAGCCACTAATGATTTAGTCGCTCTACCTTATGACGCCTCAGTAAAGGAAGGTTCATTTGTTTTGTTTGTAGAACGTAATGATGGAGAGACTGTTTGGAGTGAAGAGGTGCTTGCCGATCATTCAGGCGAGATGGTCATTGAACAAGAAGAAGGCACCTATCGAATCAAAATAGAGGCAGAAGAAGCGAAKGGTATTAATATAGCCTTTTCCTTTAATTGAATTCGTCTCTGTCTCTATACCAAAAACAGACCCTGCATGAGTCACCTCACTCATGCAGGATCTGTTTTTAGTATTGTATAAGAAAAGGGCAAAAACTATTTGATAAAAAAGTTAATTACTGAAACATCGGAAATACATATTGAACTAGGAACCATAAGAAGCCAAAAAAGATAATGATGTATGCAAAATATTTAATGAATGTAGAGGCTACTCTACTTGAGTCCTGCTTTTTCTCGACATGTCGTTCTTCCACATCTACATCTTTTTTCATAGTAATCGCCTCCTTATCAATGTTGTTTGTCTTATCACCTATATATCCGTAAAAGGAGTCTTTAAAACATGAGTAAGAAGGGAGCATATCACATACCCAAATTACGCCATTCCGTAACTAGTTAGAAGGTTTCATTTATATAGAAGTGGCTGATTGGAAGCTCAGTGCTATTTAACTTATTTGCTAGAGGGAGGTTTCATATAGCCATTTTACGGGCATTTAATAAGCACAGGCCAAACATCGTTAAAAATGTTAAAGAAAGGTGTGAAGTAGTTATGTTATGGACGGTATTAATTGTATTATTTGTATTATGGTTACTCGGATTTTCTCTWGAAATCGGAGGTGGATTAATCCACTTACTTTTAGTTGTCGCATTAGTCGTTTTTGTTATTCAACTCTTAACAGGCAGAAGAGCCTAAATGTAGCAAGCGTTCTAGCTTAGGACGCTTGCTTTTTTTCATAGATTTTATTTCTTGGGCCATAATAAGAGCAATAAACGGTTCATGGAGTGAGTGACGTAATGAGGACGTTTCTATTTTTAATTATCGTGTTCTTCATCCAGTCTACAAGTTTAACGATGGAAGGGAGTGCTAGTGAAGTGACGTATCCTAATCAACATTTACTTATAGGTGTAGAGGAACTAGCAGAGAGGTTGAGCGATCCAAACATTATGATTATAGATACACGGAATGATGGTTATGAAGAAGGACACATCCCCGGGGCGGTTTCATTTAATACGAGAACATTAGTTGATTCAACACATCCTGTCGAGGGATATTTAATTCGGGAGCAACCTTTTGAAGAACTGATGAGAGAGTTAGGCGTAAAAAATGAAGATGAATTAGTGATTTATGATGATGGCTTAGATACAGCCGCCACTAGACTTTTCTATGCATTAGAGCTTTATGGTCATAATAACGTAAGAGTGTTAGATGGTGGCTATACAGCATGGAAAGCAGCTGGAGGAGAGCAATCCACAACTGCTCCCGAAGTGAAAACAAGTGATTTTAAAGCGAAGACTTCTCCGTATATAGAAGTAGAAAAAGAGTACGTTAAATCAGCAATAGATAACCCTAATAAAGTCATTTTGGATGTTCGCTCAAGAGCAGAATATAAAGGTGAAGATGTTCGTGCTAAAAGGGGTGGACATATACCAACAGCTGTAAATATAGAGTGGAAAGAGGTTTTAAAAGACGGGGTACCTTTTTTCAAAATGAGTGGTGACATTGAGCAGATGCTTCTTCAAGCAGGTGTCACAAAAGATAAGCAAGTCATCATCTATTGTCAAAAAGCCAACCGGGCATCTCATATGTACTTTACATTAAGACTTATGGGATTTGATCATCTAAGAATGTATGAKGGGTCTTGGCACGAATGGGGAAATGATCCTCATACACCGATTACAAACCTGAGTGAGGAATAAAGCATGAGAGCAGCTCCTAATTTAACTTTAGAGCTGCTTTTTTCTTTGACAAAATACTTCATTAGATATATATTTAACTACGTGAAGTAAATATTTAACTAGGTGAAATAAATGACTGGAGATGTTTATGAATAAGGATGAATTGTATCAACATTATACAAGGCTAGATAAAGCATTTTATAAAACGATGAAAACGATTGGACCTAAAGTRTATGAGAAATTAGAACATAACTTAACAGGTGAGCAGTTCTTTGTATTAAATACGATTGATCAACTTGGAAAGATTACATCTTCTCATTTAGCAGAAGAGCTTCAAGTTAAACCAAGCGCAATTACAGCTATGATTGATCGTTTATCCAAAAATGATTTTGTGATAAGAGAACGTGATGAACAGGATCGCAGAGTGGTTTATCTACGTATTTCAGACTCCGGTAAGTTGGCATTGAAAACGTCAAAGGAAAAACGAAATACGATTATGGAAAAGTACGTTTCACAGATGACGGATCAAGAAATTGAGCAGCTCACTAATCTCTTAGAAAAACTAACAACAATCATAGTCGATTCGGAAAAATAGTTTACATTTTAAAACGAAATTAAATTTACACTCAAAAAGGAGAGCAACAATGAAGATTACAAGTGGAGACCTACCAGGTGTTGGGAAGAAGATATCATTTGTTACAAGTGAAGGTTCGATGATTGTGTTAGTTATTCACCATACAGGTAAAAGAGAGCTGTATTTCTTTAATGATGAAGATGATGATGAGGTAAGCTTCTCACTTACTTTATCTTCCGAAGAAACAAAACAAATGGGAGCACAGTTACTAGGGGCGGTGTTGAACCCAGCTGATACAGAAAAAATTGATCGAATTAAGTTGATCAGAAAGCAAGTAGTCGTCGAGTGGCTTGATATCACACAAAAATCACCAATCATTCGTAAAAATATGGCTCAAATAGATAAAATGAAACCGAAGGGTATCTCCATTGTTGGTGTATTTAAGAATGAAGAAATGCTAGTAGATCCAGAACCGACTCTTATCTTAGAAAAAGGGGATACGCTCAWGGTAGTAGGAAAGCGCAATGCGGTTCAAAAGTTTGAAGAGATTTGTTMGTGTAAGGAGATTCAGTAATAATGGTGATTCCTGAACTACTTTCTGCAGGTCTTATTCTTTTACTTTTGTTTATTACTGGATTTATTGGGATAAAGATAAAGATTCCAGATGTAGTTATCTTTATATTACTTGGAATCGTTGTAGGTGGAATGCTAACCGGGTCTCACCTTCTCCATTTTAGTGGCGAGGTTGGGATCGTCTTATTATTTTTTATGTTAGGAATGGAATTTCCGATAAAGCAACTTTTATCCATAGCAAAGAGGGTTCTAAGAGCTGGAATATTAGATGTAGTTTTAAGCTTTGGTGTGACGACCGCGATTTGTTTAGTTATGGGGCTTGATCTCCTTGCTTCACTCATTATTGGTGGGGTAGCTTATGCAACAAGTTCCTCCATTACAGCAAAAATGCTTGAGAGCTCAAAGAGGATGGCGAATCCTGAATCAGAATTTATGCTAGGGTTRTTAATATTTGAGGATTTAGTTGCTCCTATTTTAGTAGCTGTTCTTGTTGGTTTAACTGCGGGAATGGCACTAACTGCAGGTTCTATGTCGGTATTGGTTATTAAAGTAGTAGCTTTAGTAGCTGGTGCTATAATCCTTGGCACATTTCTCTTTAAGAAGCTTGGTCCTTTCTTCGATCGGCATATGAAAAATGATCTTTTTATTTTGTTTGTCATTGGTCTTGCGTTGACGTACGGGGGGCTTGCTTTGTATTTAGACCTATCAGAAGTGTTAGGAGCGTTCCTGGCTGGAATCATGCTTGCAGARGTGAAACGAACGCATGAGTTGGAATTAATGGTCGTACGATTTAGAGATTTATTAATGCCGTTATTTTTCCTGTACTTTGGTACAACGATTAGTTTCAGTGAAGGTGTACCAATGGTTACTTTGCTTATATTAGTGTTGCTGTGGTCAATTATAGCTAAAATTATTGTTGGGTTTTTGGGGGGTAAGTGGTACGGGTTATCGAAGAAAATGTCAATGCGTGCTGGCCTTTCTTTAACTCAACGAGGTGAGTTTTCCATTATTATAGCAAGCTTGGCGGTCGGATCTATAAAAGCACTTAGTAGTGTCTTTATACTCACATCAGCTATGATTGGGATTTTGCTCTTTCAAAAAGCGCCAGCTATTGTAAACAAAATATATGGTACCAAGACTAAGCCTGCTGTAAAACAAATGGGATCGTTATAAATCATCTATCAGTTTATAAGGAGTAGATTAAGTTGACTCAACAAATGAGTATGAATGTGGAGCAATTAAAAGCTGTTAAACAAGAGCTTACAAGATTTATGATGATGTATAAATTTGCTTTAGATGAAATGAATACAAAGATTAATATTTTACAAGAGGAATTTAAGTATATTCATTCTTATAATCCTATTGAGCATACAAAATCTCGAATTAAAACACCGCAGAGTATTTTTAAAAAGGTTCAAAAGAAACAACTGCCTATTTCTTTAGACAGTATTAAAGAAAACATACATGATATTGCAGGAATCCGTATTAGTTGTTCATTCATATCAGATATTTATAAGATTAGTGATATGCTCCAGCAACAAAAAGATATTACAGTAATTGAATGTAAGGATTATATTAAGAATGCAAAACCTAATGGGTACCAGAGTCTGCATCTCATTCTAGAAATTCCGGTTTTTATGTCTGATCGAGAAGAAAATGTGAAAGTAGAAATTCAAATACGTACTGTGGCGATGGATTTCTGGGCAAGTCTAGAGCATAAGATTTACTATAAGTATAAAAAAACAGTGCCAGAACATTTACTTCAAGAATTAAAAGAAGCTGCTGATGTAGCTGCTGAGCTCGACCTGAAAATGGAAAGAATTCACGAGGAAGTTAATCATTGTAAAAAAGAAGACAATAAAGATCAGCAGACATTCATTCTTGATAGTCAAACATTTAAGTTGCCATATTTATTAATGAAGGCTATATCGGAGTCGAATGGATAATGAAGGAAAAAACGCCTATACTTCTAGGCGTTTTTTCTTTAGTATTACTATTAAATATAATACAGACTGCTAGCCAGTTTCACAAAGAATCATTAAACTGAAGATAATGAAGTTTGTATAGGGCGAGGGGGAATAAGGGAAATGGTTAATCGGGTATTAATCGTTGTTTCAGTAGAAGCTGAAAAAGAAGCGGTATTGCGAGGTATTGGGAAGGATAATGAAACGTTTAATGTAGTAGTGGCTGGTGTCGGAGTAGCTGCGGCTGCAACAACAACAGCCATTACTCTAACAAATCAGCCCTATCAATTAGTCATTAATGCCGGTATAGCTGGAGGGTTTGTTGGACGCGCAGATGTGGGTTCGTTAGTAGTAGCTAATGAGATTATCTGTGCCGATCTAGGTACTGAAACGGATGAGGGCTTCTTACCTTTAGATCAGCTTGGCCTAGGTGTCACAGGAGTGAAGGTAGACGAGGCTGCAAAAGAGACGATCATCTCAGCTTTTAAACAAGCGAATCGAAAAGTGGCTGCAGGTCAAATTCTAACTCTCTCCAAAGTAACAGGCACGCAAGAAACAACTGACCAATTAATGAAGAGGTATCCTGATGCTGTAGCAGAGGGCATGGAGGGATTTGGAGTTGCCACTGCAGCCTTAAAATGTGGGGTTCCGGTTCTTGAGATAAGATCTATTTCTAATGGAATCGGACCAAGAGACCGTGAATCATGGAAAATAAAAGAAGCATTAATTGAATTAGAAGAAGCAAGTAAAATAATTTCGGAGGTTTTATAATGGAAATTGCATTTTCTCCTTGCCCGAACGATACGTTTGTTTTTCATGCCGCTGTACATGGTTTAATTCCAAATGTTCCAAAGCTGGACGTTACCTATGCTGATATTGATAAGACGAACTATTGGGCAGCAGAGGGTAAGGGACCAGCGATTCAGAAAATATCTTATGCAGCTTTGCCGTATGTGTTGGAAGAATATGCTCTTATACCATGTGGGGGAGCTCTAGGTCGGGGATGTGGCCCGCTCTTACTGACCAATAGTAAAGATCAGTCGCCTTCTCATTTGACGGGAAAAAGAGTTGCGGTTCCTAGCGAACGTTCAACTGCCTATTTACTGTTTAGGCTATGGGCAGCCGCCATGGTTCCTGGAGGTGTGGGAGAGATTGTTGTGATGCCTTTTCACGAGATTATGCCTGCAGTTCGTGATGGGAAAATCGATACCGGTCTGGTCATCCATGAAGCAAGATTTACTTATCAAGAATTTCATTTGAATATGTTAGTCGACCTTGGAAACTGGTGGGAAGAAGATACACAATTACCGATCCCACTTGGTGCCATCATCGCTCATCGTTCACTAAATAAGGAAGAAATCACAAGTTGGATAAGAGCCTCGGTAGAATATGCTTGGGCAAATCCAGAAGCTTCAGTCGATTATGTGATGCAACACGCTCAAGAACTTTCTCCAGAGGTCGCAAAATCCCATATTGATCTGTATGTTAACTCATTTACTGCTGATCTTGGGGAAGGTGGAATGGCAGCTGTCGCTAGTTTACTTGGACGAGCTGGGGCGGAGGGACTTGTTCCGGAATTTGATTTAAGTTTATTACGAAAATGACTATGAAGAGAACACGCCATTAGGCTTGTTCTCTTTTTGCAGTAGAGCGATCCATCTTTTCTCGGACTGAAAAGCCTCCAAGTGAATATATATGTAGAAGAGGTGATCACATGGAGAAAGTACTTTTATTTTGTGACCCAGGCATCGATGATTCAGTTGCGATTATGTTTGCTTTATTACATTCTAATATTGATATAGTAGGGATAGTTTCAAGTTATGGAAATGTTGATAAAGAACAGGCTACAAATAATGCAGCTTATTTACTTGAATTAGCAGGTAGGACGGATATTCCTTTAATAGGCGCTGCTTCGTTTCCTTTATCCGGGGAACCTGCTGTGTATTATCCTGAAATTCATGGAGAAGAAGGATTGGGGCCGATCAGGCCTCCTGATACTATTAGTGGAACTCTAGAGAACTTTTCACGTGTGTTCAAGATTATTGATGAGTATGAAGGAGAGCTTGTTATTGTAGATGTTGGCAGGCAAACTTCTTTAGCCTCTGCTTTTATTTTAGGTGAGGACGTGATGGATAAAATAAAAGCTTATTATGTAATGGGCGGAGCCTTTCTTGTGCCTGGAAATGTAACTCCTCTTGCTGAAGCTAATTTCTACGGGGATCCAATTGCTGCTAATGTTGTATCGACCCGTGCAGAGAATTTAACGATTGTTCCATTAAATGTGACCAATTATGCGGTGTTAACAGAAGATGTTATCTCGTCGATTACAGATCAAGAATACAATGCTTTTACACCATTAATACGACCAATTTTTGATTACTATGCGGATGCTTACGCGGAACTAGTACCAGGAATAGACGGGGCTCCATTTCATGATGTGGTAACACTCGTAGCTCTTACAAATCCTGAGTTATTTGATTTTGTTCAGCGAGAGGTGACCGTTGTAGATAATGAGAGTGTAAAGGGCTTAAGCGTAGCAGACTTCAGACCGCTTTCGGCGGAGGAGGAAGAAGAAACGCACCGAGGAGCACATATAGCATTAGATTTTAGATATGAAGAGTATATTACGATCTTTGTTGAAACGATGAAGATGCAACTGTAATTTGGTTTAGCATTAGGTATTCCTTATGCTTTTTTTATATTAGGCTATTGCAACATTTCTCAATCTCAACTATAATTGATTATCATTATCAATTAGGTTCGAAAACAGATCTTAAAGAATGCATTAGGAAGTTCCTTTTATTTGTTTTTGATTTAGGGAGATGTGAAAAAAGGTGTTGAAACGGTTTTTTTCCTATTACAAGCCATATAAATGGTTGTTTATATTAGATTTTTCGTGTGCCGTTCTTGTAGGCTTGCTAGAACTTGCATTTCCTTTGGCGGTAAACCAGGTTATAGATCGTTTGCTTCCTGAAGGGAATTGGACAATTATTTTATGGGCATGTGTAGGTCTATTAGCAATTTATTTATTAAATACAGGTCTGCATTTTGTTGTTACCTATTGGGGACATATGCTTGGAATTAATATTGAAACAGATATGCGAGGAAAGCTTTTTGAACATATGCAAAAGCTATCGTTCGGGTACTATGACAACAATAAGACTGGCCATTCCATTTCAAGATTAACAAAGGATCTTGAAGAGATTGGGGAAGTCGCTCATCATGGTCCTGAAGATATTTTTGTGGCACTCATGACTTTAACGGGTGCGTTTATCATTATGCTCACGATAAATTGGAAACTGGCTATTCTTTCTTTTCTAGTTATACCTTTACTTATGGCTTTAGCTATACATTTTAACAAAAAAATGATTCATACCTTCCGCAGAATGTTTAATGATGTAGCAGACATTAATGCTCGAGTTGAAGATAGTATCGGTGGAATACGGGTGGTACAAGCGTTTGCCAATGAAAAATTTGAACAACGTCAATTTGCTGAAAATAATGCTAACTATCGTAAAACAAAATTATCTTCATACAAGATTATGGCGCAAAATATTACAGCTAACTATGTGCTTATGCGATTAGTAACATTATTTACCCTCGCATTTGGAACATGGTTTGTTATAAATGGAAGTCTTACATACGGTGAATTCGTAGCCTTCATTTTATTATCGAATGTTTTAATTGGACCAATTCAGAAAATAAATGCTGTTATAGAAAGTTATCCAAAAGGGATTGCTGGGTTTAAGAGGTACGTTGAAATATTAGACACCGAACCAGATATTTCAGATGCTCCAAATGCAATGCATTATAGTCTAAAAGGTGATATTGATTACAAAGGTGTTTCTTTTAGGTATGAAGGAATGGAAAGGGTGCTGAATCAGATAGACTTATCCATTCGTTCGGGAGAAACAGTTGCTTTTGTTGGGCCATCAGGTGCTGGAAAAACAACTCTTTGCAGTTTACTTCCACGTTTTTATGAGCTAGATAAAGGAAGTATATGCATTGATGGGATTGATACAAGAGAGATAACGCTAGAATCATTGCGCAGTCAAATTGGTATTGTGCAACAAGATGTTTTTTTATTCTCTGGATCTATCCGTGAAAATATATCTTATGGAAAATTAAATGCAACAGRTGATGAAATCCTAAATGCAGCAAAAAAAGCCCAGCTTGATGAATTTGTACGAACGCAACCTAATGGATTAGATACAATCATTGGTGAGCGAGGGGTTAAACTATCAGGTGGACAAAAGCAAAGACTAGCTATAGCCCGGATGTTTTTAAAGAACCCCCCTATTTTAATTCTAGATGAAGCCACATCTGCTCTTGATACAGAAACTGAAAGAGCAATTCAAGCTTCATTAGCGGAACTCTCAAAAGGTAGAACTACGCTAGTAATAGCCCATCGCCTTGCTACGATAAAAAATGCTGATCGAATCCTAGTAGTAACCAAAGACGGAATTGCAGAACAAGGGCGACATCAAGACCTGATTGAGTCTAATGGTATTTACAGTCGTCTCCACTATGCACAATTTGGGTAATTTCCTTTTAATAGCCCCTGCTATTTTAATTGAAATAGCAGGGGCTTTAACTGTATTAAGAGGAAATAAGAACTTTTTGATGAATGATTTGTAATAGGACAAATAGAAGGAAAGGGAGCGATAATATGAATGAAGAAAAAGAAAAAGTAATGAAGCAATTTGGGGCAAATACTTCTAAGTATGTCTCAAGTAAATCCCATGCTAAGGGGGAGGACATGTAGCTAAAGCGCTTGCTCTTCATGTAAACGAAGTGTTTGGAACCGATTTAACAAAAGCAATGCTTGAGAACACTTCGACACATCTGAAAAAGTCTTTTGAAAATATAAAATTTGTTATTGCCGATGCAGAAAAATTACCTTTTCTTGACAGGACATTTGATGTGGTCACTTGTCGTATTGCCCCTCACCACTTTCCGACGCCTAAAGATTTTATTTCTGAAGCTGCTCGAGTATTAAAGCCTGGTGGACTATTTCTTATGATTGATAATGTTGTTCCAGAAGACCGAGAGTTAGCAACGTTTATGAATACATTTGAAAAAATGAGGGATGAGAGCCATGTTGCATGCTTACCTGTATCCAGATGGGAGTCCTACTTAAAGGGAGAGGAGATGGAAGAGGTACGCAGTCTCAAAAAAAAGAAAACGTACCGATTTCCTGGTTGGGTGGAGAGAACAACTACGAGTTCTGCTCAAGTTAACGGAGTTCATCAGTATATCCTTCAAGCATCTAAAAGAGTTCATGATTACTTTCAAGTAGAAATCCAGTCTGAGAAAGTAGCGTCCGTCACCGTTGATGAGTGGATGATATTATACAAAAAGTGATGGGGAGGACGGAGTAAAAAAGTTAATTAAACGTTTGTTTAACATTAGATCAGCTTATATAAATAGTATTCATTGACGGGTTTATCCTCGATCATGAGAGAGTGAACCTTTTCACCTTCAAGCTTCAAGTGTGAACCCCATTTTTCGGTAAAGATCAAAAGCAGGTTTGTTGTGCTTTATAACAGTTAGTTCTAATCTGCTGATCCCGTAGTTTGGTGCCCATTTGAATAAAGAGTCAAATAAGGATGTGGCAATGCCGTTCCCACGGTACTCTTCATCTACACCAATTGTAATGTATGCGCGATGTTTGATTCGTTTAACTGTTCCTCCTTGAACGGTTAAATAGGCTACTAATAGTCCGTCCATTTCAGCGACGAAAAGCATAGCATTCTCTTGAGTAGAGAGATGATTAATCATTGACTTAATCGGTTCGATACTCTCTTTACGTTCGCCAGGTTCAAATAACATCATTTTTGATTGATCGAGCTTCTTCATTAGGTTGATTAATAACGTAGCATCTTGTTCTGCTGCAGGTCTAATTTCCATGATATCGCCTCCCTACCTTTATCATACTTTGTTTTCATTCTCATAAAAACCACTATTTTCCTATTGGTCCCTCGTCACTTACCCAGGTAGTGCTGCATATCGTAAAGTGATACCATTTCTGAATTAGTTAAAAGCCTTTTGCAATTAAATAAGGCTTAAAGCTATTGATAAATAGGGAGGAAACAAGTGTGAATTCAAACCAATTTCAAGATATGAGAAGACCGATGGGTGGACGCCCAGGATGGGGAGGCAGACCTGGTTGGGGCGGTAGACCAGGATGGGGTGGCGGAGCTTTTGTTGGTGGGGTATTAGGTGGATTACTAGGAAGTGCCTTGTATCAACCGTATGGCTATGCTCCTTATCCCTCCCCGTATTACCCATATTATCCATATTATCCATATTATCCTTACCCGTATTATTATTAATACTTTTTGGAGAAAGAGCTTTAGTAAAGCTCTTTCTTTTTTTGGTTTATTCATTAATTAGTCTATAAAACGGGTCAATTTGGTAAAGCAAATGTAACGTACTTTTAGACCTATAGATGATATGATGGAAACGTGAAAAAGATACTGAGAGAAAATGAACGAATGGAGGAAGTTGCATGCAAGAAATAGTCGATAAAATAGATGGAATGATCGCTAATATAGAACGTGTAGTTGTAGGTAAACGAAAAGAGATTGAACTGAGTCTAGTTGCCTTATTTGCCGGGGGCCATGTATTACTAGAGGACGTACCAGGAGTAGGTAAGACTGTGATGGTTAAAGCTATTGCCAGGTCATTAGGAGCAGATTTTAAACGAATTCAATTCACGCCAGATCTTCTTCCGTCTGACGTTACAGGTGTATCTATATATAATCAGCAAACGCAAGCTTTCGAATTTAGACCAGGCCCGATTATGGCAAATGTAGTGCTAGCAGATGAAATTAACCGTACATCCCCTAAAACACAGGCAGCTCTACTTGAATCGCTAGAAGAAGGAAGTGTGACCGTAGACGGCGATACCCTCCAATTACCAATGCCTTTCTTTGTGATGGCTACCCAAAACCCAGTAGAATATGCGGGGACTTATCCACTGCCAGAAGCTCAACTTGATCGCTTTTTACTGAAAATTCAATTAGGGTATCCGAGTGCAGAAGAAGAACTTGAAGTATTAAGGCGTGTTGAGTATGGCCATCCTGTAGATGGAATTCAATCCGTTATGTCGATCGAAGAGGTGTTAGATATCCAAAAGAAAGTTGCGACGATCATGGTTGATGATCAAGTAAAAGGGTATATTATTAATCTCGTTCAAGCTACTAGAAAACATGGTGCTGTAGAACTTGGAGTTAGCCCTCGTGGATCAATTTCTTTAATGAAAGCTACACAAGCGTATGCTCTTTTGAAAGGAAGAGACTACGTGATTCCGGATGATGTTAAACATCTAGCAGAGTGGACGATGTCACATCGAATCATTTTAAGCTCAGAAGCAAAAATGTCTAATATGGACGTTAGGTCAATTATAAAAGAAGTCCTAAGTCAAGTGCGTGTGCCGATAATGGGTGATAAGGTGGCAACATTGTGATAGGACAAGCATTAAAGCTGGTAGGAACCGCAGTTAAGTTTCTAATCCTTGTTGTAGTCGTGGCGGGTACGTATGCTTATGCGATGTTTCAAGGGGGATTTGTTAGCTGGTTCCTATTTTATAGTGTGTTAACTATTATCGCTCTCACCTTAGTAGTTGCTATGTTTACGTTAAGAGGATATAAAGTCAAGAGGAAACTATCGGCAACCACGCTTCAATCTGGAGAATCGATTGAAGTAGAAGTCATAGTACACAAGAAACGTTATCAGCCTTTTTTTTATGTGAGGGTGTATGACGTGGTTCCGAGAAGCATTGGCACATCTTCGCATCAACGAGCACTTTTTTTCTTTTCTTTTACAAATAAGCTTCGGTTTAAATACAAGATTAATCAATTGAGAAGAGGAGAACATCAGCTATCTACTACGCAGTTTTCATTTGGTGACTTATTTGGAATTTTTGAAAAGAAATACAAAGTAGATTCTAATTCTACCTTTCTTGTTTATCCAAGATTCAAGTTGCTAGATAAGCTGCCTGGTCTTCTTACTAGTCAAATTGAAGAAGGGATAAGACCTGATCAATCAATAGATGAAGAACGGTCCCTTGCTGGGGTGCGTAGTTWTGCTCCTGGTGATCGGTTAGCGAGTATTAACTGGAAACAGTCCGCTAGAACAGCAGAATTAATGACTAAAGAGTTTGAGACGTTTCGTAATGACGGAGCAGTTATTTTGTTTGATCCCTATGTCAATAAAGCATCCAGCAGAACCTTTGAACAGTCTATAGAATTAGCGGCCTCCCTGATTGCGACGGCAGTAAAAAGAAACCCTCAAGTAACATTCTCGAT
>NZ_LFEL01000139.1:0-4831 GCF_001037965.1 Bacillus sp. LL01 | reverse complement strand
TAGACGATCATTGGTTCATTAGTTACATGCTCATCACCCAGTCTCACTTCAAGCTCCTGGTATTCACCACTATAAGTCACACGTTCTACTCGACCCGTGTAACGGCCATCCTCTACTAAGCGGCAACCCTCAGGTCTAATAGAAATGCGCACATCCTCTAAAACTTGATCAGATTCAGATGGTAAACACACCCGTCCGATATGTGTCTCAACATGCTTAAGATCTTCACAGAGCGTGCCTGAAAGAAGGTTTGTTTTCCCTACAAATTGTGCTACAAAGCAGTTTTTCGGACACCGGTACATATCACGAGGGGATGCAATTTGTTGAATCACACCTTGATTCATTACAACAACTCGATCAGAAACAGCAAAGGCATCTTTTTGATCATGCGTGACAATAATCGCCGTTGTATTAGCTTTACGCAAAATAGCCGTTACATCATAGCGCATTCTCTCACGAAGCCCTGCATCCAAATTACTAAAAGGCTCATCCATTAATACGACATGCGGCCTTGGTGCTAATGCACGAGCTAGAGCAACACGTTGTTGTTGACCACCAGAAAGTTCATTTGGAAAACGCTTTGCGTAGTCGGCTAAACCAACTAGTTCAAGAACTTCCTTTGCACGCTTCTTCTTATTAAGGGTACCCCATTTATTTAAACCAAACGTTACATTCTTTTCTATTGTTAAGTGAGGAAAAAGTGCATAGTCTTGAAACACCATTCCGATTCCTCTTTTCTCTGGAGGAAGATAWGAACGGTGGTCGTACACAACTTGATCATCAATTCTAATTGAACCACTTGAAGGCTGCTCAAAACCAGCAATCATTCTTAACGTAGTCGTCTTACCACAACCGCTTGGACCAAGCAGGGTGATAATTTCACCTTTTTCAATCGAAAGATCAATATGATTAACGGCCGGACTTTCGGCTTTATTGTACGTCTTTGTTAAATCTTGAAGGTGGATAAAACCCATTATGTACTTCCCCCTCAACCTCTTCTTTGAGAATGAATTTCAATCTAAGTGAATCATATCACAGCTTATTTCATAGCGTCAATGTAAATACAATGAAAAATCTATATACTTTCAATGTATTTTGTATATTTAAAATTCTTTAAGGCTGTTTGACCTTTTACCGTATAGGGAATGTAATAAGGATTATTTATCATCAAGGGTTTTACATCATCATTCTTTTTTTGTAAAGTATATAAATGAGAGAAGCGAGGTGTGCGCATTGGTTGCAAATATGACTGAAGACCAACTACTTGTACTTGTTATTAAATATATCAAAGAGGCAAAACGATCAGCTCTCCAACAGTTATTAGAAGAACTACATCCATATGATGTTGCCCAGCTGTATCGAGGACTTCCAGAAAAGCATCATCATAAATTTCTAACTTTCTTAACTTCTGATCAAATTGCTGATTTAATCCAGGAATTAGATTATGAAATGCAAATTGAAATTCTGCACAAACTAGGCATTGAACGATCATCAAAAGTTATGAATTTAATGGATAATGATGATCTCGCTGACTTACTTAATGAATTATCAACCGAGAAGATCCAAGAATTTTTAGACGTTATGAGAAAAGAAGATTCTCAAAAGATTCGATCACTGATGAGCTACCCTGCTGAAACTGCCGGGGGATTAATGACTAACCAATTTGTCTGGATTAACGCTAACCAGACGGTAAAGCAAGCAGTTAATAAACTTAAAGAATATGCCAGCTTTTCAGAGAATATCTATTATTTATATGTAATAAACGAAGAAAAGAAATTAGTAGGGGTCGTATCCTACCGTGACTTATTAATAGCAGATGGCGAAGAAAAGATTGAAGATATTATGTTTAACCGAGTGGTATCTGTTCTTGTAGATGCTGACCAAGAAGAAGTAGCCCAAACAATTGAACGCTATGACTTTATTGCCGTTCCTGTTGTAGATGAAAAGAATATTCTTCTAGGTATTATCACGGTAGATGATGCGATTGATATCGTCATACGTGAAGCGAATGAAGATATCGAGAAACTCTCTGCTTCCGGTAAAGACATTGACTTTAATACCAAAGCAACTACAGCTTCTTTTAGACGCCTTCCATGGCTTATTTTGTTATTATTTATTGGTTTACTATCCGGAAGTATTATTAGTGGTTTTGAAGAAACCCTTGATCAAGTTGTAGCACTCATTTTCTTCATGCCTATGATAGCTGGGATGACTGGTAATACAGGTACTCAATCATTAGCCGTTGTTGTGCGAGGAATCGTTACAAGTGATGTTGATCAAAAAACTGTTATTAGGTTAGTCTTACGTGAACTTAGGGTCGGGATCATTATCGGAATCACATGTGGAATTCTTATCCTTATTGTCGCGACAGTGTGGATTGGAAGCTTCACATTAGGGCTAGTTGTCGGTGTTTCTTTATTAATTACATTAATCGTTGGAACATTAGCAGGAACGATTATTCCGCTTATGCTATATCGCTTCGGCGTTGACCCAGCTGTAGCATCAGGCCCACTTATTACAACGATTAATGATATCTTCTCATTAATGATCTACTTTGGCATTGCGACTGCTTTTTTAGCCCAACTTCAACATTTATAATCAAAAAAGCAGTCTCTTTTAAAAGAGACTGCTTTTTTTTCGACAAATTGCCGGGGAAATAAATCGAATTAGAAAGTGAAAGTCGAAATGGTTGTCGTAAAATGTCTATTATATGCGTACATGCTAATAGAGAGATTAGACTGATTAAGTGGTAAGAATATGCCCAATCACCCAATAAAGTATTCCATATAATGCCGTAATAGAGGTAATGATGATAAATAAGGTTTTATTTGAAAATTTCATTATATCCACCCTTCAAGAGCATTCTTTAGGTAGTATACCTTATTTCTATCTCTATTTACCTGAAAATATTTTGAACATTACTCTAGGACTTCAAAAATAAAACCTCTCCATCGACTGATCAGTCGATGGAGAGGTTTTATTAATTACGTTCATGCATGCTATATACTCGTGTATATATATGCTCAATATCTGCATCGGTCATCAACATTAATTTTCTCTCATGCATTCCCTCAACTGTAGTAAGAAATTGGATCATATTCTCGCGCTCTTTTCTGCTCATCCATAACACCCTTTCTGTTTTAATACAACTTCATTTATTTTTTATTATTATATAACAGAAGATTCAAAAAGGTCAATCATTTCTTACAACTTTTTTAATTCAATGAGAACGCCTAGCCTTCTCACAAAAAAACCTTACCATTTGGCAAGGTTTATTCGCTATCTCATTATTAATACAGGGCAAGTTGCTCTTTTCATTACCTTATGACTAACGCTACCTAAAACCAATTGTTGAAGCTGATTTAATCCTCGACTTCCAATTACAATTAAGTCAGCTTCAATTGAGTGAGCAAATTGAACAATCGCATATGCAGGCTCTCCACGAATGATTTTCACTTCATAATTAATGTTTTCCCCCTTAGCTTGTTGTTCAATAGCAGCTAACCTCTTATTACGCTTCTCCGAAATCCCTAATGAATCCCAACTATCGAGCACATCGGCTTTAGAGGTTGAACCATCTACTACATACACTACAAATACTTTAGTATCTCTGTCTTTTGCTAATTCAATTGTCTTTTCTACAGCTTTCATTGAGTGCTCAGATCCATCTGCTGCTACGACAATTTGTTTGAACATAAGCTCACATCCTTATGACTCAAGTTTCAAACAACCCTTTGAAGTTTGTGGTTACTTCTTACTATTAGTATACGAAGAGAGCCCAACAAATGGTACTGAATTCAAAAATAAAGCATGAAGGATTGTTCATCCTGCATGCTTTAACTCGGTTTTGTTATTGATTTAATTTATGAGCAACTTTTGCTAATCGTGCACCTAGTCGCTTAGCCATCACAAAGTCTCTTTCATCTGGAGCAGCTGATCCATCTGGTCCTGAAATAGTTGATGCACCATATGGACTTCCGCCAATCCCATCTGTTGTTAGTTGCTCAGGGTTCTCTCCGTAAGGGAGGCCAACAAAAATCATACCGAAATGGAGCATGGGAATAAGCGAGGTAATAATAGTTGTTTCTTGACCGCCATGCACAGAACCTGTACTAGTAAATATGGAGGTAGCTTTACCTTCTAGTTCTCCGTTCGCCCACAAGCCTCCTGCAGAATCGAGAAACTGTTTCATTTGAGCAGGCATAGAGCCGTACCTAGTAGGGATTCCCCAAGCTATTCCATCAGCCCAACGCAAATCATCATGAGTTGCCTCCGCTACGTCATCTTGATTATCTTGCGCTTCTACATAAGCATCTTGGCTAGACATTGCTTCTTTCACTACATCAAACTCTGGAATTTTAACAAGCTTCACCTCGGTCCCTTCAACCTCTTCTGCACCTTTTGCGATTGCCTTTGCCATTTCATAAATATGACCATATGCACTGTAATACGGCACGAGAACCTTTGCCATGAATTGAACACTCCTTATACTAACTTTTTTATAGTAACTATAATATATATATTAATTATATTTTTTAAATTGTCAATCAATTAGGCTTCTCTTGTCTCCTTTCTTATCTATACCTTTAATTTATGGTAAACTAAACCTAATGAGGTGAATAATATGGACTACAGTAGGATGTGCCCAAAATATGAGCATGCTGCAGAATTATTAGGCAAGAAATGGACGGGTTTAATTATTCGAGTATTACTTGATGGCCCAAAAAGGTTCAAAGAAATTAAATTCCAAATACCAGATATGAGTGRTCGCATATTAACTGAACGAATGAAAGAATTAGAGGATTTAGAGGTCATTGTACGAAATGTGTAC
>NZ_LFEL01000138.1:0-4858 GCF_001037965.1 Bacillus sp. LL01 | reverse complement strand
CAGAGAACCCAGATAAAATACTCATATATCCGTAAGTTCCAAGTCCCTCCATAGCACCTGCAACACCGGCAAAACCACCACTTATTAACATCGATAATATAATGTTACGTTGGACATTCATGCCCGCATATTGGGATGCATGTTGGTTAAGACCAACTGCACGAAGCTCGTACCCTTTTGTCGTTCTCCATAAAATAAACCACATAATCACACACGCTAAGACCGCTACAACAAATCCCCAGTGTAATCGTGAATAATCCGTTAATGATTGCAAAAGAGGTGAAGAAAGTGAAGCCGACTGATTGATAGATCCTGTTCTTTCCCCAGGAACAAGTAAATAAGAACGAATGATAGCATTAGCTGTATATAGTGCAATATAGTTCATCATAATCGTTACAATAACTTCATGTACTTGGAATTTAGCTTTTAATAAGCCTGGTATGAATCCCCATAACGCACCAGCAAGAGCACCTGCTAAAATAGCCATTGGTAAATGCAGAACGGCTGGTAAATCAAACGTAATTCCCACATATACTGAAGCTAACCATCCTACGATTAATTGCCCTTCAACTCCGATGTTTAATAAGCCTGTACGAAAAGCAAATGCAACTGCTAACCCGGCTAGGATTAGCGGTGTCATCATACGAACGGTTTCACCGAGATAATAGGAGTCGCTAAAAATCCCTCTAATAAGTGCTGAATAACCCGTAATTGGATTGTATCCACTGACTAACATGATAATCGCCCCAATAAAGATACCTAGAAAAACCGCAATTAGGGGAATTGACCAAGATAATAGTCTTCCTTTAGGAAGTAATTTTGCCATCACTTCGGTTCACCTGCTTTCTCTTTCTTTCCTCCAGCCATAAGTAACCCGAGCTCTTTCTCATTTGTTTTATCCGCATCAACGATGTCCACGATTTGACCTTCATACATAACAGCAATTCGATCACTAACATTTAAAACTTCATCTAATTCAAGCGACATTAATAAAACCGCACGACCTTTATCACGTTCTGAGATCAGACGTTTATGAATCGATTCGATTGCCCCAACATCTAGCCCGCGTGTTGGTTGCGCAGCAATCAAAAAGTCTGGTGAGCGATCAACTTCACGAGCAATGATTGCCTTTTGTTGGTTACCACCAGAGAGTGCACGAGCTGGCGTGTGTTCTGAAGGTGTCCGCACATCATAGTCCTCAATTAAATCTTTAGCCTTCTTAAAGATGTTAGGATAATTTAATACGGTATTCTTTGAATAGGGTTGTTGATAATAGGTCTGCAATACAATATTCTCACCAATTGAAAAGTCTAATACTAGACCATGCTTATGACGATCCTCGGGAATGTGACCGATTCCGGACTCGGTGACTTTACGTGGCTTTAGACCAACTAATTCTTTGTTATTTARTTTAATCGATCCTTTGTCTGCTTTACGAAGGCCCGTAATTGCCTCAATAAACTCAGATTGTCCATTCCCATCTACTCCTGCAAGACCTAAAATCTCTCCTGCTTTAATGTCTAAGTTAAGGGCTTTAACTGCGTCTACTCCACGCGAATCTTTTACTGTTAAATCCGATACAGCCAGTACAGTTTCTTTTGGTATAGCTGGTGTTTTCTCCACATTAAAGTTCACTTCGCGTCCAACCATCATCGCTGCAAGCTTGTCCTGGTCTGTTTCATTGACATCAACCGTTCCAATTCCCTTACCACGACGGATAACCGTACAACGGTCACAAACAGACATAATCTCCTTTAATTTGTGGGTAATAAGAATAATTGACTTCCCTTCAGCCACTAACGTTTTCATAATTCCAATTAGTTCTTGAATCTCTTGAGGGGTTAAAACTGCCGTCGGTTCATCAAAGATCAAAATATCTGCTCCACGGTAGAGCGTTTTTAGTATTTCTACACGCTGCTGCATCCCAACTGRAATGTTTTCGATCTTTGCATAAGGATCAACAGATAAACCATATCTTTTAGAAATGGCTTCTACTTCTTTTGCTGCTTTTTTAATGTTTACTACACCAAATTTTGTAGGCTCATTTCCCATTACGATGTTTTCAGTAACCGTAAATTTGTCAACAAGCATAAAGTGTTGATGTACCATTCCGATACCTAAACGATTAGCAATATTCGGATCTGTAATTTCTACTTTTTCACCTCGGACTCGGATCTCGCCTCGTTCAGGTTGATACAACCCAAATAACACGTTCATTAATGTTGATTTCCCAGCTCCATTCTCACCTAGTAAAGCATGAATCTCACCTTTTTTAAGCTGGAGTGTAATATTGTCATTGGCTACAATGCCAGGGAATTCTTTACGGATGCTATTCATTTCAATCACATAACTCATCTAATTCACTCCTTACAATTTAAGTGAAGGTACGTTGACCGCTATTTCTTTGAGAACTGTTTTAGCCAAAAAAGAGGCAATGATGGATTGTGCAAACAGCAATCCGTCATTGTCCCTTCGTACTAAGAGATTGTCATTTCATACCAGTTACCTCTTTAAGGTAAAACAAAGGCTAGCGCGATACTAGCCTTTGCTTGTGTACTATTTTATTGGTTATTCTAAACCTTCAAGGTACTCATCGTACTCATCATCAGTTGATGGTACGCTAATGTCACCTGATTGAATTTGAGCTTTGTAATCTTCAACAGCAGATAACGCTTCCTCAGATAGGTTATCTGTAGTAGGAGCAATACCTACAGCATCTTCTTCAAGACCATACTCAAGAATTTCTCCACCTGGAAATTCGCCATTCATTGTTTGCTCAGAAACGATTGCTACAGCAGTATCTACACGTTTTACCATTGAAGTAAGTGTAACTGACTCATCACCATATGCACCTTCATCATGTTGGTCACGGTCTACACCGATAGCCCATACAGCTTCACCGTTACGTGCACGGTTGATTGCTTCTGTGAATAATCCGTTACCAGTTCCACCAGCAGCATGATAAATTATATCAGCGCCTTGGCTGTACATTGTGTTAGCGATTTGAGAACCAATTGATGCATCATTGAAGCTCTCTGCATATTGTACTAGGATTTCAGCATCTGGGTTAACGGCTTTAACGCCAGCTTTAAATCCATTTTCAAATTTCTTAATTAGACCACTTTCTACCCCACCAATGAAACCAACTTTATCGCCTTCAKTGTGAAGACCARCAGCTACACCAACTAGGAAAGAACCTTCGTGCTCTTTAAATGTAACGTTTGCAATATTATCATACGTGTTTTCGTCTGCATCTAATACAACAGTATCGACGATCGCAATTTGTGCCTCTTCAACTTGCTCAGCAATCGTACGTACAGCWTCTTCCATTAAGAAACCAATACCCCAAACAAGGTCAGAATCTTCACGAACTAAACTACGTAGATTTGGTTCAAAGTCATCCATTGTAGCAGATTGAAGGTAACGATATCCTGTTCCCTCTTCTAGACCAGCCTCTTCACCAAATGCAGTTAACCCTTCCCAAGCTGATTGGTTAAACGATTTATCATCAATTCCCCCAACATCGGTAACCATTGCTACTTTAAAATCACCAGCTTCAACAGCATCCTCAGATGGAGCATCTTCACCTTCACCAGCAGGCGTTTCAGCAGTATCATCCCCCGAACCACAAGCAGTAAGAGCAACAGCGGCAGCAACAGACAGTGTTAACGTACGTAACCACTTCTTCATTTTATTTCCCCCTTATAAATATGTTTGCATGAGAGCACCTCAAATTAGTATGACACATTAATAGGCTCATCAAGCTATGACCTTAGACTCGATCATACCCAATTCACTATCACTTGTCCAACTTTTTGTAAGCGCTATCTTACAGGCTTGGCGCTGGTAAGACATCAGACTTCTTATCTCTGTGTACAACCTCCACCAAACGAGATAAATATWTCATGATATCAGATATTAATAAACACTTTTTTTCATTGTTCACATCTTTTTGCCACACTTTATCAAAGAAAACGAATTCAATATGATATTCAACAGAAAAATTATGGATAAACCATTCATATATAGAAAAAAAGACCCCGATTAGGAGTCTTATTCAAACACGTGTATGAATGGTTCTTCGCCTGGATTACGTATGACCATACTTTCCTGTTTTCCAGCAACAGACGTTATATACAAATTAACTTTTATATTTTGATCATTAATTCGCTGGCTAATGACATCTGCAGCGTACTGTGTTAAAGCCACGATCTCTGCTTTACCTTGATAACGCAGGGGTACTTCAATCGTTAACTCTTGTAGTTGGTTATCAATATAATAGCCACGCCCAACCACACCGACAAATGTATCGAAGAAGCTTTGAATATCATCTTTCACTTGTTGGAATTGAGCCGCATCGTTGCTTACATCTTCATTTGCAGAACTAGATGGAAATAAGTAATACCGTTCATTCATTCGTTGCCAACGTTCAAGCCCTTCACCAGGAGGGGCTGTTGCTTGCATGATGTAATTGCCTGGAATCGCCGATTGCCTTGGCTGTTCTTTAAACATCGCCACTGTTATTGGGATATTGTTAAAGACCCCTCCTTCCCTTGTTGAATCACGAAGCCTCTGGACAATAATATCAGCTATTCGTTGTCCTTCACGTTCCATGTCCTCTTGATTAATCGGTGTTTCATAAAGATAATAGCGTCCTTGATCATCTTCCACTCTGAAGTTATAGACACTATTCATCGATAAGCCAATGACGATCCCACCAAGCTCAAAATTACCATTTTCATTTTCAACTAAATAGTTATGTTCAAGAATATGCGATAAGTAGCGTGGTTGATTTTCTTCTTGCTCACGTAGAGTTTCTCCCTCGCCTAGTTCCGGGTTTAACCCTGTAGGATTTCCC
>NZ_LFEL01000137.1:0-4877 GCF_001037965.1 Bacillus sp. LL01 | reverse complement strand
CCCTGAGCAATATAATCTTGAGCTAAAACTAATGAATGAAATTGCTCTAATATATCTTCTTTCATTTCGCTATCCACTTTACGAACATTCGCAATTTCAAGCGTTAATTGTTCAATTTCCTCCTCAGACAAATGCTTATACACTTGTGCAGATACATCTGGCCCAAGTGAGATCAGGAGGATTGCTGCTTTTTGCTTACCTGTTAACCCTTTTTTAGTTGACTGTGCCAAAAGTCTTCCCTCCTAATCCTCAGATAACCATGTACGAAGAAGTTTTGAAAATTCATCTGGTTTTTCTTTTGCCATTTTCTCTAATTGTTTGCGTTTTGTTGCCTTCTCGCTCATATCCTCATTAGGAAGGTCTGGTACGACGGCCGCTGTTTGTTCGTTCACGTACTCTTCTTCCTCTACTTCACGTTTTCGCTTTCTAGCTAATAAAACGAGTAATAATAGAATGATAACGACTAAAAATCCTGCAGCAACGTACATCCATACAGGTATGATCGTTTGTGTTTGCTCACCGATTTCGGCTTTTCCTTCAAATGGTTGGGACGAGACAAAAATCTTTTCATTAATTCCTGCTTCTGTTAACTCATCAGCATATACACCTGAAATACTCGTCCGTACAACCGTTCCTAGAATTTGTTGGATATCATCTAATCTCTCTTGTGGTAAGACGTCCATTCCTTCTGGAGGTTCTACCATTACCTGAATTCCTAAGTCTCTGATTTTATATGGGCTTTCTACGATGTCTCGATTAATTCGATTCACTTCGTTGTTAATTCGATCTTCTGTTCGTTCATATTCTGAATCACCTTGACCGACWGCACCAGGGAAGTTGGGAATGCCTTCGCCAGTACCTTCTACCCCGCCTGGCGGTGTGCCTTCACCGGTGTACGTTTCGGTGATTCGTTCAATACTTACTGCAATACCTTCAATGTTTTCAGTATCAACAGGCTCTACCAATGTTTCTTGTCGATTTTCTTGAGTGAAATCAATATCAGTCGTTACTGACACTAACACCTTATCTTGACCAACGACGGTACCTAGCATTCTTTGTAAATTTCTGGTTAGATCTCTCTCAATTTCACGTTGGATCGACCTTTGCTGTTCAAATGCTGATAASGTTGTWGTTTGATTTCCATCATTATCGTAAAAATAATCCTCAAACATTTGGTTCATTATGACGATATTCTCTATAGGAAGGTTTGGAACACTTTTTGATACTAAGTGATAAAGTGCCTTCACTTGGTTTTGATCTAGTTGGTATCCAGGCGCTAAATCAACAATAACAGAGGCAGTTGCAGCCTCTTGAGTTGTATTTAGCCACACACTTTCCTCTGGTAAGGTAATCATGACATTAGCATGATTTACACCATTGATATTACGGATCAAATCCGCTAGTTCAGTTTGCATCAAACCTCTTTCCATAACAGAAAATTCATTATCCGTCATACCAAAGCCCATTTGATCTTGGAAGAAACTATAATCAATACTTCCACTTCTAGGTATACCTTCTGCTGCTAAGTCTACTTTAAGACTATCTACTTGAGCTTCAGGAACTAAAATAGTCGTTCCGTTGTCTGAAATTTCAGCAGGAATCCCTCTAGCATCTAACGTTTCTTTAATTTGCCCAGTTTCTTGTAGGGTTAAATTACTGTAAAGAGGGACGTTATTCGTTCTATTTCCTAAAAATAAGATAAAAACAAGTAATAGAGCAGCGGCGACTAGCGAGATTAAGATGATATTCTTCTGCTTGCTCGTACGACCGCTCCAATATTCTGTTACTTTCTGCTTATAAAGTACAAATTTCTCGTTCATGCGCCCTCCTACAACCTACAAAGCCTATTACTTCATGCACGATTATGTTCTTAGAACAATTAGACTTGCATTCTCATAATTTCTTGATAAGATTCAATCACTTTATTTCGAACTTCCACCGTAGCTTGTAATGCTACAGACGCTTTTTGCCCCGTAATCATTACATCATGTAAATTAGTAATTTCCCCTCGCGCTAATTGCTCTGTTTTTAAAGCAGAAACGTTTTGAAGTTCATTTACATTTTGAACAGCTTCTGTTAAAGCTTTTTTAAATGTTGCTCCAGCTTGTGCAGGGGTAAGGTTCATTTGACTGACTAGCCCTAGCTGATTTTGCAGCATAAAAGGTGATGACACCCTGTTAATATCCATCTAACTTCCCACCTATCTTCCTATTTCAAGTGCTTTCATCAGCATATTTTTCGTAGCGTTTAACGTCGTGACATTTGCCTCATATGATCTTGTCGCAGTCGTCAAGTCAACCATTTCACGTAAAGGGTCTACATTTGGTAATTCCACATATCCTTCTACGTTTGCATCTGGATGACTAGGATCGTAGACAAGCTTGAAAGGATTTTGATCCTCTACAATTGCTGATGCCTTCACGCCAGATCCAATCTCTCCTTTTTGCCCCATAGCTGTATGTAAAGAGGAAGAGAATGGTGTTTTCTGATTTGGTTCAACAACGACCATTTTTCTTCTATAAGGTACCCACTCTCCATTGACTTGCTGGGCACGAGTTGTTTCAGCATTTGCCATATTAGATGAAATCACGTCCATTCGGAGACGTTGCGTTGTTAATGCAGAGGAACTCGTATTAAAACCACCAAAAATCGTCAAGATTAGTTACCTCCTCTAATAACCGTTTGTAAACTTTGAAACCTTCCATTCATCCGATCAATTAATGCATTGTAATAAATTTGATTTTTTGCTAATTCGGCCATTTCCAAGTCAATATCGACATTGTTCCCATTATGGTTATATGTAGTGTTTTGATTCACTTGTACAGTAGGTCCTGGTCTATTAGAACTAAATTCGACATGTTTACTATTTGTTTTCGTTRCCTGTAACTTATTTCCAATAGCTTCATTTAATGTATGTTTAAAACTAACCGTTTTAGCTTTGTAATTAGGTGTTCCAGCATTTGCTACATTTTGAGAAATCGCATGCTGACGCATTTGAGAACCATCCAAACCTCTTTCTAAAACATTAAAGGTTGAGTTAGAAAATAAATTCAATCTCGCCACACCTTTCGACATAATTCCTTATATTTCAATTAAATTCATTCTATACAAACAATTTTATACATATTTTCACACAAAACTCACWACGAAAATTGTAATCAATATGTCCCCAAATGTCTAATGAAGTTTGTGAGGATTTTAGATTAGATAATAAAGAACCACTGCTTTTGACATACTTTAGTCTCAGAAACACCGGAGTATCTCTTATTATAAATTCATTAATAATTTTTTCGACCTAATTTTTTTACAATATTTTAACAGATAAATGAGAGTTTCCTCTTATAGGTACATATGCTCACAAAAAAAGACCACTTAAAAGTGGTCTTTTTTAGACTATACATTAATTTATTACTTAGTTTTGATCTTCTCAAGTTCCATTAAAAATTTATCGTTTAATACTTTGATATACGTACCTTTCATACCAAGAGAACGAGACTCGATTACCCCTGCACTCTMTAATTTACGAAGAGCATTTACAATGACTGAACGAGTAATTCCTACACGGTCGGCAATTTTACTAGCTACAAGTAAGCCTTCTTTACCATCAAGTTCTTGGAAGATATGCTCAACTGCTTCTAATTCACTGTATGATAGTGAACTAATCGCCATTTGAACAACCGCTTTACTACGTGCCTCTCCTTCAATTTCTTGCGTCTTTTCATGRAGGATTTCCATTCCTACTACAGTTGCACCGTATTCAGCTAAAATCAAATCATCATCGCTAAATGAATCATTTAAACGAGCAAGTACTAATGTACCTAAGCGTTGGCCCCCACCTAAGATCGGCACAATCGTTGTTAATCCATGTTGGAACAAGTCTTTGTTCTCTACAGGGAATGCTGTGTACTCACTATTAATATCTAAGTTTGGAGACGTTTCTTCTACTTTCGATAAACCACCTGTATACTCTTCAGGGAACTGGCGATCTTCTAACATTTTTTTCATACGCTCATTTTCAATCTCTTGTTTAATAGCAAATCCTAGTAGCTTACCTCGACGGCTTACTACGAATATATTTGCACTGATTGCATCACGTAATGTTTCAGCCATATCCTTAAAGTTTACGTGTTGTCCTCCAGATTTTTGTAACATTTCATTGATTTTTCTTGTTCTTGATAATAAATTCATATCAAATCTCCTCCTAGGAATCCTATAAAATATACTGGCTTAAGTCGCGATTTTTCGCAATTGTTGCTAATTTTTCTTCAACGTATTCAGGTGTAATCACTATTTCTTCTAGCGTAATATCCGCTGCTTCATATGAGAGATCTTCTAAAAGTTTCTCAAGCATGGTATGAAGTCTTCTTGCACCAATGTTTTCAGTATCTTGATTGACCTCTGTAGCAATTGTCGCAATCTTACGAACAGCATCGTCAGTAAATGTAACTTTTATACCTTCTGTTTGTAAAAGAGCTGAATATTGTTTTAATAACGCATTATTAGGCTCTACTAAGATTCTCACAAAATCATCTACTGTTAAGTTCTTAAGCTCTACACGAATCGGAAAACGTCCTTGTAATTCTGGAATTAAATCAGAGGGCTTTGCAATATGAAAGGCACCTGCACCTATGAAAAGGATATGGTCTGTTTTAACCGCTCCGTATTTTGTTACAATAGTCGAGCCTTCCACAATCGGTAAAATATCTCTTTGAACGCCTTCTCTTGAAACATCAGCAGATTGTCCTGAAGATTTACCTGCTACTTTATCAATCTCATCAATAAAGATAATACCTAATTGTTCAGCACGCTCTACTGCAAGTTGTGTCACCTCATCCATGTCGATGAGCTTTTGAGCTTCTTCTTCAGCTAGAGTCCCA
>NZ_LFEL01000136.1:0-4886 GCF_001037965.1 Bacillus sp. LL01 | reverse complement strand
GCCAAACGATCTTCCTCTGAGATAATTACATAACTCAATCCATCAATACGCTCACTTGGTCCAGTAAGTGCTAATTGCTCGATTGAATGACGCGCTTCTTTATAGTTCGATTRTACGCTCCACATATCATTTAATGAAAGGTCTGTACGTACAGACTTTCCAACAGCATCTAGCATATCGCCTGCTCTTGTAATAGAAGAAACTTGCGCAGCTTCTTGAATCACAGCTTCAACAATTTCACGTTGACGATCATTACGACCGAAGTCACCGCGCGAATCAGCTTTTCTCATTCGTGAGTAAGCTAGGGCTTGTTCCCCGTTTAAAACATTCTCCCCTTCATTAAACTGGTGACCACTTTGAGAGAAAGCAAATTCATTATCAACTGTAACTCCACCTAGAGCATCAACAATTGAAGTAAAACCTTCCATATTAACACTCACATAGTGATCAATCGGAACATCTAAGAAATTCTCAACGGTATCAACCGTCATTTTAATTCCGCCCCAAGCATAAGCATGGTTAATTTTTTCCGTCGTGCCACGTCYGATTAATTCAGTACGTGTATCACGAGGGATACTCAGCATCTTAATCGACTCTTCTTTAGGATTAACTGTTAAAACAATAATCGTATCTGATCTTCCTGAATGCGCTTCTCCTGTTGAGTCAACCCCTGCAATTAAGATCGATAGTGGGTCTTGATTATCTAWGTTAACTTTTTCTGTTCGTTTATCTGACTTGTCCGAATCTCGTTCTAAAGGCTCATGAATTTCGTTGGCTGTACTCGTGACGGAGAAGTATAGATACGCTCCATAACCAACCACAGAGAGAAATAAAATCCCTAATATAATACCGATAATTTTTAACGATTTCTTCATTAATATACTCTCGCTTTCTATTGAAAAATAACATCTATTGGTAAATTACTTAAGGTCATTATAATCTCCTATCTGGTAATAGGCAAATAGAACTTTTAAATTGGTAGAAACTTTTAATATGAGTAAACTAATTGTAAAAAACACAATAGTTTTCGAAAAAAACCGTAAATCTTTGACAAATTATGATATAATCTCTTATGTTGCATTTTAACTGATTTTAGGGGGTTTCTACGAAGAATGGAAGAAACAATAAGTKTAAAAGATATTTACAACACCTTGCGAAGACGCCTAATGCTTCTTATAGTAATACCGATTATTGCCGTTGTTCTCGCAGGTCTTGTTAGTTATTTAGTCCTGACACCAATTTACCAAAGTTCAACTCAAATTCTAGTGAACCAAACGCAGCAAGACCAATCATTTTCTCAAACTGATATTCGAACGAATGTAGAACTGATCAATACCTATACCGTTATTATTAAAAGTCCAACCATCCTTGATAAAGTCATTGCAGAAGCGAATCTTACTGAGAGTTTTAGTGATTTAAACAATAAAATATCTGTATCAAGTGAAAATAACTCACAAGTTATGAATATTCGAGTGGAACATGAGCGTCCGGAAGTAGCTGCACAAATTGCCAATACGATTGCGACTGTGTTCCAACGTGAGATTGTTGAAATTATGAGCGTTGATAATGTCAGTATTCTATCTTCAGCTCAAGTATCGGATAGTCCTTCACCAATCAAACCAAATCCTACATTAAATATGGCGATTGCTTTTGTAGTAGGGTTAATGACGGCTGTAGGGATTGCCTTCTTATTAGAATTCTTAGACACAACGATTAAGAGTGAAGAAGACATTGAATCGCTATTAGAGTTACCGATCCTTGGTGCGATTCCTGATATGGATAAAGAAATTAAACGTGATTTGAAGAAATCAAGCTAAGGAGTGACAACTGTGGCACGACCAAACAAGCAAGTGAAAGAAAACAACAAACGAGGCTTGATTACTCATACAAATAGAAAGTCTCCCATCTCAGAACAATACCGGACGATTCGTACGAATATTGAGTTTGCTGCCGTTGATGAGCCGATTCGCACGATTGTTGTCACATCTACAAGCCCAGGTGAAGGGAAGTCAACGACATCTGCTAACCTAGCAGTTGTGATGGCGCAAAACGGCAACCGTGTCCTTTTCATTGATGGAGATATGAGAAAGCCAACTGCTCATTACACATTTGGGGTATTGAACACGAAAGGCTTGRCGAATGTCCTGACTCGTCAAGTGTCACTAGAAGAAGCAGTTAGTCAAACAAAAATAGAAAATCTAGAAATCTTAACTTGTGGACCTATTCCTCCGAACCCTGCTGAGCYATTAAACTCAAAAGGAATGGAGTTACTTCTTGAAAAAACAAAAGAGCAGTACGAAGTGATTATTATCGATACACCACCAGTGATGGCCGTAACGGATTCACAATTACTAGCGAATAAATGTGATGGTACAGTCTTAGTTGTATGTAGTGGGAAGACCGATCGCCAAATGGCACTTAAAGCGAAAGACTTACTTTCTCAAGCAAAAGCTAAACTACTAGGTGTCGTTCTAAACAAAAAAGAAGTAAAACCTGGAGATAATTATTACTATTATTACGAGTAGATCAAAAGAAATAAACTACTTTTTCTTTCAATTGAATTATGCTACTATTAGACAAGTATTTACAATAAAAGCAGCATTTGCTAGTAAGCARCAAATGTTGTTTTTTATTTTACCTCGATGCTAAATAATGATAGAAAATAGATAAATAAGACCTATTAGTAAGACAAATAGGCCAAAAAGGAGAGTGTAGAATGATTGATCTCCATTGTCACATATTACCGGGCTTAGATGATGGCCCCAAAACAATAGAAGAAAGTATTGAAATGGCAAGACTTGCACTAGATGAAGGTATTACACAGATAGTTGCCACACCGCATCATCAGCACCCGACGTATTCAAATGATGCAACGATTGTGCGCCAGACTGTGATTGAGCTAAATAACAGATTATTAGAAGAAAACATAGATTTGAAGATTCTACCTGGTCAAGAAGTGAGGCTTTACGGAGAAGTAGTAGAAGACTTAGTGAATAAAACGACAATCACCCTTGCTGATCACGAGATGTATTTGTTTATTGAATTTCCTTCTAATCATGTACCACGATACGCAGCCCAATTATTCTATCAGTTACAAATGAACGGATACACGCCAGTCATTGTTCACCCAGAACGAAATAGTAAACTACTAGAGAATCCGGACAAGCTTTATGATTTTGTGCAAAATGGTGTGCTCACTCAAGTCACATCATCAAGTCTAACTGGACATTTCGGCAAGAAGATTAAACAGTTCTCTAACCAATTAATCGAAGCAAATCTAACTCATTTTGTAGCATCAGATGCTCATAATGTCGATTCTCGTCCATTTAGACTAAGAGAATCGTATGCAGAAATTGCACGGTCGCATGGTGAAGAGAAGGTACTCTACTTCCAAGAGAACGCCCAACTAATTGTCGAAAATAAGCATGTTATTGTGGAGCCACCTGAACAGATTAAACGTAAAAAATTACTAGGAATCTTTTAAATGAATGACAGGCGATGTCTCCTTGCCTATATCGACGGAGGCACTCGGCTATGCTGTGGGTTGTGCGACAGCCTTAGACTTGAATTGTCAATGGCATGGTGTGAGGAGGGGTTAAATGCCTCGTGGGGAATATCCCCAATAACTTTTATTAAAAGCCTTAGCTAGTGTCTTTTGTATGCAAGAGGCACTAATTAAGGTTTTTAAAATGAATCATTTAAGCATTTGTTAAAAATTGAAAGGGGGCAAATCTATGAGTTATAAAAAGCGTATTGCTTCATTAGTATTAGTCGATTCACTCATCGTTATTTTGTCTATTTTCTTAAGTTACTTTATCTTACTACCAACAGGCAGTCCATTTACAACCGTCATCATCGTCAGCTCGATCGTCTTATTCCTTAGTCATCATTTGTTTGCTCATATGTATAAGCTATACAAGCGAGTCTGGCAATATGCGAGTATCGGAGAATTAACAGGTATATTCAAAGCCGTGACCTTCTCTGTTCTCTTAACAGCCGTTGCCCAATTCATCCTCATCCAAGATATCTACTTCCGTACACTTGCCGTCACCTGGATGATGCATATTCTCCTCATCGGCGGTTCAAGGTTCTCATGGCGCCTCTACCGAGATACATACATCAAACCAAAATTAGGTGGGAAACGCACCTTAATTATTGGCGCAGGCAGTGCCGGCACAATGGTTGCCCGTCAGCTACGTAATAGCAATGAGTCAGACCTTGATCCAATCGGCTTTATCGATGACGACAAGAATAAATGTCACTTAGAAATTCTTGATCTACCTGTATTAGGCAATATTAAAGAAATTGGAAAACTAGTCAATGAATACAGCATCGAGCATATCATCATTGCTATTCCTTCACTCGGACGTCAATCAATGAACGAAATTTTTGCTCAATGTACAAAAACAAAAGTGAAAACACAGGTGCTACCAAAAATGGAAGACCTGATTACAGGTGATGTTGAAGTCAACCAATTCCGTGATGTCGAAGTAGAAGACCTTCTCGGCCGTGAGCCAGTTGAGCTTGATATTGAGGGTATTGCTGATTATATTTCGAATAAAACAATCCTAGTAACAGGTGCAGGAGGGTCGATTGGTTCGGAATTTTGTCGCCAAATTGCCCGTTTCTAGTTCCAGCCGAACCAGGATGAAACGACAGTTCCAATCGGCACCCCGATGACGTTCGCAAGGGTAAAGCCACCGAACACGAATGAGATGGCAAGTCCGCGCTTTGCTGCCGGCATGGTTTCACTTGCCACTATCATGGCTAGGGAGATCAGAACCCCAGTCACAATGGCTGTCAAAATCCGAAAAGAAAGTAGCATCGTGTAGGATGATGAAACGGCGCACAACGCATTGAAGAGAATGAAAGCCCCTATTAAAAAC
>NZ_LFEL01000135.1:0-4894 GCF_001037965.1 Bacillus sp. LL01 | reverse complement strand
TACCTGCAAATTATTGCGATCACTCGTTTGCAATAGCAGCATTTTTTCCTCATCCGTCATTACTTTTTGTTTGTTGATCATATCAACTAAACGATTGCCGACTTTTGCATCCCCGTATAGGACCGCCCCTAGAATTTTGTCATCTTTTAAAACTAGTTTCTTATAAATATTTGCCTGTTCGTCGTAATGAGTAATGGTTTTTGTTGTTTCATCTCCAACGAAATCTCCWACAGAAAATACATCCACTCCCGAAATTTTTAACTGAGTCGATAAAGTAGAACCTTGATAACCTTGCGAATCGATACCACAAATATGCTTCGCTAATTCTCTGCCTTGTTCATATAAAGGCTTAACAAGGCCATAAACAATCCCTCGATGCTCAGCACACTCGCCAACCGCGTAGACATCAGCTACATTTGTTTGGAGGTAATCATTGACCACAATAGCACGATTTGTTTCAATCCTACTTCCCTTCATCAGTTTAATATTTGGCCTTACTCCTACTGCCATGATGATTGCTTCAGCTTTTACTTCTGTTCCGTCTTTAAAACGTAAGCCTTCAACAGAATCCCCACCGATTATTTCAGCCGATGCTTTTTCTAGCAGAAAGTTCACGCCTTGATTCTCAAGCTCCCGCTGTAGCATGATTGAAGCTGTTGGATCCAATTGTCTTTCCATAATATGTTTAGAAAGATGAACAACATCTACCTCCATTCCTAAATGAAGTAGTCCTCTAGCTGCTTCTAAACCTAATAACCCCCCACCAATAACAACTGCTTTTTTATGATGCTTAGACATGTCGATGATCTTCTCGCAATCTTCTATCGTACGAAAATTAATAACTCTTTTTTTATCATTTCCCGGTAGTGCTAAAACAAATGGATGTGAGCCCGTAGCCACAATGGCTTTATCATATGATACTTCTCTATTTTGATCCGTACGTAGAATCTTGTTATCTGAATCTATATATGTGACTGTCTCACCTGTATACAATGTAATGTTATTTTTCTCATACCAAGACCGATCATTTATCGTAATATCTTCTACCTTTGTTGACCCTTGTAAAACCGTTGATAAGAGAATACGATTGTAATTATAATGGGGCTCACTTCCAAAGACTGTTATCTCAAATGCATTAGGCTGATGATTTAAGATTTCTTGAACGCAGTTGATTCCTGCCATCCCGTTTCCAATCACCACTAACCTTTGCTTTCTCATCATTGAAACCCTCCCGATCCTGAACTATTTTTATTTAGCTATATTGAAGCAAACCATCTATTCTTCTCGATCATATATAGTTTCATTTTATCGAACATAGGAGGGTAAAATCTTCGTTTATGTCAGATCACTTGACACACTATTATGAAGTAACCGTCTAAACAAACGTTTAATTGAGACCTCTTCCATTTATTACTAGATGTAATACACACAAAAAAAAGCACAACTTGTAAGTTTACAAGTTGTGCTTTTGGTATTTAAATTCCATTCTTAACGTGGAATATATTTCATAGGGTCAACAGAGTTTGATTTCGCTCCGTTCCAGCCACCTTCATGTACTTCAAAGTGTAAATGTGGTCCGAATGAACGGCCAGTGTTACCCATCATACCTAGGCGTTGACCTTTTGACACACTTTGACCTGCACTTACTTCACGGTTCTCTAAGTGTGCATATAATGTAGTAATTTGCTTACCATTAACCATATGCGAGATTAATACTGTATTTCCATAACTTGAAGAATAGTAAGACTGAACAACTTGTCCGTCTGCTACTGAGACAATCGGAACATCACCTGTACGCCCATTTTTACCAATATCAATACCGTGGTGCATACGACCACCAAATGTTGCACGAGGTCCGTAAGTTGAGGTAATGGTACCCGTTGCCGGACGCATAAATCCAGAGTTCGTTACAGCAGGTGCACTATGTTGAGTGTTGCTGCTGGCATTTGAGCTTGAATTGGATGAGTTTGAGTTTGAACTAGAGTTAGAGCTAGAATTCGAGTTAGAGCTTGAATCTGAACTTCTAGATGTTGTTTGTTGGGCTGCTGCTGATTTTTTAGCTGCTTCAGCTGCTGCCGCTTCCTCTTGCTTGCGTTTTTCTTCTTCTTGACGCTTACGTWCTTGCTCTGCTTCATATTCAGCAAGTTGCTGCTGTAGTGCTGCTTCTTGTTGTTTTAAGATTTCATTTTCATTATCTAAGTTTCCTAGATCCGTATGGAGCTCGCCTTCTTTTTGTTCAAGTTGACCAAGAAGACGGTCTTTTTCTTGACGTTGTTCTTCTAGTTGCGCACTTAGCTCTTCAAGCTCGATTAACTGTTGCTCTAAATTAGCAAGCTCTTCTTCCACTTGCTCTTTCGCATCTTCAAGAGCTAAGTGATCTTCCATATGTGCTTCTAAAATACTGCGGTCTTGTTGAGCAATAACCGTCAATGCACTGATACGATCAAGAAAATCACCAAAATCTTTTGAACCAAGAATCACTTCAAGGTAATCAATCGAACCACCTGATTGGTACATAGAACGAGCGCGATCCTTTAATAACTCATCACGTTCAGCGATACGCTCTTCTAAAATCACAATCTCCTCTTGCAGTTGTTCAATATGCTCACGAGTCTCTTCAATCTCTGCACGCTTTTCACGTAGCTTTTGATTCGTTTCTGACATCTTTTCATCAATCTCTTGCATTTCAGCATTAACCTCTGCTAATTCACTTTCAATTTCAGCGATCTCTGCTTCTGTTTGGTTTGCTTTTTCTGAGTTTTGTTGTTGTTCACGTTGAACATCAGAGATTTGATTTTTAAGTTCACTATTAGCATGAGCTACATCAGATGTACTAGTGAACCCAAATGAACTAAACGTAAGTATTGCAGCTRCTGCGACTAATCCGATTCTTCTCCTCATTCGACCTTGCTCCCCCTCATATGTAAGGTAGCAGCCCTCGCTGCTACCATTTCATCTACATTCATATTCTACTAAACTTTTAAGAATTTACGTACTGACATCACGCTTCCCCACACACCAATAAAGGCTCCAATTCCAATTAGGAGCGCAGCAATTTGCCACAAGTATGGGAATGGCGGTAACAACGAAAAGAATAATGTTTCAAACTGTTGTCCAAATCTTGAGTAGAGGTAGGAATATCCAAATCCTAAAGCAAGGATCGGTATTAAGGAACCAACGATTCCAAGTAACATTCCTTCTACAAAAAATGGCCAGCGAATGAATCCATTTGTTGCCCCTACGAGTTTCATAATTTGAATTTCTCGTTTTCTAGCAATAATGGTAATTTTAATCGTGTTGGCAATTAAGAACATTGCCGTAAACATCATCCCAACAATAAGGATAATCCCGATTGTACGAGCTAATTCTGTAAAGGCGAACAGTCGCTCAACAAATCCTTGTCCATAGTTGACGGATTCGACATAAGGTAACTCTTCAACCTCACTTGCTACTGATTCTGTTAATTGAGGACTTGTTGCTCTGACGACGAACGCGTCATTTAGTGGATTCTCTTCACGAATCGATTCGAACGCTCCACCAGCATCATTTAAACTATCAATTAACTGATCAAGTCCTTCATCTTTACTTAAAAAGGTTACACCTTCAACATTTGCAGTGGCCTCTATTTCCTCTTTTAATTCTTCTTGCTGTTCAGGTGTTGCGGTAAGCTCAATATAGGCTCTGATCTCAACATCATCTTCCACACTATCAGCAAAACTATTAGCATTTAAGATTAAGAGTAAGAACGCCCCTACAACAAACAACATAACGGTAACAGCACTAATCGATGCAAATGTCATCCAGCCGTTCCGACCAAGGTTCTTCGTTCCTTCTTTTACATGACGTCCGAGGGTTCTAAATTTCATAACCGTAGTCCCCCCTTGCCTGATCACGTACGACTCGTCCACTTTCAATTGCAATCACTCGTCTTTTGAGCGTGTTTACAATGTCTTTGTTGTGAGTTGCCATCACCACAGTCGTACCGCGCTGATTAATATCTTCTAAGATATCCATAATCTCCCATGCTGTATCAGGATCAAGATTCCCTGTAGGCTCATCTGCAATCATCACATCTGGACGGTTGACAATCGCTCGAGCAATCGCCACACGCTGCTGCTCACCACCAGATAACTCATCCGGCAGGGCCCTTGCTTTATTTTTAAGACGAACGATATCAAGAACATCCATGACTTTCCGCTTAATAACAGCAGGATTCTCCTCGATAACTTCTAGGGCGAATGCCACGTTTTCATAGACTGTTAAACTTGAAAGAAGCTTAAAGTCTTGGAAAACAACCCCGATTCTACGACGTAAAAGAGGAATATGTCTCTCTTTTATCTTCGAAAGATTTGTCTCATCAATAAGTATATCACCTTTTGTTGGACGTTCTTCTCGGTACATCATTTTAATGAATGTAGACTTACCAGCACCGCTGGGTCCTACAACATAAACGAATTCACCTTTTTCAATTTTTATATTAATTCCATTAATGGCATGAACATTGTTTGGATACATCTTCCAAACATCTTTCATTTCGATCAATACTATCACTTCCTTGCGTTCAGTCTCTCATGGTGTCTATTAACCTTCATGATTCCTACGAACGCTGCTTTCATAAGCAACTTAATACGACCTTTTGAAGTCTGTATTTTTTGTAGAATGCTCACCTAATCTGTCGGTTTGCTTACCCATTATACCATTATTTAAAACTTGTGCATGTTCATTTATGTTACATTTTCATTTCAATAGATCGAGTGATTGTAAAAAACATGAGAAATTGGTCTCGTTTTCACAAAAAAAAGATCTACTCTCATAAGAGAATAGATCTTATCATTTTATTGCTCTGAAAGCCAAGCAGCAAGGTTAGCCGCCTCATCATCTTCTAAGTTTTGAG
>NZ_LFEL01000134.1:0-4945 GCF_001037965.1 Bacillus sp. LL01 | reverse complement strand
AACAGCACCGACGATTCCTTCAAGCGTATGATCTCTAGCTTTTAAGATTTCCTTTACACCATGAAAGAATCCGGAGAAATCTGCTTGCATTTCTTCTAGCACTTCTGCCCGAGATTGCATTTTTTGTAAAAGCTGATAGGCTTCATATAATTTTGCTTCTCTTTTTTGATAGCGTGCTTTTAGTTGTTCTAATTTCGTTTGAGAATTACGAAATTGTCCAACATTTTTCTCAAGCTCTGCTTCTTTTTCTAAAAAGATTTTGTGAGCTTCTTCTTGCTTTTTAGCCATTTGTTCTCTACTTGTTAGTAGATCTTCGTTTTCTTCGACTAGTCTTGTTTGCTTAACCGATTGTTGACGCTTTTGTTCTAGTAGGTAATTGCGTTCATTTCGAATGGATGCTTGTTCATTTAATACTTCAATATAATCGGACTTTAGACGGTCAAGCTCTTCTTCAACATTGACTTCAGTTAGTTTTAACTTTTTTTCATTCGTTTTAATTTGTTCGTTTAAAGCCTGAACGCCTGCTTTAGCTTGCTTTACTTTCACTTGCTTTTCTTGCAACTCTAATTCAAGTGTTTCTTTTTGCCCGCGAGCTCGTTGGATCGATTTTTCTAATTGCTCTTTATTTTGAGAAGCATTTTTCTTACGTTCTTTTAATACTTCTCTTTTTCCTTCATTCTTCTCAAGCTCTTCACTAACCTCAAGTAACTCTCCTTGAGCTTTGTTCAATTCTTCGTCCAATTGCTTTGAACGTGTGCGTAACGTCTGCAACTCATTTTCCATTTCAATGAGTTTATGATGTCTTTTTTCATGTTCTTTATGAAGACCTTGTAATTTGTCTTTTTCTTCATTCCATTCTTGGTTAAGCTCTTCAATTTCATGAACCATTAATGCAATTTCAACTTCTTTTAGTTCTTCTTTTTTCTCTAAATAATCCCTTGCAATGGAGGCTTGAATTTGAAGAGGTTCTACTTGAGCTTTTAACTCATGCAAAATATCTTCTACCCGAATTAAATTCTCCTGTGTCTCGTCCAACCTTTTTTCAGCTTTAACTTTTCGCTTCTTATATTTAAGTACCCCTGCAGCCTCTTCAAAGATCACACGACGATCTTCTGCCTTACTACTTAAAATTTCCTCTACTTTTCCTTGACCGATAATGGAATAGGCTTCACGACCAAGTCCAGAATCTAAAAATAGATCGATGATGTCTTTTAGTCTGCATGATTGTTTATTAATCAAGTACTCACTCTCACCTGAACGGTACACTCGTCTTGTGACACTTACTTCACTATAATCAATCGAAAGATGCTGGTCTTCATTGTCTAGAATTAGCGATACTTCTGCATAATTAAGACGCTTACGTGAATCACTTCCGGCAAAAATGATGTCCTCCATTTTTGACCCACGTAACGATTTTGCAGATTGTTCACCTAAGACCCATCGAACCRCATCTGAAATGTTACTTTTCCCACTCCCATTTGGGCCAACAACAGCTGTAACCCCTGGGACAAATTCAATATTCATCTGTTCTGCAAATGATTTAAATCCTACGACCTCTAGTCGTTTGAGGAACATAATCCTTCCCCCTAACCTAGTTTAACAACTTTCCTATTTTAACATAATAGCTACACGAATACATCCGTCGTTTCTTCTACATCCTTAACCCTGCAGGCAAATGATCAAACGCGGTGGGACAAATGTTCAGTCATGTGATACGATATGAATTGACTACTATTTCAGATGAGGTGTATKCATGGACTTATCAACGACTAGCCGTGATAATATTGAATTTATGATTGAAGAAATTAAGCGTAAATTACAAATAGTAAACGCAGGGGCCCTGAATGCAAAAAGTTTTGATACTGATCAATACGAAGACTTGMGAGATATTTATGAAATGATCATCAAAAAAGATTCCTTCTCTGTAAGTGAACTTGATGCGATTGTTTCAGAACTTGGTAAAATGAGAAAGCGTTAAAATACAAAAAACGTACCAACCCACTTAGGAGTTGGTACGTTTTTTGTTTACGCATCAGACTTCTTACTTAACTTAACCAATGCTTGTTGTGCGGCATGTTGCTCCGCTTCTTTTTTAGACCGACCAGAGCCCACACCTAATGTCTGTTCATTCAGCTGGACCTCTGAAACGAATTCACGATTATGAGCAGGACCTATTTCTTGAACAATCACATATTGGATTTGACCAAGATTATCCCGTTGAATAAATTCTTGCAATTGACTTTTAAAATCCATCATATGAGAAAAAGCACCATCGTTAATTTTAGGATACATCGTTTGACTCAAAAATTTATAAACAGATTCAATTCCTTGATCTAGATAAAGAGCTCCAATAAATGATTCAAATACGTCCGCTAGAAGTGCAGGTCTTGCACGACCACCTGTCATCTCTTCACCCTTGCCTAGCAAGACCAATTTGCCAAAATCAAGGTCTTCTGCAAAGCGAGCAAGTGATGGTTCACAAACGATTGAAGCACGGAGTTTCGTCATTTCTCCTTCACTCATTGAACTAAACTTTTTATATAGAAATTGTGAAACAGCCAGTTCAAGAACTGCGTCTCCTAAAAATTCAAGTCGCTCGTTATCCTGAAACGAGTAGATACGGTGCTCATTCACATAGGATGAATGAGTAAATGCTTGGATTAATAACTTATGGTTTTCAAAAGTCAAATCAATTGTTTCGAGTAATTCATCAAACTGTTTTTTTTGTTCATCGGTCAATGTGAGGCGACGATTATGGCGCCTACGGTCATAATAATTTGATCTCGGTTTACGATGGTTCTTAGAAGATTGCGGCATGTTGACCTCCAACACTTTGAAAATTTACTATTTATACAGGTCTTCGCCTGCTTTTGTAAAGCAAGAGGCTGGGACAAAAGTATTTTAACTTATGGAGAATCGAACATTATTGATGCGATCTATGTAGACCGCTCCTGAAATATACTTCGCTTTCCGCGGGAAGCTGGTGAGTCTCCTCGTACTACGCACTGTGGGGTCTCACCTCTGCTCCCGCAGGAGGTCTACGTATATGTCATCCGCTCATTTAGCGCTTCGTTCGTATCCTGAGTTAAACCTCTTAGATATGTCCCAGCCCCTCCTCACCACTTACTGACGGCTGTTTATGTAATCAACGACATCAGCAACAGTCGAAATTTTCTCTGCTTCTTCATCAGAAATTTCTAGATCAAACTCATCTTCAAGCTCCATTACAAGCTCAACAACATCTAATGAATCTGCCCCTAAATCATCTTTGAAAGAAGCTGCAGGTTTTACATCTGCTTCCTCCACACCTAAACGATCAACAACGATCGCGGTTACACGTGATAATGTATCTGCCATGTACGTTCACCCCCTCTCAAGTAGTTGTTAAAAGCTAGATGAATTTTAACGGTAACATGTGGATATGTCAATACCGTAAAATCCTTCTACCTTTACTGCATGACCATTCCACCATCGACATTTWATGTTTGACCAGTCATATACGCGGCATCGTCAGTCGCTAAGAAACGAACAACTGATGCAACATGTTCTGGTTTACCTAGTGAACCAAGTGGGATTTGTCCCAGCATCTGAGCTTTCATTTCATCCGTTAATTCATCTGTCATATCTGTTGTGATAAAGCCCGGAGCGACTGCGTTTACTAAAATGTTACGATTAGCAAGCTCACGTGCCATCGTTTTCGTCAAACCAATGACACCCGCTTTAGCAGCAACGTAATTTGCTTGGCCTGCATTCCCAAGAATCCCTACAACAGATGCCACATTGATAATACGACCATACCGTTGCTTCATCATCTGACGCGTTACGGCTTTAGAGCAATTAAATACACCTTTAAGGTTCGTATTAATGACTACATCCCAGTCTTCTTCCTTCATTCTCATCAATAAGTTATCACGTGTGATACCAGCGTTATTCACTAAAATATCAACGCGACCAAAAGCCTCAATCGTCTCTTTGATCATCGCTTGTACACTTTCTGAATTGGCAACATCCGCTTGAATTGCTAGAGCATCTACCCCAAGTTCTTTACAAGAGGCCACAACTCCCTCTGCACGTTCGACACTACCTGCATAATTGACAACAACATGAGCGCCGTTACGAGCAAGCTCAAGCGCGATAGCCTTTCCAATTCCTCTTGAAGCACCGGTTACAACGGCAACTTTTCCTTGTAGCATCATTCTGTCACTCCTTCTAGTTTTTCAATCACCTTCTGCAAGCTTTCACGATCATTTACCGCAAACGCTTGTGAGCGGCGATTTACTTTTTTCACTAGTCCAGTAAGCACATTTCCTGAACCAACTTCGATAAATGTATCGACACCTTGATCTAATAGTGTACGAATTGTCTCTTCCCATCTCACTGGAGAATAGACTTGTTCTATTAATTTAACTTTAATCTCATCGGCATTTGTTTGCTCCTTTGCCGTCACATTGGCAATGACTGGAATAGATGCATCTGAGATCGTAAGCTCATCAAGGATCGCAGCTAATTTATCCGCAGCTGGTTTCATTAATGAGGAATGAAACGGTCCACTTACTTGAAGAGGAATAACACGTTTAGCTCCCTTTTCTTTAGCAAGCTCACTAGCAAGTGATACCCCCTCACTTGAACCTGAGATAACAATTTGCCCCGGACAATTCAAGTTTGCAAGTTCTGCAACATGTCCTTGTGATTGAACTTCCTTGCACACTTCCTCTAATGCTTCTACGGTCATGCCAAGTACCGCAGCCATTGCTCCTTCTCCAAATGGTACAGCTTCTTCCATGAACAACCCACGATTACGAACTGCATAAACTGCATCCTCAAAAGAAAGAGCGCGAGCAGCAACCAGTGCGCTATATTCGCCTAAACTATGTCCTGCGACATAATCAGGTGAGATGTTTGCTTCTTTTAATAACTCTAAAACGGCAACACTCATCGTAACAAG
>NZ_LFEL01000133.1:0-4956 GCF_001037965.1 Bacillus sp. LL01 | reverse complement strand
TCCTTTATGATAAAGAGGATCAATTTAATGTGGTCAAAGATGATCTACTAATGGAACAAGGAAAAGACGGCGTATGGCAGATCACTCTTAATGAAGAAAACACCGGCATCCAAGATCTTACGAATTATTACTACCATTATGTAATAGAAACAAACGGCCAAAAGAAATTAGGGCTAGATCCGTATGCGAAATCAATGGCTGCTTGGGATCATAGTGGGGGGTATTCTGTTGGGAAAGCTGCAATTGTCAATCCTTCAATGATCGGGCCAGATCTGGAATTTGCGATGATTGATGGTTTTGAAAAACGAGAAGATGCAATTATCTATGAGGTGCATGTTAGAGATTTTACATCTGACCCGTTAATTGAGGGTGAGTTATCTGCGCAATTTGGAACCTATACAGCTTTTGTCAACAAGCTTGATTATATAAAAGAATTAGGTGTGACTCATATTCAACTTTTGCCTATTATGAGTTACTACAAAGGAAATGAGAGGGAGAACCAAGTGAGAGAACTTGAGTATTCTTCTCAGGGCAATAATTATAATTGGGGTTATGACCCGCATAATTACTTCTCTCCTAGTGGGATGTATTCGGATAATCCTAATTCGGCAAGCCGTAGAATCGAAGAGTTAAAAATACTCATTCAAGAAATTCACAAAAGAGGTATGGGTGTCATTTTGGATGTTGTCTACAATCATACCGCGCAAGTAGAAATCTTCGAGAACCTTGTTTCCCATTACTATCATTTTATGGACTCAGATGGTACCCCGCGTACGAGCTTTGGCGGAGGGAGATTAGGAACAACTCATTTCATGGCAAGAAAGGTATTAATTGATTCCATTTTATACTGGGTAAATGAATTCAAAGTCGATGGGTTCCGTTTTGACATGATGGGCGACCATGATAGCCAGAGTATCCAATTGGCATTTGATCAAGCAAAAGCATTCAACCCTAATATTGTGATGATAGGAGAAGGATGGCGAACCTTTGTAGGAGATGAGGGGGAAGAGCATGTCACGGCTGCTGATCAAGACTGGATGCAGCATACCGATAGTGTGGGCGTGTTTTCAGATGAGTTTAGAAATGAGTTAAAGTCAGGTTATGGCAGCGAAGGTCAACCAAGGTTTTTGACGAATGGAGCGAGAAGTATTTCTCAAGTCTTCGATAATATTAAAGCACAACCTCATAATTTTGTTGCTACCAGCCCGGGAGATGTTGTGCCTTATATTGAAGCGCATGACAATTTAACTCTTCATGATGTCATTGCCCAATCGATTAAGAAAGACCCTGAATTTCATCAAGAAGAAATTCACAAACGAATTCGTTTAGGAAATGCGCTCGTGCTTACTAGTCAAGGGACTGCTTTTCTTCATGCTGGTCAAGAATATGGACGGACTAAACAATATCGAAAACAAACCGAAGTCGCTCCGTATAAATCAACCTACATGGTAGATGAGGAAGGTAAGCCTTTTACGTATCCATTCTTTATTCACGATTCGTACAATTCATCTGATCGAATAAATAGCTTTGATTGGAGTAAGGTAACGAGTTCTGAAATCTGTCCCATTCATCATATGACAAGAGCATTTACAGCTGGATTGATTCAGTTAAGAAGATCGACAAATGCGTTTAGGTTAGGTTCAAAAGAAATGGTTGATAAACATGTAACATTAATCGAAGCACCAGAAGTAGAAGAACATGATTTGATAATTGGCTATAAGAACGTTTCAACTGATGGGACAGGGACGTACTATGTGTTTGTAAATGCAGATCATAAAGAGCGAACGTTGACGCTGCAAGAGGATYTAACCAAGGGAATAGTATTGGTTGATGGAGAAGAGGCTGGAGTGAGCGAAGTTATAAATAGAATTGGATTTGAGCTAACGCCCGACAAGCTTCTGATAGCAGCCCTAACCGTGGTTATTATTAAAATAGATGACGACGTAGATAAATAAAGAAAGAACAGTTCTTTTTTAGAGCTGTTCTTTCTTTATGATGAAAGAAATGAATCGTTTAGTCTTATTTTAAGGTAAACTTAAAAGCGAGAAAGAAGAGAAAATGAGGTAGTTAGATGAATATACATTTGTTAGAAAAGACTGCACCACTGCCAATCGACTTACTATTAGAGGCAGACCCGTCATTAGAATTAGTAAAAGAATATTGTCAAAAGGGTACATGCTATGTCGCTGAAAAGGATKGGAAAATAATTGGAGTGTATGTCCTTTTAGCAAGAAGAGCTAATACGGTGGAGATTATGAACATATCTGTACTAGAAGCTTTTCAAGGACAAGGGATAGGGAAGGCTTTGATTAGGGACGCAATTAAAAATGCAAAGGTAGCAGGCTATGAATGGATTGAAATCGGTACCGGTAATTCCAGTATTAATCAGCTAGCCTTATACCAAAAATGTGGATTTCGAGTTACGGGAATTGAACAAGATTTTTTCATAAAACATTATTCAGAAGAGATATATGAAAATGGGATTCAGTGTAGAGATATGATTAAACTAACTCTAAGGTTGCCAAGCAAAAAGAACAGTTTACCCTAATGTGGAGACAGTTCTTTTTTGTATTTTGATGGATGTTTATCCTTAATAGAGGAAAAGGTAAGATGAATACGAAGTAAGGAGAAAAAGATGAAAAAGAAAATCTCCATTCTTATTTTACTTACAGTGATACTGATTCCTTTTCCAAGCTTAGGTGAAGCTCAAAGTTTAGAATATGATTCGACGGAGCTAAAAGTTCAAGATCTTATGATGTTGCTCGTATTGGACTCAGTAGCAATCCCCATTAACGAATACTATTCTAACTTTTTGAAAGAGAATCCTGTCGTGTATCCTTATGAAATTGAACTCAAACAAATAGAGAGAATGGAGGGGTTTCGCTCCTTTCACTTTGTCATCACACTTGAGGTAACACCTGTTATTGGTCCGCATATTGCGGTTGGAAAAGACGGGGTCACTTTAGAGGTATCTCCTGTGCTACCCGAGACGATTAAGGTTCTCACCTACGAACATTTAGAAACATACGAATTGCCTGCTAAATGGCGTCATGTAATAAAAAAGCCAAAAATATCTTAAGGGCAAGCAACACTCTTCTTTACTCCCATTGCTTCAACTGCTTAGGTAAGTTGGCTGAAGTAATAAGCCTCTTCTGAAAAGAGGGAGGACATGAGAGGTTGAATTTGCGAATTTTATTGTTGATTAATTCAATGTTTTCCTCATATGCACTAGGTTTTCCCTTTAATAATTGGTTGAGTTCATCACGAATTTCGTGTTGCAGCTTGATCCATGGGGGAAGATAATTTGCATTTCTTATCGTACGGTCTAAGACATCACCAGTAAGGGAGCTTTGTGGGAGCGGTTTTCCTTTTCCAGGCAAAGGATCATCTTGGGCTTTTTTTTCGTACTCCTTATATACATCATCAAACCAACTCATTGTTATTCCTCCAATCATTACTTCTCACTATATTCCTTTCTAGAAATGTAAGTTCAATTCCTTGCTTCTGGCTTGTCAAATACGTGACAATTAGTACTGTAGTACGTTAGTGAAGGAATTCGTCAAGTTAAGGCGAAAGAAATAGGTTAGAGAGAGAAAGGAATGGAAATGAAAATGAAAGTTGTCGTAACGAGGAAATTACCTGATTCTATTTTGCATCAGTTAAGAGAAGAACATGAGGTAATGATGTGGAAGCATGAGAATGAAGTGATGCCACGAGACCTTTTATTAGAAGAAGTAAAGGATGCGGATGCTCTGCTGACTAAWTTAACAGATAATATTAATGTAGAATTGTACGAGCATGCCCCAAATTTAAAAGTGGTTAGCACGATGGCGGTAGGGTATGACAATATTGATATAGAAGAAGCTAGAAAACGAGGGATTAAAGTTGGTCATACTCCAGGAGTTTTAACGGATGCGACCGCTGATTTAACATTCGCTTTAATCCTTGCTTGCGGCAGAGGATTGGTCGGGGCAATGGATGTGATTCGTAAGGACGAATGGAAGAGCTGGGGACCTTTTTATTTAACGGGACCAGAAGTTTCYGGTGCCACGATTGGGATCATTGGTATGGGGCGTATTGGCGAAGCGGTAGCAAAGAGAGCTGCAGGCTTTTCAATGAACATCCTTTATCATAATCGTTCTCGAAAGAAAGAGGCTGAGGCTACTCTTGGCGCAACTTATGTATCAATGGATGAGTTGCTTCAGAAATCTGATTATGTCGTTTTACTTGCACCCTCAACGCCAGAAACGAATAAAATGATAGGTCGTGAACAATTCGATCAGATGAAAAAGACGGCTATCTTTATTAATACTTCTCGTGGAACAAATGTTGATGAAGAGGCACTTTATTATGCGTTGAGTAATCAACAGATATACGCTGCTGGTTTAGATGTGTTTGAGCAAGAGCCGATCTCAGCTAATCATCCTCTTATGAGTTTATCGAACGTAACAGCGCTTCCTCATATAGGGAGTGCGGCAATCGATACGAGAATGAAAATGGCTCAAATGGCAGCCGGTCATATTGTCGAAGGATTAGCAGGAAGAAATTTGAGTCATGAAGTGAAAAGAAAAGGATAATAAAGGTAAGGAAGTATAAAGTAGGTCTTACGCCTTAAATTTCATAATAATGATTGTTTTTGTAGAATGAAAAGGAAATAAGCCTATTTATATTGAATAGTAGGTAGTGGTGTCTATTTAGGCACCTTTTTGATTGGTTTTAACGGAAGGAGAAGGATTGTTTTGAGTAATGAATTAGAATTTGKATTAGACCGACTAGGAACGGACTCGATGAAATGGGATATGACTGAGGCTCGCTTTGGAGCTCGAGATGTCATACCACTTYGGGTTGCTGATATGGATATTAAAGCGCCAAGGCCWGTCATAGACGTATTAAAAGAGAAAGCTGAACATGGTGTATTTGGTTATTCAGCTCCTTCTTCTACAGTAGATGAAGCAA
>NZ_LFEL01000132.1:0-5012 GCF_001037965.1 Bacillus sp. LL01 | reverse complement strand
GAATTGAGGATATGGAATCCACAATTGTATGTAGGTAGCAACATCTTGATAATATTTATATGCCACATATAATGCGACGATAAAGCCTACTAAATGAATCAACTGCAATATAAATCCACGTCTACGTCCTATAAAGAAGCTCATAAATAAGAGTAGAAGTAAAAGCAAACTTAACATATTATTCGTCTCCTGTCGTCCGGTTTGTTTCTGAGTTGCTAGTCACGTCTTGTTCAAGTTTCAACTGTAACTTTTTATATTCATCCACTATATTAACAGCTGTTAACACTGCTAGACGTGTTGTATCTAAATAAGGGTTTCTCTTTTTTATTTCTCTCATTTTTTGGTCAACCTCTTGCGCCACTTCTTTTAAATGTGCCGGAGATTCTTGACCGACAACCGTATAATTTTGACCATAGATTGAAACAGTTGTCCGCTGTTTTTGATTTTTCTTAGACACAAAAGAAGCCTCCTATCTCCACAATCTTCGCTCTAAAACACTAAGAGCCGACAAAATCCTTTGTTAATCATAACATGAAGCACGGTTGATGGAAATATTTCTGTTCAAACCGTTGGAAAAAAAAGAAAAATCGCGATGAAAACCACCACCTATCTAACGGTGGTGGTCAGTATTTTCGCTAAATTAATACGTTGTCAATCCTGTCAACTTCTGTAATCGATATAAAAACCTAGTCAGCCATGTTGTCTCATCTCTATACTCTTCGTAAGGAACAGTATAGTGACCTTCTTCGTTAGCCCATATTGTCTCAAAATAGGAGGAGATGTCCTGGGAGAAAGAGTGACCGTTTGATGCTTCTACCCACACATTCGTTTCGAGATTATAATCACGCAAGTTACGACTTGTAAAGTTGGCAGAGCCACCAATAACAGTGGTGTGACCCTCACTGACTCTCGCGATGAGCTTAGGGTGATATTGCTCACCAATCGTGTCGTACCATCTCACTTCAATAGGTGCCTCTTCTAACAGTTCTGCTGCAACAGGTCGATTGGGTAATCCTACCTTCTCCTGGCCAAAAGCATTTTCATTAGGATCTAATATTAGACGAATCTGTGCTCCACGATTAGCAGCTTCAATAAGGGAATTAATTATATTTCGATCTGATAAATAAAACATACCAAGCCATAGTTCATCACCAGATACTGTCTCATCAATCATCTCAAGTGTTCGTTCATATATTCTTCCTTCGGTCAGCACCCTTACCTCTACATCCCCTTCTTCCACAGGGAGAGCTTCCACATTTGTGAGAGTGGGGCCGTTAGAGAACTCGCTCGCTGCATGCTCTGTATAGACCAGCTCATCAATAATTGGTCCGTTCACCTGAAACGCAATATTAGAATGATGAGCACTAGCATCATGTGGATTAGCAGAAGACACAATCGCTGTTCGTTCAGTTGCCACTACTTTGCGGTGATTCGCTTTCACATTAAATAATTTCAAATAAGAACGCAGCGTGACATCTGGCGCTTCTGGACTAAAGGCATTTGGTAACCAACCATTACCTGATTGACCAAACCACTGGATAAACGTACGCCAAATTCCAGAATATAAAGGATTTGAATCACGTAACTTTGTCACATCGACAACAACTACATCAATACCAGCGTCTTTTAATTGTTCGAAGTGTTGAGACCGATGAGACCCATAGGTTGTATTAATTTCATCAGATAAAACAAGCATCTCAACATCAGGATTTGTTTCTTTCTTCTTAATTAATACATCGGTCATATGTTGACTAAGCGGGGGAARGTCGAGCTCTGGATCATAGAAGTCATTGTATAAGAACATATCAAATATAATAAATTCCTCTGCTTCTACGATCGCAGCTTCAATAGCTGAGAATATTTGCTGTTCTATTTGAAGAACGTCTTCTTCTAGGTCTAGGTAGGTTAAGTCATATAAGAAATCAACATCTTCTACATAGTAAGATTCACTTTCATAAGAAATTCCTTCTGGAAGTGGACGATATATTCCGTATAACGTAACAATTACTAAAATCAATAAAATAGCGATTAGTACATAGCGCTTTTTCAGTGAAGCYACTCCCTCTCTACCTTGGCAGAATAAATAAAACCCCCACCATATAGTTTCCTCTTAGGCAGGGGTTTCAAACCAAATTATTTACGCACGAAGTGTGGCACTAATTTGTTTCTTTAATTCTTCAAGTACGTTTTCATGAACATTTGTTACTTCTTCATCTGTTAATGTTTTTTCTGGATCTAAATACGTTAAAGAGAAAGCTAATGACTTCTTGCCTTCTTCCATATGCTCTCCTTGGTATAAATCAAATAAATGAACAGCTTTTAACAATTTGCCACCAGTTTGACGAATAACCGCTTCAACCTCTCCTGCTGCTATACTTCTATCAACCACTAAGGCAATATCCCTTTGAATAGCAGGGAACCTTGGTAATGATTCATWGACAACAGGTGCCACATCTGCTGTGAGAATACTCTCTAAATCAAGCTGGAACACGTAAGTTTCTCGCAAATCTTCTTGCTTTTCTGTTGTTGGGTGTACTTGTCCAATAAAGCCAATCTCTTCATCATTAAGGACTACAACCGCAGTACGACCTGGGTGCATCTTCTCAAGCTTAGCCTGTTGGAACTTAACTTGATCTTTAAGACCCATTTCAGCAAATAGACCTWCTACAATCCCTTTGACCACAAAGAAATCTACAGGCTTTTTCTCTGCTTGCCATGGGTGTTCTTGCCACTTTCCAGTAAATGCTGCCGCAACCATTTCTCTTTCTATTGGTTGTGTTGTTAATTCTTTTTCTTCGCTTGTGAAAATTGAACCTACTTCGTAAAGGTGAAGGTCGCTATTTTTACGATTCAAATTGTATGTTAAAACATCAAATAAGTGAGGAATTAAGCTTGTACGCATCGTACTACGATCTTCACTCATCGGCATAGCTAAACGAACTGCCGTTTCAATTGGATAATCCGTTGCAAACCCTTCAGCCTTCTTAGGGCTTGTTAAAGAGTAAGTAATCGTTTGAGTGAGTCCAGCACTCTCTAAATAACGACGAACACGGCGACGCTTTTCTTGATAACGAGTTAGCACTCCTTGAGTTGTTGCCCCCTCAGGTAAAGTTGTTGGAATAGCATCATAACCATACAGCCTAGCAATTTCTTCAAACAAATCTTCTTCAATTTGAATGTCTTGTCTGCGAGTTGGAGCAGTCACTACAAGATGATCTCCATTTTCTTCAAATGAGAATTGTAGACGGTTTAAAATCTCTTCCACATTCGTCTTTTGAATCGTCGTTCCAAGACGGTTGTTCATACGCTCTAAGTCTAGTGCCACTTGTTGTTCTTCCACAGTTAGTTCATCTGCACAAACCACACCTGAGACAATCGTACCACCTGCAAGCTCTGCAATAAGAGAAGCTGCACGCTCACCCGCTACTTTTACTCGAGCAGGATCTACACCTTTTTCAAAGCGAGCACTTGAATCACTACGTAAGCCAAGATCACGGGAAGCTTTTCTTACAGTAGAAGGATTAAAGTAAGCAGCTTCAAGTAAAATGGTAGAGGTTTCTTGATTCACTTCTGAAGTCGCTCCACCCATTACACCAGCAATTGCCATAGGCYCTTTTCCATTTGTAATAAGAAGGTGATCAGCATTTAGTGAACGCTCAGCATCATCAAGTGTCACCATCTTCTCTCCATCATTTGCACGGCGTACAACAACTTTTTTAGAACCAAAACGATCATAGTCAAAAGCATGGAGTGGTTGACCATATTCAAGTAATACGTAGTTCGTCACATCTACCACATTACTAATTGGACGAATGCCAGCTGCCATCAGACGATTTTGCAACCATAATGGTGATGGACCTACTTTCACATCTTTAATAATTGTTGCACCATAATAAGGATTATCAGTAGCATCTTCTACAGATACGCTAATATAATCCGATGCTAGTTCTTTATTTGTATCTAGCTCAATCGTTGGTAGTTCAACGTTACGATTATATAATGCAGCCACTTCATAAGCTACACCTAACATATTTAAGCAGTCTGAACGATTTGGCGTTAAGTCTAGTTCTAAAACCGTATCGTCCAAATTTAAGATAGCCAGTGCATCTGCACCTACTTCAACATCTTCACTAAAAACATAAATACCTTCTGCATAATCCTTGTGAACGAGCTTGCTCTCAATACCGAGCTCTTGCAACGAACAAATCATCCCTTGGGATACTTCGCCACGTAGCTTTGCTTTCTTAATTTTGAAGTTACCAGGAAGGACTGCGCCTACTTTAGCTACAGCAACATATTGGCCTGCTGCTATATTTCGTGCGCCACATACAATTTGAACTGGCTCTTCTTCTCCGACATCCACCTGACAAACATTTAACTTATCAGCGTTAGGATGTTGACTGCAAGAGAGAACATACCCTACCACTACACCTTTGATGCCTTGATTCAACTCATGTACGAAGTCAATTTCAATACCACCGCGAGTCATTTTCTCTGCGATCTCTTTTGGTGTAACGTCATCTATTTTCACGTAATCTTGTAACCATTTATAAGATACTAACATGTCTATTCCCCCTTACACCTGTTTAAATTGCGCTAAAAAGCGTACGTCATTTGTATAGAAATGACGAATATCATCAATATCATATTTAAGCATCGCAAGGCGTTCTACACCCATTCCGAATGCAAAACCACTGTAAATGGCCGGATCAAATCCACTCATTTCAAGTACACGTGGATGAATCATCCCTGCTCCAAGAACTTCTATCCAACCTGTGTTCTTACATACGCGACACCCTTCTCCCCCACACATCCCACATGAAACATCAACCTCTACAGAAGGTTCTGTAAATGGGAAGAAGCTAGGACGAAGACGAATGCTACGATCACGACCAAAGAAGGATTGAGCAAATGCTTCAAGTACCCCTTTTAAATCACTCATGCGCACATTTTTATCAACAAAAAGACCCTCAATTTGCATAAATTGATGTGAATGTGTGGCATCATCATCA
>NZ_LFEL01000131.1:0-5012 GCF_001037965.1 Bacillus sp. LL01 | reverse complement strand
CGATATGACTATCATACAGCTTGCAAAAGAGGCATTTGAACGCTAAATATATTATTGGAGGAGGCTGAGACATAATTAGAGTGTTTGACTCAKGATACGAACGAAGCRCTAATCTAGCGGATGAACTATACGGAGACTTCTGCGGGGACTAGAGCAGGAGTGAGATCCCACAGGGCAAAGCCCGAGGAAGCTCACTAGCTCCCCGCGAAAAGCGAAGTTTAGTTCAGGAGCGGTATACATAGGTCGTATCTGTAATGTTCGGATTCACATAAGTTAAAATTCTTTTGTCTCAGCCTCTTTTCTTTTCACACAAAAAACCGCCACATCTGTGACGGTTTTCGTGTATCTTAATTAATTTCTAAAATTTCAATCGACATATCGCCAGCTGGTGTTTGTACGGTTACTTTATCTCCAACTGAGCGGCCTAGGATGCTTTGAGCCATTGGTGAGTCGTTCGAGATTTTACCTTCTGCCGGATCACTCTCTGCACTACCTACAATTGTATACTCTTCTTCGTCACCATCAGGAAGCTCAACAAACTTTACACGCTTACCTAGTGATACAACATGAGATGAGCCAGCTTCTTCTTCAATCATAACAGCATTACGAATCATTTTCTCAAGCTGAATGATACGTCCTTCAACGAATGCTTGCTCTTCTTTAGCAGAATCGTACTCGGAGTTCTCCGATAAATCACCAAAACTACGTGCAATCTTTATACGTTCTACGACCTCTTTACGTCGCTCTGTTTTTAGAAATTCTAATTCGTCTTCTAATTTACGCTTACCCTCTTCGGTCATATAATGCTTTTTTTCTTCTGCCATTGACTTTCACTCCTCGTCATATATCCAATATCAGTTGTATATAGTATTCCCATCTACTAGAAGAAATTCTATACATATGTAGAAAAAGAAGCAAGGTATAAAAACCTCGCTTTCCTTATGCTATTACAAAATGGCTTTTTCTTCAATAATTGTGCGAATTTTTGTCACCATTAAATCAATTGCGACACGATTTTGTCCACCCTCGGGAATGACTACATCCGCATAACGCTTCGTTGGTTCAATGAATTGAAGATGCATGGGTCTTACTACAGTTGTGTATTGATCAATGACGGATTCAATTGARCGACCACGCTCTTGTATATCACGAACTAAACGACGAATGATACGGATATCAGCATCGGTATCAACAAATAGCTTAATGTCCATCATATTACGTAAACGCTCATCTTCTAAAATTAAGATACCTTCTAAGATGATGACATCTTTTGGATCAATCACGATCACATCTTYAGAACGCGTGTGAATTTTGTAATCATAGATTGGCTTATTCACGCCTACACCACGAGCGAGCATTTGCAAGTGTTCAAGCAACAAATCATTATCAAATGCAAAAGGGTGATCGTAGTTTGTTTGCAGACGCTCTTCGAACTCAAGATGACTTTGATCCTTGTAGTAAGCATCTTGTTCAATTAACACAATGGATTGCTCATTAAATTGCTGAAAAATTTCTTTTGCTACAGTGGTCTTCCCAGAGCCTGTTCCGCCTGCTACCCCAATAATTATCGGTTTCTTCACCATTTATCGTACCTCTTTACGCATCATATTCTGAGGGTATACTGGACGTTCTACTTTAAAACGAATCGTCTCAAGTGGATGTCTAGCTGCATCTAACTCTTCCCCGTCTTCATTCCAGATCGTTCCTACCGTTTGTACAAAGTTTTCAATTTCTGGACCAAAGAATTCAATCTCATCACCAGGCTTAAAATGGTTACGTTGTTGCAATGTCACCATACTCGTCTCTGCCTCATAATCAAGCACAAGACCAGCAAAGTCAAACTTCGTACGTTTTGGATGAATGCCATACATTTGCTCTTCATAGGTTGGCTTACCTTCAAAGAATTGTGGGGCAAAGTCACGATTTGCACATTTTTCAAGCTCGTCCATCCAAGCTTTATCAATTACAAAGTTTTCAGGATCTGCACAATAAGCATCAATCACTTTACGATAAACGCTCGTTACCGTCGCCACGTAGTGAATCGACTTCATACGTCCTTCTACCTTTAAGCTATCAATTCCTGCTTCAATAAGCTTTGGAATGGCTTGAACAAGATTCAAATCTTTTGGACTCATAGTGTACGATGCATCATCTGGATTGAATAATGCTTTTTCGCCGTTTTCATTTGTCTCATACAAATCGTATTCCCAACGGCAAGACTGACAACAGCCACCGCGGTTTGAATCACGAGCAGTCATGTGATTACTTAACACACAGCGTCCAGAGTAAGAAATACACATTGCACCGTGAACGAATGTTTCAATTTCAATATCAACATTCTTCTTCATTTCAAGCATTTCCTCAAGACTGACCTCACGTGCTAATACAACACGGTGAAGACCTTCTTCTTTCCAATACTTCACAGCTAGCCAGTTTGATAGAGATTGCTGCGTACTTAAGTGAACTTCTACTTTAGGCGCGACTCGTTTACATGTTTCAATGATTAACGGGTCAGCAACAATAATTCCAGTTACGCCGACATCTTGCAAGTCACGTAAATACTCTTCAAGACCGTCCATGTTCTCGTTATGAGCATAAATATTTGTTGTCACATATACTTTTGCTCCATACTTACTTGCAAATTGAACACCTTCACGCATTTCTTCRATCGAGAAGTTGTCTGCATTCGAGCGTAACCCAAATTCACGTCCGCCGATATAGACCGCATCCGCACCGTAATGTACAGCGACTTTTAACTTCTCTAAGCTACCAGCTGGTGCAAGAAGTTCAGGCTTTTTGACAATAATGCGTTTGCCTTCTTTTGTTTGTTCTGCAATCGTCTGCATCACATATTCCCTCCTTAATAAACCGTTTCTTTAAAGAAAAATCCTGTATCTAATTTGCGATTATCTGGTTGAACTGCTTCAACTTGTTCGACAAATTCATCTTTCTTATCATCATAGGCATCACGGTCATCCACACATAAATCGATTGCTTCGCGATAAATCGCCACAACCTTCTCCATGTATTCCGTTGACTTTAGGATCCCGTCAATCTTGAAGCTATCGACTCCTGCATCAATCATTTCTTCAAGTTCATCAATAATCGAGATGTCATTTGGACTCATAATATGTGTACCATTTTCATCTTCAAAAATTGGGTACTTCGCATCACGTTCTGCGTCGAATAAAACCATATTACGCGATTGATCCGTACGCTCAACAGCAAGGTTTTTGCCTTGGAATTTCATGTAGTTACCAATTAATGTACGTTTTGATTGGAACATACACGTCATCCCATGAACTTGAACCTCAATTTCCACTTCTGCATTCTCTTTGATCTCAACGATCGAATCCATATTTAGCTCACGTGCAAGTACGGCACGTTTAGCACCTTTACGGCCCCAGTAATTCGCTGTGAACCAGTTGGTTGCCGTAGTTTCAGTATTCCAATGTAATTTCATCTCTGGTGCTACTTCTCTAGCCGTCATTAATACAGCTGGATCACCGAAGACAATTGCATCAACTTTTGCTTCTTTTAAAAAGGCAATGTAGTCAGCTAACTCACCTACTGTATCATTGTGTAGAAGAGCATTCATAGCCACATATACTTTCTTCCCCGCATCATGTGCAAGCTCTGTTACAGCTTCAACATCCGCTCTTGTAAATTCACCTGCAAGACGTAAACCATATCGCTGTTCGCCAATGATTAACGCATCTACTCCTGCATGTAGTAATCGCTCTGCAGCTGCTACATCTTTTGGTGTAGCAAGCAACTCTGGCTTATTACTCATGTGATCACACCTTCCTACCACTTCATTTCTTAATACTTACTGCAAGACCATCGCCGAGAGGTAAAATTCTCGTTTCATACTCTTGATGCTCCATTAACCACTCATTATATATGCGTAGCTTCTTGGCAATCGATCTCAGTCTTTTTTCCTCTATCTCATCTTCGGCCACTAGACCTCTAAATAAAACATTATCTGAWAATACGACGCCATTTGGCTTAACCATTTTTCCGTATAAATCAAAAAAACGTTTATATTGCCCTTTTGCGGCATCAATAAATAATACATCAAAAAGGGGCTCTGATTCAAGTTTTTCGGCTAAATCGAGTGCATCTCCAAATCGTACCTGAATTCGGTCTGTTAACTCATTTTTGCGAATATTAACCAATGCTTCTTGATATCGATGTTCATCTCGTTCGATTGTCACAATTGTTGTATTCGGTAGAGCTTGTGCCATCCGAATCGCCGAGTACCCAATAGCTGCTCCAACTTCTAAAATACGAGCTGGTTGAATCAGCTTTAGTTGTTGGAGTAGGCTCTCCATCCCTACTAAATCCATAATCGGTACGTTATGCTCTTTGGCATAATGCTCCATCTCCAAGACAAGTGGCTCTCTTGTAGGTACGAGTGACTTTAAATATTCTTCTACTTCAGCTTTAATCATTGCCTGAACCCTCACTTTCGTTCACGTAGAAAGAGAGGGAGTGTGCATATGCCACATCCCCCTCTGCTTGTCCTACTCTGTCTCTGTTTCTTCTTCACCTTCGTCTTGTGCGGCTTCTACCCACTCTTGACGATACTGTTGGTGTGTTCTATTGTGTGCTTCGTACGTTTCATTGTAAATGACTTCACCGTTATAGCGTGCATAGAAGAACAAGTAATTTGTATCTTCTGGAGCGAGTGCCGCTTTAATTGAATCCTCCCCTGGATTGGCAATTGGTCCAATTGGAATTCCTGCATTTCGATAAGTATTGTAAGGAGATTCAACGTTAAGGTCATTGAACGAAGTCATGTATCTATGCTCACCAATCGCATAAGCGACAGTCGGATCCACTTCAAGCCTCATCCCTTTATCGAGACGATTATATAGGACTCCTGAGATCTTATAACGATCCTCTGAAGTTTGCGCTTCTCGTTCAATAATTGAAGCAAGTGTCAAAATCTCATGGACTGAGTAATCACTTTCTTCAATAGCAGATGCGTGCTGTTCAATAATTGCTTG
>NZ_LFEL01000130.1:0-5015 GCF_001037965.1 Bacillus sp. LL01 | reverse complement strand
GTAGTTGGGGGCTTCCCCCTGTGAGAGTAGGACGTTGCCAGGCGATAAAGCATTCCATTTATGGAATGCTTTTTTTGATACATAAAGAGTAGAGAAGGTGCTAAAGAGCTTACTGGTCCGAAGGAACAGCAACTTCTTTGATTACTTCGTAGGATTCGCCGTGAAAAAGCTTCTATGAGAAACCTCGTGCCTTTCCCACTGTGAGACGAGTTCTTTCTCTTCGTGAGCCTTCGTGAAGAGCTCTGGAGCAAAGCGGCATGTAGAACCATCCCCGTAGGGGAGAAAGAATGAGCCAGGACGTTGCCAGGCGATAAAGCATTCCATTTATGGAATGCTTTTTTTGATGCATAAAGAGTAGAGAAGGCGCTAAAGAGCTTACTGGTCCGAAGGAACAGCAACTTCTTTGATTGCTTCCTTGATTTCATCATGAAGAAGCTTCTAAGAGAGACTTCGTGCTTTCCCCCCTGTGAGACGAGTTCTTTCTCTTCGTGAGCCTTCGGGAAGAGCGACGGAGCAAAGCGGCATGAAACCCCTCCCCGTAGAAGAGAAAGATTGAGCTAGGACGTTGCCAGGGGATCAAGCATTCCATTTATGAAATGCTTTTTTGATGCATAAAGAGTAGAAGGGCGCATGAGAGCTTACTGGTCCGAAGGATAAAATCGAATTATTCATACTATTTGAAGGTTTATGATGCGATAATGTGTTAAAGTTATTACTAGATAAAGAGAGTATTGACCTAGAGAAAAAGGAGTTGGAGATTATGCGTGAAAAACAATTTAACACACAAACAGTGCATTTCCAAAAAAAAGAGGCGTCTTATCATGTAAGTAAAGCTAAGCCTATTTATCAAACTACAGCATTTACGTTTACAGATCTTGATGATATGGAAAGCTTTTATGAAGGCGAAAAAAGTTATCTATATTCAAGGTACAGTAATCCAAATACCGATGATCTGGGAATTGGTGTAGCTCTTCTAGAGGGAGCGGAAGACGGCGTTGCTACTTCATCTGGAATGTCTGCAATCCTAGCAGGAATTTTAGCTGTGGCTAAGGAAGGTGACCATGTACTAACATCTGAAGATTTGTATGGAGGTACTTATCAGTTATTTGAACAAGAACTACCCAACATGGGGATAGAGGTAAGCTTTGTGTCCTTTACTGATTTGAAAAAAGTAGAAGCTGCTATTTCAGATAAAACAGTACTTATTTATACAGAGTCAATTACAAATCCTTTGCTTAGAGTTGAAGATCTATATGGCGTAATTGCACTTGCTAAAAAACATCACATCTATTCTATGATTGATAACACCTTTGCTACACCTTATTTACTAAAACCTACAGAACAAGGTGCGGATCTGATTGTACATAGTGCAACAAAATATATTGGCGGACACAGTGATGTAAATGCAGGTGTATTAGTGGGTAAAGAAGAGCTTATTAAAAAAGCTAAATCTAAAGTTGTCACATTAGGTTGCAATTTAACACCATTTGAGGCGTGGCTTGGTTGCAGAGGAATGAAAACATTAAGTTTACGAATGCAAAGACAATGTGAGAATGCAGCAAAGCTTGCTCATAAGCTAAGTGAATATTTAGGAGTAAGTAAGGTCTATTATCCAAAGAGTGTCTCAGAAAGAGGAAATGGGGCCATGGTTAGTATTGATTTAGCAGATGAGGTTAATATTGAAACCTTTTTTAAGGAGTTAAGCTGGGTTAAAATTGCTCCAACATTAGCTGGAGTAGAAACAACTGTTTCTTACCCATTGCGTACATCTCATCGAACGATTCCAGATCATCTTCGAGTTGATTTAGGGATTGGCAAACAGCTGGTACGAATTTCAGTCGGTATTGAAGACGAGCTTGATATTATTGAAGCTTTTACTCAAGCTATTGAAAAGGCCCAAACCAAACACCTTTAAAGGTGTTTGGTTTGGTTTAGATAGTCAAACATTTGCTGCAGTAGCGGGATATTATCTGTGGCTAGGAGAATAGGCAGAAATAAGATGGTTAATAGTAAGGCAATAGGAGAAAGGGTCATAATACGAAGAGCCTCATACATTCTCTTTTTCATAGGTTCCTCCTATAGGTAGTAACATACAGAAAAGATATTTTATATAGAATAATGGAGGGACAAACTATAGTGCAATAAAAGAATGTTTAAAAAAGAAATAAAAACCACTTGCAATGTATTTTTTGGTGTGGTATATTTATATATGTCTTAGAGAGACAAACAAAGTCTGGTGGCGATAGCAAAGAGGTCACACCCGTTCCCATGCCGAACACGGTCGTTAAGCTCTTTTGCGCCGATGGTAGTTGGGGGCTTCCCCCCTGTGAGAGTAGGACGTTGCCAGGCAAACAATTTTTTCTGAATAAGATCTGGTTGTTTGTTTATACTAACATTATAGCGTCGCGGGATGGAGCAGTCTGGTAGCTCGTCGGGCTCATAACCCGAAGGTCGGAGGTTCAAATCCTCCTCCCGCAATACCAAGAAGAAGTCGGAACTAATATGTTCCGGCTTTTTCTGTTATAACGAATGATTAGCTTGCCTATAATAGCTTGCACATCGCTTATCATTTCAGCTAAACTAATACAGATAACCTTAGGAACATCAATCCTAAGGTTTTTTGTAGGAGATGTATTCAGGAGGGTTAAAATGAAAGATGAGTTTTCATTTATATCAAGCATCACTCCAAAACAGATTCATCAACCTTCTTTGAACGTTGGAATTGGGGATGACGCTGCAATCTATAGTGGATCTACACAATACGATGAGGTTGTTTGTGTGGATACAATGGTCGAGGGTGTTCATTTTACCAAGAATACGCTTAGTCCTTATCAAATAGGTAAAAAAGCCTTAGCAGTTAATCTGAGTGATTTAGCTGCAATGGGGGCAATTCCCCATTATTTTTTGGTATCAATTGCAATATCTCCACAATGGACTGAGGAAGAACTAGAAGCTGTTTATAAAGGTATTAATGATTTAGCAAATAAGTATCAGACTGATTTAATTGGTGGAGATACTGTTTCAACTAAAGAAGGTCTAGTCATTACAGTGACCGTTATTGGAAGAGTCGAAGCAAGAAGAAGACTGCTTCGTTCTAATGCACAAATAGGAGATACGGTCTTTCTTACAGGCTATGTAGGAGGTTCAGCTGCTGGGCTTGCTTTATTACTTAAGTATGGGAGAAAAGCCGATTTCTCTAAGGAAGAAGAAAAACTTACTTTAGCCCATCAAGAACCGCAACCACAAATTGAAGCAGGGAGAATTTTAGCTCAATCAAACTTTCGTCTTTCATTAAACGATGTGAGTGATGGAGTGGCTAGTGAAGCGAATGAAATAGCAGAAGCGAGTCAGGTAAAACTTACAATTGATCCAGATAAACTCCCTTACCATCCTTTTTTAAATAATGGATTAGTTAACAAAAAGCTTGATTTTGCTTTATATGGTGGAGAGGATTTTCAGCTTATAGGGACTGTGGCTTCCGAACACTTTGAAGCACTCAAGAAAAAGTGCAGTGAGAGTGATATTTTGCTCACTAGTATTGGAGAAGTGAATGAAGGTGAAGGCTCTGTTTATTTAAAAAGAGCCGATGAACAAATTAAATTATTAAAAAAAGGCTATAATCATTTTTCTAAATAGGTGATCAGATGAATAAATGGACAATGAATACAAGCACTCCTGAGGAGACAGCGGAGTTAGCTAAGAAATTAGGAGAGATCGTTCAGCCTGGAGACGTCTTAACTCTAGAAGGCGATTTAGGTGCTGGAAAGACAAGCTTTACGAAAGGTCTAGCCAAAGGTCTTGGAGTAAAGCGTGTAGTTAGTAGCCCCACATTTACTATTATTAAAGAATATATGGGTAGAATCCCGTTATATCATATGGATGTCTATCGATTAAATGAAGGCGATGAAGAGCTTGGGTTAGAGGAATATTTTGAAGGAGAAGGTGTCTCAGTTATAGAATGGGCAAGTATCATTCATGAACAACTACCGAAGCATCGTTTGGACATTGTCATAAAACATACGGGCGAGACGACTAGAGAAATTCAATTCACCTCTCTAGGTAATCGTTACGAACAACTAAGTAAGGAGTTAGCACAATGGGCTACACATTAGCAATTGATACATCTTCATACGTATTGACTTTAGCGATCTCAGCCGAGAAGAAAATCGTTGGTGAAGTCACGACCAACATTAAAAAAAACCACTCTCTACGCTTAATGCCAGCTATTGATCAATTAATGAAGGATGTAGGGATATCAGCAAACCAATTAGAACGAATAGTAGTAGCGGAGGGCCCAGGCTCGTACACTGGTGTTCGTATTGCAGTTACAACTGCTAAGAGCTTAGCTTGGTCCTTAAATATCCCACTTGTTGGGGTGTCGAGTTTAGAGTTGATGGTGCAAACAGGACGCTATTTTAACGGCTACACCGTACCGATTGTTGATGCGAGACGGGGACAAGTGTTCACTTCTCTCTATAAAAGTGAACACAATCGGATGGTTGAAATACATGAAGATCGCCTAAGACTGCTAGGAGAATGGCTTGAACAATTAAAAGAAGTAGATGGCCCAATCTTGTTTGTAGGACAAGACCTTGACCTACATAGCGAGGAAATACGCGTAGTCTTGGGTGATCAGGCTGTATTTGCGCCTCATGCGATGAGCTTACCTCGAGGTGGCGAACTTGCTGCTTTAGGTTATGAAAAAGAAGCAGTACAATCGGTTCACACCTTTGTGCCACGTTATCTAAGGCTAGCTGAAGCGGAAGCAAAGTGGCAAAGTGAGCAGCAAAAGGTGCGTGAGTCAAATGATTGAGCAAGCAAAGTCGATTATCCGTTTAATGACAATCGAGGACATTGAAGCCGTTTTCCAAGTAGAAGAGGATGCCTTTCCTAYTCCCTGGAAACCCTCTGTTTTTATAAATGAATTACATGCTAATAAGTTTGCTCATTATTATGTCTGTGAGGTTGAAGGAGAGGTCATTGGCTATTGTGGCTTGTGGGTAATTGGGGAAGAT
>NZ_LFEL01000013.1:0-20689 GCF_001037965.1 Bacillus sp. LL01 | reverse complement strand
TTCTCAGCGTCTTTATTTTTAGATTGAACCTTTAGGAACTACTCGTTTAAACTCTTCTTTAATGTCTTGTAAATAAGCAGGGTTGGCCAACACATCATACCCTGTTGCAGCTAATGTTTTAGCACCAAGAATCATGGCTTCAAATCCTCTTGAGTCTCCAGCGGCATCACGAAAACCGGTGGTATGACCTGAATGAGGGCAATCGTCCATTTTAATRTAGGGGTGAATGGCTGGTACAACTTGGCTAACATTGCCCATATCAAGTGAGCCATGATCCCGATCTGTTTCGATTTCTTCTGGTTTCACACCTAGTGCGATTAGGTTTTGACAATAGAGTTCTGATAGTGCTTCATTTGTATGTAAATTATCATAACCAAGCTCATGATTTGAAATGTCAAACTCACAGCCTGTTGCAAGAGCTGCAGCTTCTGCGCAACGCTTTACCTTCTCTGACGTTTCTTGAAGAACGTTTTTATCATTTGCTCTTACATAAAACTGGGCTTGTGCACGAGCTGGAACAACATTTACAACATCACCACCGTTCGTAATGATTCCATGAATGCGCACCTCATCAGGAAGATGTTGACGTAAGGCATTAATTAAATTAAACGTTTGAATAACTCCTTCAAGGGCATTGACCCCTTCATCAGGACTAGCTGCAGCATGTGCCGGCTTTCCATAGAAATCAAATTGAACGGCTTCCATTGCCATAGATGATCCGCTTCTCTCATGAACTCCAGACGGATGAACCATTAAGGCAACATCCAACCCCTCAAGGATCCCCTCATTAGCAAATGTAACTTTTGCTCCATTCGTTTCTTCTGCAGGAGTACCATAAACGATGACCCTTCCGCCAAATGTGTCAACAGCTTCTTTTAAAGCGATGGCAGCACCTGTACTCATCATCCCAATTAAATTGTGACCACATGCATGTCCAATTTCAGGAAGTGCATCGTATTCGGCGAAGTAGCCAATCGTAGGGCCTGGTTTATTTGAACGATAAGTGGCAATAAAAGCTGTTTCTAAGTTTACAATATTCGTTTCAACCTCAAATTCATGTTTGCGCAGTTCAGCTGTTAAAATTTCCATCGCTTTAAATTCCTTATTACCAAGTTCAGGGTTCTCCCAAATGTAACGACTAATGCTAATCCATTGATCTTTATGCTTTTCAATTGTTTCAAAAAGAGCATCTTTGTTCATATCTTCAACTCCTTAATGGTTCTTTCTATCTCCATATTGCAAGTTAAATGCCATGTAGTCAAATGCCTTAGTCAATCGGTCTGATATTTGTAGAGGGTCATTTTTGAAAATGACTAAAAAAGTTTCGGAAAGCGGATTGAAGTGTCTCTAATAGGGGTATTAGTTAGCAAATAACAATTAAAGTGCGTGGAGGGTATAATGAGCAGCCAAAGAAAAAATCGCGAGGAAGATGCATTTATTTCAACGATTAGTGACCCTATTGTAAGAGATCAAATTAAAAGGATGTTAGATTCTTATTATAGAGAAGGATATAGAAAAGGATTTGAAGATGGTCTGCAAAAGAATGGTAGACATTTAGATGAGACAAAATTAGGATAAAGATAATCAGGGCAGCTTCCGCAAATTGCGGGCTGCCCTGATTTTTATTCGATTTCTAATATGCGATATCCGTGTTTTTCAATATCTGCCGTTACTTTGTTAAGATGAGGAGACTTTTCAATCTTAATTAAAATTCGGCGTAAATAAGAAGAATCTGATTCAAAAGCAATATCGGAAATAATGTTAATATCGTACTTTTGTAAAATCTTCGTAATTGAATGGAGCGTTCCAGATTGATTATGTACACCGAGTAAAATACGAGTGCCTTCTACCCCAACCCCAAAACAATCCTCCAATGTACGCTCAATAAAAGATCGTTTCACAATCCCAACGAATTCACCGTTATCAAGCACTGGAACAAATGGATATCTTACAATGATTGGTAGACAATCTTCAAAATGACTACTATGTAGATCAACACTTTCGTTCGCACTAACATCAATACAGTTAGAAATCGCGTGTTGATACAGTTCGAGAAGTGTAGTCTTTTCGTCTTGTGTTTCGAGGTATTCAAGGATGGAACGTTTACTTAGTATACCAAGATAGGAGCCTTCATCATTAATAACTGGTAAGCTATAATGAGAACCTTTCATTGTTGCAAGTGCATCTTTAATGGTCATTGTTGAACTTAGAAGGGTTAGCTCCTTCTTTGGAGTGAGACAATTACGAATAAACATTCTATTTTCCCCCTTATGAATATAATATATATCTATTATACTTTGTTTTTAGTTGCTATAATATCATAATTTTCAGAAATATATATTGCTAATGGTATGGAGGTGAATTAAGTGCATGAAACAAACAAAGGAACAAAACCTCTAGTGGAGCGTTATGGTTTAGAAGCTATTCCTAAACACGCACAAAATACTTCAGCTATTGAATATACGTTTATACAGATGGCGATATCGGTTAATGCAGGCAATGTTCTTGTACCTGCATTAGCAGTGCTCGAAGGTGGCTTAACGTTTCTACAAGCCGTTCTATCTACGGTTATCGGTGCCGCTTTTGCTTTCATATGTGTATCTTTCCTTGCGTTGCCCGGTGCTAAATATGGCATTCCAGCCCAATACTCTATACGAGCAATCTTAGGTGTAGGAGGGACGCGTTACTTGGCTTCACCTATTAGGACGGTTACATCGATGTATTGGTTTGCTGTTCAAACGATAGGGGGGACTTACTTAATAAAGGAATTAATCGAAAGAACCTTACATATTCAAATTCCTTTTCTAGGCATTGCCCTTGTAATGGCTACTCTTATGGCAGTTTTAGCTTTAATAGGGTTTGAGGCAGTGAAAAAAGCGAAAAAGTATTTCCTTCCTATTCTTTTTGTTGGAGGGCTTGTCATGCTCTTTATTCTACTAACGAGCGAAGTGGAAGGAAGAACATTTGAAACTGTAATCAATAGCGCTTCATCTGCTCCGTTAGGCACCGTGCTCTTCTTTGCTAGTTTAGCCTTTGTCCAATATGTATCAGGCGTCAGTTCAGCCTCAGACATGGCCCGTTATGCAAGGAGTGAAAAGCATGCTTTTTATGGCTTGTTTTTAGGGAATCTGAGTGGCTTTTTCTTAACGGCTATTCTAGGTGCGTACACGGCTGCTTTAGCTGGAAGTGTTAACCCTTATGTCATATCAAGTCAGTTAACGAACTCAACACTAGCTCTTACTATTATTTTGGTTGCTGCGATGGCCTCAATGGTTATGATTAATATCAGCAATGCATATACCGGGGGATATAGCTTATTAAATAGYTTACCAAGCTTAGGAAGGGTGAAGAGTGCTGTTCTTTTTGGCTGTTGTGCTATCTTTCTAAGTTCATTTCCGATTTTAGTAGAACAAGCACAAACCTATATTTCTTATTTAGGTGCATTGATTATTCCTATTTCTGCAGTAATTGTGTTTGACTTTTTACTCCTTAAGAAGCGTAGGTTCACAGAGAAAGATTTCTTAGGATTAGTGCATGGTGACTACCAATATAACTTCAAAGGCCTAAGTGCGTCGATTGCTGGAATGGCACTTTATTTATTGCTGCCAAGCGTTTGGTCTCCAGGGTTCATTGCATTTATTGGGACGGGAGTGATTTACTTAATCATTTCCTTGAAATTTAAAAGAAAGAATGAAAGTAATCAAGTGGAAAATGTAGGATGAGTGAGCTTTTAGTTTGGAGTATGGGAAACCTAGATCTATAATTCAATGTAACTGATGGAGGAGGAATGTAAATGAGAATCGATATTTGGTCAGACTTTGTTTGTCCATTTTGTTATATAGGTAAACGTAAGCTAGAAAAAGCATTAAAGCAATTTAAACACCGTGAAGAGGTAGAATTGGTATTTCGAAGCTATCAACTAGACCCTACTGCGAAACGAGACAACGATGAACACCTATACGATGTTTTGGCAAAAAAATATGGTATGACTCGAGAAAAAGCTAAAGAAATGAGTGATCAAATCACGGTACAGGCGAAAGAAGAAGGACTAGATTTCAATTTTGATACATCGATTCGTACGAACACAGCTGATGCTCATCGAATAGCCCATTTTGCTTACGAACAAGGGAAAGGACTAGAGCTGACTGAGCTACTAATGAAAGCGTACTTTACCGACTCACTCCACATTGGAGATCATGAGATATTAAGCGATTTTGCACAAGAAGTAGGAATGGATAAAGGAGAAGCACTTAATGTATTAAGAAGTAACAAATTCATAGACGTCATTAAGCAAGATCAACAAGAGGGTACTAACATTGGTGTGCAAGGCGTTCCTTTCTTTGTTTTTGATCATAAATATGCTGTATCAGGTGCCCAGCCTACTCATGTCTTTTTAGAAGTGCTTGAAAAAGTGAAAGAAGAGCAGAGCGAGCTGACGATTATCGAAAGTAATACAAGCGAAGGGGCTCATTGTAGTAATGAGTCATGCGATAGTTAAGAAATTCTTTATTTAAGGGAACCCTTTATCGTAAAAGGTTTTTTCTTTTGTATCTGGGTGAGAGAAAATGTGAATACTTTTAATAGGATAAAGTATTCACATTTTAATCGTTGACATGGAGGGAGTTTGGTGGTAATTTAATTATACTATTCCGATTAACTAACTAAGGTTTAATGTGAGGGGAGCAATCATAAAATGAAGAAATTATTTTATCTTTTAATCGTACTAATGTTGATGATGGTGCTAGCAGCTTGTGGCGCAACTGATGAAACAGAGGAAGATAATGGAGAAGCAGCAGATGCAGATACAGAAGAAACCACAGATGCTAGTGATGATACATCTTGGGCAGAAGTTGAAGAGTCTGGAGTGCTTGTTGTAGGAACATCAGGGACATACGCTCCCATTACTTTTTACAATGAAAGTAATGAATTAACTGGATTTGAAGTAGAGCTTGTTAAAGAAGTGGCTGAAAAATTAGATCTTGAGATTGAGTTTAGTACGATGGACTTTGATGGGATTCTTCCATCATTACGTAATGGTCAAATCGATGTAGCTGCTCATGATTTTGCCATTACAGAAGAGCGTAAAGAAACGTTTGATTTTGTTATTCCACATAAATATTCTTATGGATCAATTGTCGTTCGTGCTGAAGATGCTGATCGATTCGAGAGTGCACATGATTTAGAGGGTGTGGACGTTGCACTTGGTTCATTGACAAGTAATTATGCTATCTTTGCTGATAATATCGGTGCGAATGGAACAGCATATGATGGTGGGACAGAAGCGATTTTACGTGATGTTATCAATGGAAACACGGATGCTTACTTAAATGACCGCCTTGTATTGCAACGAACGCTGGATGAATTCAGTGATGATCGATTAGTAGTAGCCGATCAAGTGAAATACCATGCAACAGAAAGTGCAATGGCTGTATTAAAAGGAAATGGAACATTAAAAGAAAAGTTAGATGAAGCAGTACAAGAGTTAATTGAAGATGGTACTGTAGCTCGTTTATCTGAGGAGTTTCTAGGTGAGGATGTATCTGAACCAGTTGATAAGTCAGAAGTTGTCAGTCTAGATGGTGAATAAAGAAATATGAAGAAATACAAGGACTTGTCCTTGTATTTCTTTTTTGGACGTGCATGAGGGAGGGAATTAAATGATTGAATGGTTTCAACAAATACAGTGGGAATATTTATATGATCCGGAGCTAGCATGGAATTCACTTCCTTTTTTACTTGAGGGTTTAAAAGTAACCATGATAATCGCTCTATTTAGTATGTTCTTTGCTCTTATTCTTGGGGTAGTACTAGGTATTGCAAGGATGTCTAAATTCTGGTTTTTGAGGTGGCCTGCAAGGATTTATATATCATTCATGAGAGGAACACCTTTATTAGTCTTTATTTTTATCCTATATTATGGGATACCTGTATTAGGGGTTGAATTTAAAAGTGCTATCGTGGCTGGTATCGTAGGGATTAGTCTTAATTTTGCAGCTTATAATGCAGAGGTGGTCAGGTCTGCTATTATGTCTGTGTCACGCGGACAATGGGAAGCTGCTACTTCACTTCAAATGAGTTATATACAGACACTAACACGAATCATTATTCCTCAAGCAACCCGAATTGCCTTACCACCAACTTTTAATATATTTATGGATATTGTRAAAGGAACCTCTCTGGCATCAGTTATTACTGTTCAAGAGCTATTATATAGCTCAAGACTCGTAGCAGGACGAACTTTTGATAGTATGACGATGTATATAACCGCTGCACTTATTTATTGGGTAGTTTGTATTGTAATTGGGCATTTCCAAGAGCGCTTGGAAAAACGTTATAATCGTTACTTGAGTCAGAGATAAAGGAGGCCTACTATGATTGAAGTTTCGCAATTACAAAAGAAATTTGATGAAGTTACCGTTTTAGAGTCTATTGATTTTTCCGTGCAAAAAGGGGAAGTCGTTTGTTTGGTAGGTCCTTCTGGATCAGGAAAAACAACACTTCTACGTTGTTTGAATTTATTAGAAACACCTAACCAAGGGACGATTCAGATCGGTGATAAACGCCTTGAGTTTGGCTCAAAACGTTTATCAAAAAAAGCTATAAAAGATTTACGAAGCTACTCTGGTATGGTATTTCAAGGTTTTCATCTCTTTCCTCATAAAACAGTCATGGAAAATATCACTGAAGCACCATTAACTGTGAAAAAGGCAAGTAAGGCATCTGTAATTGAAGACGGAGAGAAATTATTGAAGAAGGTTGGCATGATCGACCATAAGGATAAGTATCCAGATGCATTATCGGGGGGACAGCAGCAGCGTGCTGCGATAGCAAGAGCGCTGATGATGAATCCTGATGTCATGTTATTTGATGAGCCAACTTCTGCTCTTGATCCCCAACTTGTTGGCGAAGTTCTACGAGTAATCGAAGAGCTCGCAAAAGAAGGACAAACAATGGTGATCGTTACTCACGAAATGAACTTTGCGAAGCGAGTAGCAGACAAAGTATTATTCATGGACGGTGGTTATATCGTCGAGGAAGGTCCAGCTAAAGAGTTACTCGAGAGTCCAAAAGAAGAACGAACTCGAGAGTTTCTACAACTTTTAGGTGAATAGTGTACATGTTAGAATAAAAAGCATTGACATCTCCTTAATACTTTATTAAGATAAAATAACTTAGAAAATTTAAATAGTTTAAACTCTTATCAAGAGCGACCGAGGGACAGGCCCTATGACGTCCGGCAACCTCTAAGTTTTTACTTAGTCGGTGCTAAATCCTGCAGAGCAATAAGCTCTGGAAGATAAGAGGTGCGATCTTAATTATCAAACCTCTTTCTTGTTTAGAAAGAGGTTTTTTTATATTTAACTTCTTGAGAGTTAAGCTAGAACATTATTTAGTTATAAAGTTGAGTTTTCACATAGGAAAATCAGGCTTTGGGGGTGCATCATGATCGAAATTAAAAGTGTTACGAAAGAATATAAAACAAAAAAAGGGACCGTTAAAGGAGTAGATAACGTAAGCCTTGAGATTGATCAAGGAGAGATCTTTGGAATCGTAGGGTATAGTGGAGCAGGTAAGAGCTCTCTTTTACGATGTATTAATTTGATGGAAAAGCCAACTAGCGGAGAAATTTTTGTAGATGGTGTTAATCTAGTGATGTTAAATGCTAGTAAGCTGCGCCAATCTAGACAAAAGATAGGAATGATCTTTCAACATTTTTATCTTGCTACTTCTAAAACAGTATTTGATAACGTTTATTTCGCTTTAAAGGCAGCAGGTAAATCAAAGACCGAGAGTCAAAAGAAAGTGTTAGATTTATTGGAGTTAGTAGGATTAGCTGATAAGGCGCACCACTATCCTAGTCAATTAAGTGGAGGTCAAAAGCAAAGGGTAGGTATAGCAAGAGCTCTAGCTAATGACCCGAAAGTATTGTTGTGTGATGAAGCAACTTCAGCTCTAGACCCAAGTACGACTCAAGCTATCTTAAGACTACTCAAAGATATAAATAAAAAACTAGGTTTAACGATCGTGCTGATTACACATGAAATGGAGGTTGTAAAAGAGATTTGTGATCGAATGGCTGTTATGGAAGATGGAAAAGTAATTGAGCTAGGAAGTGTCTATCAACTATTTGCTCATCCAAAAGAGAATTTAACAAAAGAATTCATCGATGGTGTGATGCAATTTAAATTACCTCAAGCTTTGGTTGAAAAGTGTAAGGGAACAATAGTGAAGATACATTTTCGAGGAAGGATTGCTGAAGAATCTGTTGTATCGGATGTCCTCAAAGGATTTAATGTCCGGGCCAATATTCTCCACGGCAMAATTGAATATATTAAAGAAGTCCCTCTTGGTGTGTTTATTATGGAACTTAAGGGCACTAGTGATGAAGTGGAGCGTGTTCTTACATATCTAAATGAAAAAGCAGTAGGGGTGGAGGTGATGACAAGTGACAATTGAGAGTTTGATTAATTTATTGCCAGAGCTCAACAAAGCATTCTTTGAAACGTTGTTAATGGTAGGAATTTCACTTTCTGTAGCACTAGTTGTAGGTCTTCCCTTAGGCGTTTTATTGTATGTAACAGATAAAGGGTTGTTCCTTGAAAATAGTTGGATTAAAGGGGTACTTGGCTTGATCGTGAACTTAATTCGCTCGATCCCCTTTATCATTTTACTTGTTGCCCTTATTCCGTTAACAAAAGCAATTGTTGGGGGAACCATAGGCCCGGTCGCAGCATCTGWCTCCTTATCTGTTGCAGCGATTCCTTTTTTTGCAMGGTTGGTAGAATCATCTGTGCGAAAGATTGATAAAGGGGTAGTAGAAGCTGCAATTTCAGTTGGGGCAAGTCCATGGTTGATCATAAAAGATATTCTATTAACAGAGGCTAAGCCTGGCATTATTCAAGGGATCACCATTACGACTATTAGTTTGATTGGTTATTCTGCGATGGCTGGTGTTGTCGGTGGTGGTGGAATTGGTGATTTGGCTATTCGATTCGGCTATTATCGATACGATGAAGCAGTAATGTTTACAACGATTATTATTTTGATTGTGTTGGTACAAGTCATCCAATATACAGGTGACTTTATAGCAAAAGCGATAGATAAAAGATAAAGTAGAGGAGAATGAACAATGAAAAATTGGAAAACAGTATTACTTTCAACATTATTAGTGGGTACATTAGCAGCTTGTGGTTCAGAAGAAAGTGRAGAAGCCGCAGCTGACTCAGGAGAAAAAACAAAAATTACTTTTGGTTCAACAGCAGGTCCTTATAGTGATATGGTTTCACAAGCGATCCAGCCAGTATTAGAAGAGAATGGATATGAGGTTGAAGTCGTTGAGTTTAGTGATTATGTTCAACCAAATATTGCTCTTRATAATGGCTCTATTGATGTAAATTTATTTCAGCACAAAATTTACATGGAGAATTTTGCTGAAGAAAATGGATTGGATTTATCGGAAGTGATTGTTGTTCCGACGGCTCCAATGGGGATTTATTCAAATAAGTATGACTCTCTAGATGAGATTGAAGAAGGGTCACAAATTGCGATTCCAARTGATCCAACTAATGCAGCACGTGCTTTTTTAATACTTGAAGAAGAAGGATTAATTAAAGTAGATCCAGACGTTAATCCACTTGTTATCTCAGAGCGTGATGTTGTAGAGAACCCCAAAAATATCGTATTCCAACCGATTGAAGCAGCACAGCTTCCACGAGCTGTCGACTCCGTTAACTTATCGGCTGTGCCAGGGAACTTTGCTTTATCAGCTAATATGGATTTGCTAGATGCTTTGAAGCTTGAAAATATGCCTGATGAGTATAGAAATCGCATAGTTGTTAACACAGAGGACTTAGACGAACCTTTTGTTCAAGATATTAAAGCAGCGGTTGAATCTGCTGAATTTGAAGAGGTTATAGATACAGAGTTCGAAGGATTTGGAAAGCCGGAATGGATGGAGTAAACACTTTGAAGGCGCTATTTATAGCGTCTTTTTTTGTAGTCGTAGGGATTTGATTAGTTAAATAAGTTAGGAAGTAAAATAGAACAAGATAATTGATTCTTAGAGTTATTTAGCTTAAATAAACGTTTAATTAAGACTAGATTTTAAGAAGATTCTAATTGGTAAGCTGAGTTTATTAACCAATGAAAATGAAAATCTGCCTTATGAGAATAACTTCATAAGACAGATATAAATGTTATCTATTAAGTTCTACATCACGTAAGAACAACGTTGTACTTGGGAATTGCCAGAAGCCTTCTWCCTCATCTCTTACACCAGCAATGATTTCTGGGAAGTAAAGATAAGCATAAGGTGATTCTGCAGCTAGCTCATTTTGAGCTGCTTCGTAAAAATCTAAACGTTCTTGCTCATCAATCGATTCACGAGCTTGTTGTAAGAGAGAATCAATTTCTTCGTTATCAATGAAAGAACGGTTACCAGCTGGACCTTTGTTGTCAGAGTGGAAGACTGGATATAAACCATAGTCACCATCAAGGGTAACGGTTCCCCAACTGCCTAAGAATAATTCCGATTGTCCTTGACCTGCTCGCTCTAAATACGTACCAAATTCGTACGTATCAATCTCAATGTCTACACCAATTTCGGCTAATTGGTATTGAAGTGCTTGAGCTAAATCTTGTCGTTCACGGTCATCATMAGTAAGAATCGTTGTTTGAAAACCATCAGGATAGCCTGCTTCTGTTAGTAGATCCTTCGCTTGTTCACGATCATATTCAATACGATCAATGTTATCGCTATAACCAAAAACATCTGGAGCGATTGGACCATCTGCAATCACACCTGTACCATCTAACACTCCATCTATTAATGCTTGTTTATCTACAGCCATATGAAGGGCACGTCTAACGTTTACATCATCAAACGGTTCTTTTTCCGTATTAAATCCTAAGTAAACCATGCGAGTACTGTTTGATTGCTGCACAGACGTTTCGGCACCATTGTCTACCCGTGAAACATCACTAGGGTTTACTGGGAAAATAATATCTACTCCGCCTGTTTCAAGTTCGGCGATACGTGTTAAGTCCTCAGGAATAACAGTGAAAGTGACTGAATCTACTTTTGCTTGTTCTTCATGCCAATAGTCATCATTTTTCACAAGAGTAACAGATTGTCCTGGGGTACGTTCTTCAAATTTAAAATAACCAGTCCCAGCGGGGGCTTCATTTACTACTGAGAATGGTTGCCCGCCATTTTCCATATCTTCATAGGACGCTTCAATTGATTCCATGCTAATAATGCTTCCACCTGGGTGAGCAAGATGAGCAGGAAGAGAAGAGAAAGGAAACTCAGTTTTAATATGTACCGTGTATTCATCTTCAACTGTTACCTCTGTAATCATTCCAAATAAGAAAGAAACAGGTGCAGCAACATCTGGATCACGAACACGATCTAAATTTGCTTTAACCACTTCTGCATTTAATTCAGAACCATCGTGGAACGTTACACCTTGGCGAATTTTTGCTTCCCAAGTTGTATCATCAATTTGCTCGAAGCTTTCCGCTAAAGCTGGCTGAATCGTAAGGTCCGTTTCCATATGTACAAGACGATCATAAATAGTAGAGTTGATCGAGTTTGACACATTTTCGTTTGCGCCATGCGGATCAAGCGAAACGGGATCAGATAAGACTGCGACTTTCAGGTCGCCTCCACCGGTATTTTCTGTTGACTGTTCCCCTTCATTCGCTGCTTCTTCTGACGGTTCACTGCTACAGGCAACGAGACCTATACTTAGAACGGAAAGAATGGCAGCTGACTTAAAAAATGATGATAATTTCTTCATTGTAAAACTCCCTTCTGAAAAATAATGAATGAGGCAATAACCTACCAAACTACAAGGAATTGCTAATAAAATCATAGCGTAAGCCGTTGGAAATATCAATTTAACTTTTTGAATATAGGGAATTATCTAACAAAAATTTATGAATTACGCAGAAAAATAGTAATTTTCGACATGTTTCACGGGAAACATTTTCAAATAGTTACAGAAAAATGCTGAATTTTGATGTTTTTGTAGAAAGATTTTGCCCTATGAGAAAGAGGATTTGGACATACTTGTACTGAACTCTTTATAAGCACTAATAGCTCCAAAGTCATGATAGGTAACCTTACACCATTACGGAAAGTATTTGAAAGAAATGCTAGGATAACGCTACGTAAGAAAGAAGCTTTTACATAATGATAAAGAAAAATGATCAAGGGTTTGACATTATGTATGATGTATTTGTCTTATGAGACACGTAGAATAAAAAATAAAGTCGGACTATTCTTAMAATTATTAACTGTTCTACTCACAGGTTACTGATGGTGAGATCACTTACATTTGCTTAGGGGGAATTTAAATGTCAGATCACGTAAAAATTGGACTTATTCAAGCGTCAAATGATGTACATGGTGACGAGCCGGTAGCTGTTCATAAAGAAAAATCGATTGAAAAGCATATTAAGTTAATCCGTGAAGCTAAAGCAAAGGGTGCACAAATCGTTTGTTTACAAGAAATCTTTTACGGACCGTATTTTTGCTCAGAACAGAAAACTAAATGGTACGAAGCGGCAGAAGAAATCCCAAATGGTCCGACAACAAGATTGTTTCAAGATTTAGCCAAAGAGCTTGAAATTGTCATTGTTCTTCCAATTTATGAGCGAGAAGGGATTGCAACTTATTACAATACAGCTGCAGTTATTGATGCGGATGGATCCTATTTAGGGAAGTACCGTAAACAACATATTCCACATGTTGGAGTGGGTGAGGAAGGTTATGGGTTCTGGGAGAAGTACTACTTTAAACCTGGCAATATGGGATATCCCGTTTTTGATACGGCATATGCAAAAGTTGGTGTGTATATCTGTTATGACCGTCATTTTCCGGAGGGTGCTAGATTGCTAGGGTTAAATGGTGCAGAAATTGTATTTAACCCATCGGCAACAGTAGCGGGCTTATCAGAATATTTATGGAAGCTTGAACAACCAGCCCACGCTGTCGCAAATGGATATTATTTAGGGGCTATTAATAGAGTTGGGGTAGAAGCACCTTGGAATATGGGTGAATTCTATGGACAATCTTATCTTGTAAATCCTCGTGGACAATTTGTCTCGGTGGCCAGTCGTGATCAGGATGAAGTTATTATTGGAGAAATGGATAAGAAAATGATTCGTGAAGTACGTGATACTTGGCAGTTTTATAGAGATCGTAGACCAGAGACGTACGATGATATGACAGCATTACTTCCTTAATTCGATAAACTTGTAGGTTTTGCATAGATGAATGTTATCTATGTAAAACCTTATTAATTAGAAGAAAACAAAATCAATCGTTTATTGCTTGATAAAAAAGGAGGTCTTTCATTGAGTGAGCAACGTTTAATGCTAACGGTAGAAGATTTGGAAAAACAATTTCAAGAAGCTCATCCGGGGTTAACGAATAGAGAAGCAACGGAGGAAGCTAATCGATGTCTATATTGTTATGATGCACCCTGTATAACCGCTTGTCCGACAAGTATTGATATTCCGCGTTTTATCAAAAAGATTGCCTCAGGGAATATGAAAGGATCTGCGAAGACTATTATGTCTGCCAATCCAGTCGGTGCAAGCTGTTCGCGAGTTTGCCCTACAGAGGAATTATGCGAAGGGGCGTGCGTGTTAAATCACTCTACCAAGCCGATCATGATTGGAGACCTACAAAGATATGCAACAGATTGGGCGATGAAAAATGAACAAGTTTTATTTAAAGCAGGCCAAAAAAATGGAAAGACCGTCGCGATAGTGGGTGGGGGACCTGCTGGATTATCAGCAGCTCGTGAGCTTGCTCTTATTGGCTATGATGTCACAATTTATGAAGCTGAAAAGGAAGCTGGTGGATTAAATACGTACGGTATTGTCTCTTTCCGTCTTCCACAACGTGTTTCATTCTGGGAAGTTGATCAAGTGAAAAGCCTTGATGTCAAAATCAAAACAAATACACGCATCGGGGTAGATGTTCCGGTCTCTGAGCTTTTAGCTAATTATGACGCAGTGGTACTTGCCATTGGAATGTCTAGTGTGCCTAACCTTGGGATTGAAGGAGAGGAACTAGAAGGGGTGCATGATGCAATTGAGTTTGTAAAAGCAACTAAATCAGGTCAATTGACTGAAGAATATATCGGTAAAAACGTAGTAGTAATCGGTGCAGGTAATACGGCTATTGATGGTGCGACCTGTTCAGTGCGCCTTGGTGCAGAAAATGTGAAAATTCTCTATCGTAGAACGCTTGCAGAAATGACTGCTTATGATTTTGAATACGAATTCGCTAAACAAGACGGGGTAGAATTCCGCTGGTTAACAGCGCCAAAAAGAATCATTGGAGATGAACACGGAAAAGTTCAAGCCATCGAATGCATCAAGATGGAGTTAGGTGAACCAAGTGAAGATGGACGGAGAAGACCGGTAGCTGTTGAAGGGTCAGAGTTTACATTAGAGGTGGATGCGGTCATTAAAGCGATCGGCCAAACACGCTATGTGGATTTAATCGAGCAGTTTGGATTAGAGCATGATGGTGGGGTCGTAAAAGTGAACATGGAAGACTTTACAACGTCTAATGAAAAAGTATTTGCCTGTGGAGATGTTATTTTCGGTAAGGGCCAAGGTGAAGCGATGGTCGTAACAGCTGCAGAACAAGGGAAGCAAACGGCTTATGCTCTTCATCAAAAGGTGCTTGGAGGCGTGAAAGAAGAGACGGCATAACCCAAATAAGAGGAGGTAGTTGAATGGCTGACTTACGAATTGACTTTGCAGGAATTAAATCCCCGAACCCTTTTTGGCTAGCATCAGCACCACCAACCAACTCAGGTTATCAAGTGCAACGTGCATTTGAAGCAGGGTGGGGTGGAGCCGTTTGGAAAACACTTGGGGATCCTATTTTAAACGTATCCTCACGTTTTGCGGCTGTGAGTTTTAATGGTCAAAAAGTTGCAGGGTTTAACAATATTGAATTAATTACAGACCGGCCGCTAGAAGTAAACTTAAAAGAGATCTATGAAACGAAGAAACGATTTCCTGACCATGTGATCATTGCTTCTTTAATGGTTGAACCTCAACAGGAGAAGTGGCATGAAATTGTTAAACGTGTAGAAGAGGTTGGTGTAGATGGGCTTGAGCTTAACTTCGGATGTCCTCATGGAATGGCTGAACGTGGGATGGGGGCAGCTTCTGGTCAAGTTCCTGAGCTCGTAGAAAAGCAAACGTACTGGGCAAAAGAGGTGGCCCAAACACCTGTTATCGTTAAGCTAACACCGAATATTACTGACATTACGGTTACAGCTGAAGCGGCCGTTCGAGGCGGTGCGGATGCAGTTAGTATGATTAATACGATTAATAGTTTAGCCGGGGTCGATATTGATTCTTGGAATACCGTTCCACATGTCGCAGAAAAAGGCGCACATGGTGGGTACTGTGGACCAGCGGTTAAGCCGATTGCTTTAAACATGGTAGCAGAATGTGCAAGAAACCCTCATGTAAATGTACCAATCTCAGGGATGGGAGGAGTATCCAACTGGGAGAATGCGGTTGAATTTATGTTAATGGGTGCTACCGGTGTTCAAGTTTGTACTGCGGCCATGCACCATGGTTTTAGAATTGTCGAGGATATGATTGATGGATTAAATAACTACCTAGATGATAAAGGGATTGCTTCTGTAATGGATATAGTAGGTAAAACCGTTACGAACTATTCCGATTGGGGTAACCTTGATTTGAATTATAAAGTGGTTGCACAAATTAATAACGATGTTTGTATTAACTGTAATAAATGTCATATCGCTTGTGAGGACACCTCGCATCAATGTATTGATATGTTAAAGGATGACCAAGGAAGAGACATTCTTAAAGTACGTGAGGATGACTGTGTTGGCTGTAATCTGTGTTCCATCGTCTGTCCAGTCGATGGAGCGATTGATATGGTGGAGTTGAAATCGGAGTTACCACCGATGACGTGGAATGAACGTCAAGCGGCAATAGGTGCAGCAGGTAATTGTAGTATTCCTACCATCAAGTGAGTGTAATCGTATAGTAGGTAATCAATTTTTGTGATGAAGGTTAAAGGGGGACCAATAAATGAAGAAATTGATCAAGAACGGTACGATTGTAACGGCGTCTGAAACATTTGAGGCAGACCTTCTTATCGAGGATGGCAAAATTGCAGCAATTGGTGCAAACCTTTCTTCAAGTGGAGCAGAGACGGTTGATGCAAAAGGTCGCTATGTGTTTCCTGGAGGGATCGATCCTCATACTCATCTTGAGATGCCATTTGGTGGCACCGTTTCTAAGGATGATTTTGAATCTGGAACGATTGCGGCAGCATATGGTGGGACTACAACGGTTATTGACTTTTGTTTAACGAAAAAAGGAGAGCCGATGCAGTCCTCTATTAATGAATGGCATGCAAAGTCAAAAGACAAAGCTGTTATTGATTATGGATTCCACTTAATGATTGGTGAGATTAATGATGACGTGTTGGCTGAGATTCCAAAAGTAATCGCTGAAGAAGGAATTACTTCTTTTAAAGTATTTATGGCATATAAAAATGTTTTCCAAGCAGATGACGAGACGTTATTTAGAACGTTAGTTACTGCAAAAGAGCTCGGTGGTCTTGTGATGGTTCATGCAGAAAATGGAGATGTTATTGATTACCTGACAAAGCAAGCTCTCAAAAAAGGGCAAACCGATCCTATCTACCATGCTCTAACACGTCCACCTGAAGTTGAAGGAGAGGCCACAGGTCGAGCATGTCAGCTGACTGGTCTTGCTAACTCGCAACTATATGTTGTACATGTATCGTGTGAAAATGCAGTAGAGAAGATCGCAGAAGCAAGACGTAAGGGTTTTGATGTATGGGGTGAGACCTGTCCACAATATCTAGTTCTCGATCAAACGGCATTGGAAAAACCAAATTTTGAAGGAGCGAAATATGTCTGGTCTCCTCCTCTTAGAGAAAAGCATCACCAAGATGTGCTTTGGAATGCGCTGAAGAATGGAGACTTGCAAACGCTTGGGTCAGACCAGTGTTCGTTTGATTTTAAAGGACAAAAAGAGTTAGGAAGAGGTGATTTTACAAAGATTCCAAATGGAGGCCCTATTATTGAGGATCGAGTAAGCATCCTTTATTCAGAGGGGGTGGAGCAGGGGCGAATCTCGTTAAATCAATTTGTTGATATAACATCTACTCGTATCGCCAAGTTATTCGGATTATATCCTCAAAAAGGAACGATTGCAATTGGAGCAGATGCAGATCTTGTTATATTTGATCCAACGGTAGAGCGTACGATTTCTGCAGACTCTCATCATATGGCAGTCGATTATAATGCCTTTGAAGGGATGAAAGTAAAAGGAGAGCCGGTCTCTGTTTTATCGAGAGGGGAGTTCGTCATTCGTGATAAACAATTCGTTGGTTCAAGAGGGCAAGGGAAATACGTAAAGAGAGCTAAGTACGGTGAGACTTTAACGAGTGATGCGAACGAAGCAATTTCTAAATAAATCAAATTGGAAATGAGCCGCCACCTAAACATGATCGAAATAGAGAAGCTGGGGAGAGGGAAGCCAGTCACGCATGAACCTTTCTATGATTGATGAAAAGATGTATGATTGCTAGATTTCTAGCACATAAGAGGGGGATCTCGTGATGAAAAAAAACTCAAGTTATTTAAAGTCTCCTGACCTGCTTCCAATCACACATGGAGACCGTAAGATAAGTACATTAGGTTTCGCGATTATCTGGGTAGGCATGGCGGTCGTTTTAGCTGCGTTTGCTATTGGTGGAGAAGGGGTTCAATCTTTACCACTTGGATTGGTCGTCCTAGCCACTATTATTGGATCGATTGCTATTGGTTTATGTATGACCTTGACTGGTGATATTGGGGTTGAGCACGGTTTATCCTTCCCTGTTTACATGAGGGCTCCATTTGGAACAATCGGTACTCATATACCCTCATTAATACGTGGTTTTGTTGCTTCATGTTGGTTTGGGATTAATACGTATTTCGGTGCTACGGCGATGAATGGAATACTATTTGTTCTAACTGGATTTGACAATTGGTTTGTCTGCTTCCTCTTTTTTGCCGCGATTCAAGTTGTTAATACGGCACTTGGGATTAAAGCTGTTGAACGTTTTGCTGATCTTGCAGCACCTATTATCATCATCATATCAGCATGGATGTATACTACATTATCAGACCAAGCACTAGCTGCAGGACGTGACGTTTGGAGCTGGATTGAAAGTCCGGTAACTGGTGGGGCTGCAGTTACTGCGTTTGCCATTGTGATTATGAGTAACATGGGATTTTGGGGGACGCTCGCTGCTGATATGCCTTCTATTTCAAGGTTTATTAAAGCGCCAAAATTGGAACGGAACTGGTTTAAACRTAACAGAGGACAAATTGTTGGGAGTCTTATAACTCTTCCTATTGTACAAACGTTCATGGTGATTATTGGGGCTGTTTCTTTCATTGCTGTATCAAATTACGATCCGGTAGTAGCCTTACAAGAAGCCGCTAGTGGAATCGTTCTTGGGGTTTTATTACTAATGATTGTATTCGCCCAGTGGTCTACAAATATTTCAGCTAATCTTATTCCGGCAGCAACAATTTTCTCAAACGTTGGCGGGCCTAAGCTGCCATTTTGGACTGGAGTAGTGGTTGCTGGCTTAATTGGTTTACTTGTACAACCGTGGAGTCTCTTTGGCATTATTATTCCTGCATTATTAATTGTCGGTGGTATCCTATCAGCGATTGTAGGAATTTTGGTAGCTGATTATTACTTTATTCGAAAACGCCGTGTGAATGTTGTTGATCTTTATAAAGAAGATGGACAATATCAATACTGGAAAGGGTTAAACATTGCAGGTCTACTTGCTTGGGTATTGGGCGGGGGAGCCGCATACTTTATTCAAACTTACTCATTTGTTGTGGGTTTTGTTGTGGGAGCGGCTGTATATTACGTACTCGCTAAATATTGGTGGTTCGAAAAGTATCAACAAGCTGAGCTACTTGACCCTAGTGATGAAAAGTATCTAGGTATTACTGTGGGAAGAGACTGGCTTATTGAAGATGATGATACACAAGAGCAAGCAAAAACTGCACAAAATGCTTAGATAGGAGGCAGTCAATGTCGGATTACCAAGAGTTTCTTGCTGAGCGTGATGAAATTGATTATTTGATCCAACAAGGGTATGTCATTAAGGGAGTATCTGAAAATTTAAGCGGGGCCTTCGTGGAGTTTGAACTTCCCCTTCATAAACGCTCAAATAGTGGGCAGCAATATGTGCGCCTTCATATTAAAACTGCGGATGCGAGAAAATACTTCTCAGTCCAACTTATCAATCAAAATAAACAAACAGGTTAACTAAAGGCTGTTCCTAGAAAGTGACTAGGAACAGCTTTTTTTCATTTTGTAAGGATTTCTTACATAGAGATTAATAAGGTTGCAGGAAATAAGGCAAGTATCATAGAAGTTAGTACCACCCAATTAAATTTTATGAATAAAGTTTCTCTACTCTTTAAAAGAGGTGATGTTTAGATTATGAAATCGTACATATCTATCGAAGAGATTGTGAAACGAAAACACTTTGAACACATTGAAGTTATAGCCGGTATAGAAGGCTTAGATCGATTAGTGAAATGGGTTCACGTTGTTGAAGTCATTCAAATTCGGAACCTATTGAGAGGCAATGAATTGATTTTAACAACCGGTCTTGGATTTAAGGATGACCCTTCTTTATTTGTCCAATTCATTCAACAATTGATTGAATGTGAGGCGGCTGGTCTTTGTATTGAGATCGGTACGAACACATCCACCATTCCTCAAGAAGTCATTGATTTAGCAAACACTCATCAATTTCCTATCATCATGTTTAATCATGAAGTTCCCTTCGTAGAGATCACACAGGATATTCACTCAACATTAATTAATAAACAATACCAAGTCATAACGGATCTAGAATACTATTCTCAACAACTAAATAAAAAGTTATTAGAGATTAGCGAATACGATGAAATTTTGACATTTTGTCAAACGTATTTAAATGTCCAAGTCATGGCTCGCTTTAATGAAGATGACCTTAGATTTTATCCAGAGGCCCCAAAACTTGAAAAGCAAGAATTAATTAAAAAAAGAGAACAGGCTAAGAGTAATAAGCAGGCTAGAATTTCATGGCAGCCAGTAATGTTACTTGGTAATGAATATGCAGAAGTAATCATTATTTCAAAAGATAGAGACCTCACCGAATATGACTATTTAATCTTGGATCGTACAGTCACTGCACTTGCGCAACAACTTTTACGTATCTTGTATGTAGAAGAACGGAAGAATGCAGAGGAGTCCCAATGGATGCTAGATTGGTTAGAGGGTGTTCATAGGGAAGAGATTATCGATGAACATTTAGCTTCTTTAGAACCGGGGTTAGAATTGAACGGGGCAGTAGTGTGCGTATGTAAATACCAACCAGTAAAGCATGGTGTAGAGTCAGATTGCACCTACTTAAAGTTGTGGATGCGAACGGTCTTTGAACAATATGGATTTCATTTATTTACGATCGATGTGAGGCAGGATTTAGTATTAGTCCTCTGTAATAAGCGTTCAGTTGAGGATTGGAAAGAACGGGCGGTGGAAGCTTTTGAACGAGTTAGACAACAAGATGGAACCGGAA
>NZ_LFEL01000129.1:0-5083 GCF_001037965.1 Bacillus sp. LL01 | reverse complement strand
ATTGGGCAAATAAGAATGTTAATGGAAAGCGTAAAATCCAAAAAGAGATGATATTCAATACAAGAACTTGAACCATCGCTCCAGAAGCTCGAACAATCCCATTTAACACAAAATTAACTCCTAAAAACGGATAGAAAAAGGCAATCGTCTGAACATACATTTTCCCAAAAGCAACTGTATCAGGATCTTGTATGAATAGTGACACGAAGTACTCTGCCCCAATAAACATAATCGTACTAATAATGAATGTTACCACCACAATGAGAGTCACTGCTTCTTTTGCAACCTCTTTTACTCTTGCCCATTGTTGTGCTCCTATATTTTGCCCAGCCATACTGTTAACAGCAGAGCCGAGTGTTAAGGCTGGCAGCATAATTAAGCTATCTAAGCGCTGCGAGGCTCCAAATCCAGCAATAACATCTTCACCGAATCCTGTCACCACCGTCATGATCGCTAAAATACCGGCTGATATCGCCATCATAGATARCCCAGCTGGCAAACCCATTTTAAATAAAACAAGGAAGTACTTCTTCTCAGGTAGGGTTGGTATACTAAACGGAACTCCTGCACGGTAAATAGAATAAATCAACCCATACAAAAAGGCGGTTCCTTGCGCAATGATGGTTGCATATGCTGCCCCATCTATTCCGAGGTTAAATACGCTTATAAACAAAGGGTCAAGAATTGCGTTTAAAATAACTGCAAGCATAACAAAACGAATAGGTGTTTTACTATCACCTAACGCCCGTAAGACAGTCCCTATGAAATTATAACCAAATAAGAATAAAATCCCAACAAAGTTAATTTTTAAATAAGACTCTGCATACGGGAGCATCCCTTCTGGAGTCCCCATTACACGCAAAATACTCCCTAAAAATATAAAACCAATGGCCCCAAGCAATAGAGCGAGAGAACCTAAAACAAATACAAATGCATTTAAGGATTCCTTTAATCCTTTTTCATCATTGGCCCCTTTTCGTTGAGAGAGGACCGTTAATGTCGCTCCGTTGACTCCAATAATAAACGACAAGATCGTAAAAACAACAGTAGCGGATATTGAGACTGCACCTAATGCACTAGTACCTAGAAGATTCCCTACCCATAATGAATCAACAAATTGGTAGGAAGCTTGGAGTAAATTAGCAAAAAAGATTGGCCACGAAAAGAGTAGCATCTTACGTCTAATACTTCCTTCTGTAAAATCAAGCTGCTTTATTTTTGCCGTTTTCATATGTATCCCTTCTTCTAATCATGTAAGCTTCATTATAGTATGATCGGCTGTTAAATAGGAAGAGAAAGCCCTACTAACAACATAAGTCAGTAGGGAACGCACCTTTTATTTCAACTCAAAGGATTCTGTAATGTTGATGCTATCTTTTACTGATTGTACCATTGAGCAATTCTTACGAGTAACTTCTAATGACTTCTCGATTTTTTGCTCTGTAGTATCACAACCACTAATCGTAAAATGCATGTGAATGGCTTGGATCTCTTGCGCTCCTTCTGGATTACGAGTTATGTCAGCTCGAACATGAATATCCTCATACGGAATTCGTTTCTTTTCTAATACTTTACGTAATACACCACCACTGCACACAGCTATCGACGATACTAATAATTGATAAGGTCTAAACCCGTACTCCGCATTTCCTGAAATCTGTAAGTTTCCATATTCCACTGTTGTTTCAAAACCGTTTTCCTTCATTGTAAATTCCATTATGAACGCCTCCTTTTTTCCTTCTCTATTGTACCGATTTCTGAGTGATCCGTCATTTGTTTCGTTTAAGATAGTCATTCCCTTACATACAATGTACAATAGTCTTTGTGACAAATCATCAAGATAGGAGCATGATGATACGATGTTTGAAGGAAAAGCAGCTGAAAACCGTCCTTTATACAGATTGATTGTATTGATCATTATGGTTGCCATTGCAGGATTTGCTCAAGGCATGCTCTTGCCTCTTCTCGCAATCATGTTAGAAGATGCTGGTGTTTCCTCGTCCTTAAATGGATTAAATGCAGCGGCTCTATATATTGGCGTTTTACTCGCCTCCCCATTTATTGAACATCCTGTTAGAAAATACGGCTATAAACCTGTCATTACGATTGGATTAGTCTTAATGATCACCTCACTCCTCTTACTCCCTTTATGGCAAGCTTTTTGGTTTTGGTTTGTCCTAAGGATTATTATTGGTATTGGTGATAATATGGTTCATTTTGCGACACAAGTATGGATCACTACAACAAGTACCCCGAAGAACCGTGGACGGAATATTTCTCTTTATGGACTCGCTTTTGGTTTAGGCTTTGGAGTTGGGCCTTTTATGACCCGATTACTTAGTATTAATGAATGGTTACCATTTTTACTATCTGCTGGATTGAGCATGCTGGCCTGGCTTTTAATTTTGCAAATGCGAAATGAATTTCCGGCAACAGATATGGAAACTGGAAGTCAGTTATCAACTTGGAAGCGATATAAGGAAGTTTTCAAACTGGCTTGGTTCGCTTTCTTGCCAGCCTTTGGATACGGCTTTCTTGAAGCTTCCTTACATGGTAATTATCCGGTCTATGCCTTGCGCTCAGGAATGACCATTGAACTGGTGTCCATTTTATTGCCAGCTTTTGTCATTGGTGGGCTGATCACACAGCTTCCTCTTGGATTACTAAGTGACCGAGTCGGACGCAAGAAAATCTTGCTCTTTTTATCGAGTTTCGGAGCGCTTTGTTTTTTTGCCATGATTGCTTTTGAGAGTTCGACCACGATCTTATTCATTTTATTTATCTTAGCTGGTGGTTTTGTAGGTTCATTTTTCTCACTAGGCGTGATGTATCTGGCTGATCTTATTCCTACACATTTATTGCCTACGGGTAATGTGATGATGGCTATAAGCTTTGGGGTAGGCAGCATGATCGGACCACTTGTTGGTGGGATATTTATTGATATTTTTGAGTCAGGGAGTATTTATTATTCTATTGGTGGGATGCTCGTCTTTATTTTCATCACCGGCATTGCCTTTAAAAATAAACAAGCGTCGTCTCCTACTAAAGCAGTAACTGAAAACATATAAAAGCCCTCGTTCAAGAGAACGAGGGCTTTGAATTAATGGTAACCATTTTGTTTATTAGCTGAACTACTTGTTTTATGATTGTTGGCATGCTTATGCCCAGAGTGATGAGCATTTGCTTTTGGCTTTTTCTTTTGGCTCATGTCATACACCTACTCTCATCCAAGTAATGGAGGTGACCGACGCAATGTGGTCACCTCCATTCACCAACCTAGGACAGATATTCTTTATTCAATGAACAATCTGGGGTCGAAACGATGTTTGTCTTTAGGAGACACCTCACTTCAATATTGTTTACTAACAATCCTKAAAGTCTATGTTATTCTCCTTCAATGTAATCACCTCAATTAAGGTTATCACTACAAATTCGCAACTTGCCTATTGTATCTCTGAACAACTATTTGTTCTAGAGTCGGTGTTAAGCACAGCAGATTATCTGCCGTCCTTAAACATTATAATGTCCGATTTTTTTTGAGTTATGCATGAGGTTTATTTTTTAATTGCTTTACTTCTGAGGCAGCATCCYTTGTAGCTTGAATAATCTCCTCGGAACTTTCTTTGAGGTGAGTAGCAGTCTCTGATATCTTTTTCACATCTTCACTAATATCACGAATGACTTGTGAAACTTCTGTTGCAGTATCACGAACTTGATCGAAGATTTGCTCACGGTTTTCACGAATAAAGGTCAAGGCTTCAGTTGTACCCTGTTTTAATTCAGACGCTTCTTCCTTTAACTTCTCGCGCCATTCTTTCTTTGCAAGAATTACCGTAAGGGCAACAGCACCGCCAATCCACAATCCTTTGCATAGCGTTTGACAAGGTTTCTTTTCCATTTCCATAACGCTTTCCTCCTCATAAGTGGCCTCTCTTATTATATTACCAATAAATTCAGAGAAATAAAAAGGAATGTTAATTAATTAAAATTATGAATGAATAACCATTCACTTTATCCCGAAATAAGTGAGCTCATTTTCATGCCGTTCGACAATAAGGTCGTCTTGCATTAAAAGGTCCAAGTGACCAAACACTTCAGAAAATGTTAGTTCAGGTTGCTTATKGTGACTACGTCCAAACATTTTAGCACCTAGCTCATTAACCGTCATTTTCCCACTCTTWAAATGGTCATAAATCACACGCGCCCTGTCTTCTTGAGCTGTTAGTCGATTATCAATGAGCGTAGTCACATCCGTAATCGATGGGCCGTGTCCTGTGTGTAGTTCGCTTATTTGTAAATTTTTTATCGTTTCAAGAGATTCACGATATTGTAATAATGTTCTCGGTCTTTCCTGCCCCTCTAGAGGAGCTTCAAGTAAAGCATTCGAAGAAACTTTAGATAATAAAACATCTCCCCCAATTGCAACTCCATCTGACTCCCTTAGAAACAATAGATGACTTTGTGCATGACCAGGCGTTTCTATGACTCGCCAATCACTTAGACCTGGTAACTTATCTCCTTGTGCAACAAACACGTCAACATTCGTCTTATCCACAAAGTGAAGGTACCCTAGACTTGATCGCTCAATCACTTTAAGCTGTTCCGCGTTTAATCCATGTCGAAGGTAAAATCGTTTAAAAAAGCGAGCATATTGCATAAAGAAGTCAGGATCGCGCGAGAGCCATAATTGATTTAACTGATGCCCAATTACCTTTGCCTTGTTAAATCTTGCGACTAACCCCACATGATCAGGATGATGATGTGTTAAGACTACTTGCTCTACATCATCGACTGAATACCCAATTGACTCAATACCACTCTTTAATAACTCCCAACCTTCATCCGTTTTCGGACCAGTATCTACTAGCGTTAACGTTTCACCTTCAATTACATAGCAATTCACAGGACCAACAAGAAATGGTGTAGGAATGGTAAGACAATGAATCTTCTCTGTCTTCACGACCATAACAATAACTCCTTCCAAAATTCACTTCATTAAAAAAGAGAGATGTTTAACAATTGTTAAACATCTCCATTTTAACATTAATTGTATGCTTGTGTAAGAAAATGATCTGTCTCAAGA
>NZ_LFEL01000128.1:0-5090 GCF_001037965.1 Bacillus sp. LL01 | reverse complement strand
CACAGCGATATTTTCATATCCATTGCCTTGTTTAATGCTTTTAAGAGGATGGGTTGCAATAGCTCGAACCCCAATATTCATCTGGTTAATCTCAGCGCTATCCCTGATACAGCCGTAAACGATTATACCACCAAGCTTTCTTTTGACAGCGATTTCTGCTAAATTATCACCTAAAAGAGCGCAACGAGTAGATCCTCCCCCATCAACGACTAATACACTTCCTTCTGGGATGGTTTGAAGAGCTTTTTTTACAAGCACATTGTCTTCATATACTTTAACGGTAGAAATTGGACCGTAGAAAGATTTCTTTTCTCCGTAAATCGAAAAAATAGGTTCAGCAATTTTTACTTCATCTCTGTATTCATCACATAAATCCGCAGTTATTATATCCATGCTTTTCCTCCTTGATTATGTATGTGCAAAGCAAAATCTGACTCAATGAATTGGGCCAGATTCTCTTGATAATGTTATATAACAGTATGCATTTTAATCATGGCTTGCATGTCTTAAACATTTTTCGCATTGGTTGAAGTACGCTTCTTGGATTTGATTAATTGTCTTACCACAATCTGTGCACTCTTTCATACCAGTTCTTGTAGTGATCATCTCTTTATAATTCATTTATAATCGCCTCCGTTTGTTTTGTTACATTTATTGTACTATAACAGAACGTGATAACGCAAGTTTGTTTTCAGATTATTTTAAAAATATTTTGTTTAGATCACTTTTAGGTATGTTTAATATAAATCAGTCTAGGGAATCTCCATTTATATTAAGAGGAGGGATTACCTTGAATAACAAAGAAAAAGATCAAGTACTAAGAGAACGTAATTCAAAGTCAAAAGCTTTTAAAGAAGATAAGGAAAAACAAAAAGAGCGTGATCAAACGGTCATGCCAGTGGATGACTTACCATTAGATGAAATCAAAAATGAAGAAGAAGAGGAACGAAATAAGGAAAAGACAAAAGATCGTTCCACTAGTGAAGAAAAGTAGACCAGGCTATCGAAGCTTGGTTTATTTTTTTTATGTGTAGTTACAAGTTGATCAGGGTAAGTAGATAAATAGCCAATCAATTAAAGGAGTGGATTCTTAATGGAACGTGAACGATATTTTGTATCAGTCGATCAGCCGGTGTTGAGTATTACCAAAACAGAAACACCAGAAAACTTGATTCAATATGAAATTTACGCAACACCGAAAGAGAAAGATAAGATACACGCATTACTAGAATCAATTAGTGATCAAGACTTTGAGCCCCAACAAATTTTTGAGCGCCCTTTCCAAGAAAGAGCCGCAGATAATGAGAAGGATCATACACAAAAAGAAATTCGAGTCTTATATGAAGCTCTTTATGAATTAGGTACACCTGAAACGAAAGAAGTTATTGGAAATATTGTGCCAGTTGGTAAAGAGGATCCAAAAGAAGAAACGAATGATCTAAGCGAAGAACGCTCTACTTTTTAATTTAAGGTTGAAATTTAACCATTCGTTATTTTCACATATTTTCTAACAAACTCACATAATTATTTTTAAAAAATAATGTTTGAGTATACCGAATAACGGTTATCCAATAAGTACACCAAAAATATTAGGAGGCACAATTACTATGAAAAAAACAAAAACAATTTTAGCTGGAGCATTTATCGCATCAACAATCGTACTAGGAGCTTGTAACACAGACACAGAGGTAGACGAACCGGCACCAGAGGATGCTACTACTGAAGAAGATAGTGCAATGGGTGATGACACTGAAGATGATAACATGACCGATGATGATACTGATACTGGTGATGACATGGGCGAAGATACAGATGAAATGTTTGAAGACGAAGAGCCCGCAACGACTGCATTTGGTTTCAGTTCATTTGAATTAAGTGTAAACTRTGATGAGATGGKCGATAACTACGATGTTAATTATGAGCATGATACAGATGAAGTAACAGCCGAGATTGATGATTCAGTGAACGACACGCAACTAGAAGGTGACGAAGCTTACACTGAACTAGAAGGTACTTTTGAACAACTGGAACTAGATAGTTCTATGAGTGAAGAAGAAATTATTGACGCTGTTGTAGAAGGATTTGGTTTAGATCCAAACTATGACTCTTTAGAACTAACAATCATGTTTGATGATGGTACTGAGCTAGATATCGAACATTCACAAGATGACGRAATGTAATTAATATTCAACCGAAACCACATCTATAATAGATGTGGTTTTTTTATATTGGAATAATGATTTTCAAAAGGCTAATGTAGCGGTTTAGACATTTAAGCTAATATCAAATGAATATTTAAATGATGTGTCATTCTAAACGGTACCAGGTTCTTAAAAGTAAAAAAAACGGATTAAAAAAGCAAGATCTAGGTGGCTAAATCTTGCTTTTTTCTTAATACGTTAAAGACCGATCTCCGAAAGAGTTTGCTGTAAGCTTGCGCGAGTTCGGAGATCTTCAAATCGAATTCCTAACTGGACAAGTGTTTGAGCAATCTCAGGTCTAATTCCGGTTAGCGTGGCTTCTACACCAATTAATTTAAGCGATGAAATAACTTGATACAAGTTATTGGCGACCATTGTATCCACAATTGGTACACCAGATAGATCAATAATTAAATGATTTATTTTTGTTTCAATACTACGTTGAAGGGCTATTTCCATTAATAATTTTGAGCGAGTAGCATCTAATTCACCTATTAAAGGAAGAATAGCTATGTCCTTTGAAATCGTTACCACTGGCACGGACAGCTCTTGCATTTTTGCATGTGCTTTTTCGATTACTTGTTTATTATATTCCACGTAAACATGGCTGAAAATATAACAGATCTCATCCAAGATGGGGTCTAGTGTTTTTCTAAGTTGAAGGATAGTACTAGCTGATAAATGCTTTTCTTCCAGTTCCTTTGTGCACTCTCCCCAAATAACTGTACGATAGACAGTTATTTGCTTCAAAGCTTGGWCTAAATCGATTCCTCCATGGCTTGCTCGCTCACCCGTATAGTGGGCCCAGTCTCTTATTTTCTGGTGTGGAGTCTCCTTATTGTCAGAAGATAAAAATTGACCAAGTGCCTCCAACAATTGCGCCCTTAATTCAATTAGTTCAGGTGAATCGGCAGCCTGTGTCAGACTTTTTTTATAGCTATCTTCTTGGTGCTTCGTGATTTCTTTTGAAAGCTCATACTTGTTAGTCGTTAACCGTATTCCAAAAGTCTTTAATTCTGCATCCATAATCTAGGGCTCCTCATGTATATTTTAATCTTATCATATAGCAAATAACGAGAATAGAAAAGAATAAAATAGTGGTAGTAGTATGGGTAGATCTTACAACTATGGGTGTTAATTAAACGTTTGTTTAAATAGTAATAGGACAACCCCATGGCTAGAAGAAAGCTGTACTAAATGAATAGTAGCAGACATAGGATGAACTATTATAAAACGAATAAACGTAAAAGGTATAAGTAGTTGTGAGGGTTGGATTTTAAGTGAAGGGGGGATACGGATGTTAACACGGACCAACTTTCTTGATAGAGAAATGAATGAATTAAAAGAGAGGCTTCTCTTAATGGTCGAACTAAGTCATCAAATGCTTCAACTTGGATCTAAATCAATCGTACTACATGCTACTTTTGATAAAGAAGGAACCCTTCATGCTGAACGAGACATTAATACAATTAACAAGGTGATACAAAAAAAGGTACTAGAGCTGTTATCTTATGAACAACTTGCGTTAAAGCAAGTAAAGGGCTTGTTTTTATTTTCAAAAATAGCAAGGGATTTAGAGCGAGTTGGCGACCATATTATGAATATTATTGTGATTGCTCCTGTAGAAGAAGTTCCGGAAATGGTCTCACAATCATACRCTCAGTTCATGAAAAATGTAGGACAAATGCTAGAAGCATTAATAAGAGGAATTAAAGAAGAAGACCGCTCTGCATTGAAATGGATATATGAAGAAGATGCAGAAGTTAATCAATTAAACAGGAAATCGTTTAAACTCATTACAGACTCCCTGGGTATGGATCAACTCGCTGCCGATAGTGGTGGGAAGTTAATATTAATGAGCCGTTTTTTTGAACGGATGGCTGATCATGTATCAAACGCAGCGAAAGATTATCGTCATTACTTAAAAGACTGTCACTCCTCGATAAGCAGGAATTCCACATGATCATGACACAAAGCCTACTCAGCTTCCTTGGGGGGCTTGGCCTTTTTTTATATGGTATGAGTCGTTTGAGTAAAGGATTGCAAAAGGCGGCCATCAATAAACTGCGTCTTCAAATGGGAAGGATCGTTAAAAATAGATTAAAAGCTTTAGTTGTTGGGTTATTATTTACTTTTTTCTTGCAAAGCAGCACGGTTATGTCAATTATAGCAGTTGGTTTGGTTAGTCATTCCATTATCACCTTTGTTCAAGCTTTAGGAGTCATATTGGGTTCAGCAATCGGTACTACGATCACCGTGCAAGTTCTTGCTTTTAATATAAGCCAATTTTCACCTCTTTTTATTTTTTTAGGTGTGATTTTACTTGTGTTTGTTTCAACGGATCGTGTAAAGCCTGCTGGAGAAATGTTCCTCGGATTTGGTATGGTGTTGTTTGGCATTTCTTATTTATCTCAAGCCGTTCTTCCTTTAACCAATGAACCAATTGTTACGGAATTATTGTTATATCTTGAGAATCAACCCCTATTGCTTTTTTGGGTGAGTGTTCTCCTGACAGCAGCGCTCCACAGTAGTGTAGCGATGATTATAGTAGGAATTTCCTTTTATTCAGCTGGAGCAATGGGATATGAAGAAGTCATCTGGCTTGTGCTCGGAGCTAATTTAGGAGCAACTGTCCCTGTATTAGTGGCAAGCTTCTCCGTTTCACGTGAAGGAAGAAAGGTAGCTCTTGCTTACCTAGTAATGAAACTATCGATTGTTATAGTTGTAGGAGTAGTCATTATGGTTTTTCCAGTTATCAGTAACCATATACCTGGAGGCTCAGAAAGGCAGATTGCAAATTTCCATACAACCTTTAATCTCTTTTTAGCTATATGTTGGCTTCCTTTTCTTTTCTTTTTAGCGAAGGCTATGAATCAATTCCTACCTAAC
>NZ_LFEL01000127.1:0-5159 GCF_001037965.1 Bacillus sp. LL01 | reverse complement strand
GTGATTCATCAATTACACGATACTCCCCTTCAATGTACACAAGATAACGGAACCTTGTTTGGAGACGGTGTACATCATATGTTTCTTTATCTACAAAAACCGTCATATCAATACGTTCAATTTCAACCGTCTCCATAACATCATCTAAGTTGACACTTGAACGGTTGACAAGTCCCATTTGTTCGATATGAGTTTGAACAAGAGGCTTGTATTGTTCATCTGCACCACGAAAAGAAATTTCATACACATCAATCTTCTCTACTTCGACCTCTTCCGTTTCTTCATTTGACTCTTCCCCATCTTCACCTTCTGTTGATTCATCTTCCTGCTCTTGAAAAGGAGAAATAGCCGTTTCTTTCATTAGAAATTGATCCTGATATGGTTCAAACCATTCAAGCATTAATGAGGGATGCTCTAGCAGAGTATCCTGAAATTCCGTTCGATCATACTCTTCCCATTCAGCTTCTTGTTGATTTTGTCGAACTAACCATTCTGAATCATTTACGTAAGATTCCAATTGGAGAGCTTCGTTAAGGTTCAATAAATTCATTTCCATTGATCCGTAAAACTCAAGAGGCTCATATACCACTGCGCCATTCATTTGACCTCTAAAGGAATCTTGCTGAGCTCGTATTGTTTGATTACGTTGAAACTTCACTGTTTCTAATTGATCGGTTACTTCTATTGCTTGTTCATATATCTCTGAAGTAGGAGGATGATCATCACAGCCTACTAACAAAAAGGATATACTGAGTGCCATTACTAACCCTAAGCGTTTCATTGTATCTTCTCCTAGCATGTGGATTCACCACGTAATCGTCAAATTCGACTATTCTATTGTACAAATCGACGCTCTTCAACACAAGCTAAGATTCTTCTTAAATGTATTATGTTAATCTATTGCAACCATAATTAACCACTACTTTTGATAGAATATTAAGCGAGTTGTTACAGAACTGTAATCTCATAGTCTCATAATCTATGCTAGACTTAGCACTATGAAAAATATGTAGAAATAATATAATAATCTAAAAATTTAATAGAAATATACATAATGAAGAGAAATGGAGTGTTAGTAAAATATGAATAAGAAGCTAGTAGCTTTATGTATGAGCCTTGTCATGCTGATGACACTCATACCAGTAGAACAAGCATCTGCCTCGTCTACAGCAGATAAAATTGTAAGCACTGCAAAAGAATTCACAGGAACACCTTATCGATACGGGGGCACGACGCCAAGCGGTTTTGATTGCTCAGGATATATGCAATATGTATTTAATAAAGAAGGTATCAGCTTGCCACGAACAACCTCTCAACAGGCTCGTGTCGGTACATCTGTAAACAAGTCTCAATTACTAAAAGGTGACTTAGTCTTCTTTGACATTAACGGAAGCGGTATATCTCACGCTGGGATCTATATCGGAAACGACAACTTTATTCACGCGTCCTCTTCAAGAGGTGTATCAGTGGCCTCTGTTAATGACCCACACTACTGGAAAGACCGTTATCACAGTGCTCGTCGAGTGATCGAGCCAGAAGTTACCAAAGAAGCATTAGAGGAATTACCTGCAGGACAATATCATGATGTTCGTTCTAACTTTTGGGCCCGTACGGAAATTAAACGAGTAGGTGAACAAGGGTATATTACRGGATATGAAGGAAGTATTTTCAAGCCTAATAACGATGTAACACGCGCACAAGTTGCGATTATTTTATCTCGTACTCTTGATTTAAAACCAACCGGTAACACGGGTGACTTTAATGATGTGAATAAAAACTTCCACGCCTATGATGAAGTGATGGCTGTAGCAGATGCTGGTTTATTTAACGGCAATTCTTCTGGTAACTTTAGCCCGAATGAGCCGTTTACACGCGAACATTTAGCGGTTGTTTTCAGTCGTGCATTTGATCTACCAAATGCTGATCAAGAGACAGCATTTAAAGATGTTGATGCTTCACGTCAATCATATAGTTCTATTCAGCGTCTAGCTGCAAGTGGCATTACCACAGGTTATGAAGATCAAACATTCCGTCCGGGTAATACGACAACACGCGCACAATTAGCTGTATTCTTAGATAACGCTATTAATTAAATTACTTGAAGAGCGATGGACAATCAGTCCGTCGCTTTTTTGCATCTTAATTCTATCAATACCCGCTCTTTTGATAAATAAACCCCTTTATTTTTGTAAGTTAAGTTCCATATTCAGTAAGGCTCTTATATAATGAAACTAGCAGATTTTTTCACTTATTTACGAGAAAGTTGGTGAAGTGTTGAATAGCACTTTGAAGCACACTATTATTCTCTTTCTATTTTCATTCTTCTTCTTTCCTTCTATAGGATTAGCAGAAACTGAGCCCTATATTGTTACCTTTGAAGAGGAGGCAGATATTGAAACTCTTCGTGAATATGACCTTACGATCCTTGAGGAATTTTCATTGTTTCCTGGAGCGGTTATTGAAGCCGATTCCGAGGAATACTCACTCATTAAAGACCTCCCCATCATTCATGAAATTGAAAAGGATCAAACCTTTAAAGTAGAGGCAATGTCTACTGTAAATTGGGGGATTGATCATCTCTCTATTCCTAATGCTTGGGCTTCTGGTTACACCGGAAAGGATGTAAAGGTAGCCGTAATTGATAGTGGAATATCTCCTCACTCAGCACTTAAAGTCGTTAAAGGTAAATCAATGGTTGATTACACAACGTCTTACTCAGATGATAACGGGCATGGAACTCATAGTGCAGGTATCATCTCTGCAAAAACAAATAATCAAACAATCGGCGTTGCTCATGGAGTTCAACTATATGCCGTTAAAGCATTAGATCAAGAGGGAAATGGCCGCTTAATTGACACGATTCGCGGTATTGAGTGGGCAGTAGATGAGGGGGTTGAGTTGATTAACCTTAGCCTTGGCACGCTTCAACCTTCTACTGCTCTTAAAACAGCGGTTGATAGTGCATATGAAAAAGGGGTTCTCGTAGTAGCTGCAGCAGGCAATAAGAAACAGAATTTTTCAGAACCTAAGCCGGTCGAATTTCCTGCAAGATATGGCAGCGTCATCGCTGTATCAGCGATTGATTCACGGAATCGACTTGCTGAGTTTTCAGCAACCGGAAAAGAGATAGAGTTTGCCGCACCTGGGGTTTCTATCTACAGTACTCATTTAAACAACAGTTATCGTCATATGAACGGTACATCAATGGCTACACCATTTGTAACCGGAATTTTAGCCCTTTATAAAGAAGCGTATCCCGATAAAAAAGCAAGTGAAATTCGTTCACTCGCTCAGCAATCTRCCAAGTCATTGTCAGGGTCAAGTCGTAGTGAGCAATTTGGTTACGGCCTTATCCAACCGCCAACACTTAAAGCACCCGAAGGTCTAAATAGCACGGTGACAAAACGACATGATAACGGCTCTGCTTCAGTCTCTCTATCTTGGACTTACCCCGATAAAGACCGCATCAAGTCTTATCGGATTTATCGAGATGCTAAGCTTATAGCAACAGTTCCCACGTTGAAATTTGAAGAGCAACTAGAAGCAGGAACGTACGAGTATTTTGTTGCTGCTATTGACTCCAACGGAATCGAATCACCTAAGAGCAGTGTATCAACTCTTAAAATAGAAAGATTAGCTTCAGAACAAACATTCTATGAYGTAAAAAAAGACTTTTGGGCTTATCCGAATATTACGTTCTTAGCGTCTAAAAACATTATTACAGGCTATCGAGATGGTCGCTTCGAACCCAACGCCTCTGTAAGACGTGGACAGGCCGTGGCGATGGTTGCACGTGCCCTAGAATGGGAGTTTGAGCCAACCGATACTTCTTTCAAAGATGTGAAATCTGACTACTTTGCATCTGGAGCGATTCAAGAAGCTGTAGATAAAGGAATTATTAATGGCTTCTCAGATGGTACATTTCGCCCTAACGCTCCTATCTCTCGTGCGCAAATGGCAGCAATAGTCGGGAAGGCTTTCATGATTGAAGGTTCTTCTATTGCCGCATATCAAGACATCTCAGAAAACACTACTGGATACAGGCAAATTAACAGACTAACTGAAATGAAAATTATTAAGGGGTATGAAGGAGGTCTTTATAAACCTAATCAACCTTTAACAAGAGCTCAATTTAGTGTGATTCTCTCACGCATTCTCGACGAAGAGTTTCGACTCCCCTAAACAAAAAAAGCGAGAGCAACCATCCGTGGTCGCTCTCGCTTTGTTAGTAATTGTTTAATTAAAAAAGAGTATTCAACTCATTTTTAATATAATCTGATCTATTTTGGATAAAATTCACTCGCTCAGCATATTCTTGATCCCACTCTAGCTGATCTGCTGGGGAAAGCTCTGATTTAATAGCATCTTGCCATTCWTCTAGTAAGGATTGCTGCTGCGTTTCATCATATGTCGTTTCGAGATAAGACATATACATCTTTACAAAAGACTCGCGATGACCTTCATCCTCCATTAAGAGGTTAAAGATTCTAATTGCTAAAATATTTTGATACGCCTCATCATTTAACCATGCTTCTAAAACATCTTCTTCTGGATTAAATGACATATATGCTTGGTCATTTAACCACCTCCACCCTGTTTCAGGAGAGTTCCATAGACGGCTTTCACTCAAGTCTTTTTTTCCATAGTAAGCTTGATGGATCATAAAATGAAAGAAGTTGTCAACATCCAGTACTTCTTCAATCGGGTTGATTTGTGGTTCGTTGTCTAAGATAGAGATCAGTTGTTTTAGCGCTTGGCCCTCTCCATCAAGTAGAGTTCCATTTCCTTCAACGATTTCAATTTCCCTTTTATCACCTTCTACTATAGAAGCTAAGTAAGCTGAGTTGTAGCCAGCAGTTGATAAAAATAGACCCCATTTTTCTCCATTCATGTACACATTTACAGCTTCAATTGGGGAGGACTCTAATCCTTGAGAAGCTCCAGAGACATGATATAGAGCTCTACTTATCATGGATTCCTCTGACATCATTGTATTGTGATGAATAATGATTGGACGTTGATGAGACGGGTCATATGCTTGGAAAAGCACAAATTGGAATGAGGAGACCCCGTAATCTCGATCACTTAATAGCATAAGCGAAGGATATTCATAGTTTGTTTTATCTCTGTTATACACACGGATGCCTGCTGATTGGGAG
>NZ_LFEL01000126.1:0-5211 GCF_001037965.1 Bacillus sp. LL01 | reverse complement strand
TGGGATAAGGGTGAGGGATGGTGGATGTTGTTTTAGCTACATCATATTCACCTGCAAGCTCCTCTATTCGCTCAGAATCCCCTAACGAAAGTGGTCTTAGACGTAATCTTTTAGTTTCTAAAATCATAAACGAATGCCCCTCTTTCACTTTTAATTAATGGAGCATCTCTATGCACAACATGATGGTAATCTAACTCAAGGAAGTACATCGCTTTACTAAGGTTGTCATAAAAGAAAGGAACAAATTCTAACTCCTTAAATACATAGACTTCAATGGATTGATCTTCCCTTTTAAATGCTTCATTTATCCGGTGATTTCCATTGATACAGTAAGGTTTATTGTCCGTTAGATAATGGCTTTGAAGGACCATAACAGGATTTTTATGGTTAGGATTTATTTGTGTTTGATCTTGATTTAAATTGCCTTGGTCAACGGCATCAATAATCGTTGAAGGTGAGAAGCGGCTTGGCTCAAGGCGTTTTTTTTTAATCAGAGCAGTGGTTCCATCTATGTCTAGGGCATACTCAAACACGCCTGTTGGGTAGTCCGCATATAAGGAGAAGGTTTCTTGTCCAATAGGATGAATCACTGGGTACGTTTCCTTAACTAGCCGTTGGTCCAAGAGGTCTTTCCATGTTGACGCAATTTCAGCTCCTATCGCTGAATGTCCCTCCATTTCTTGAATACGCGATTTAATATGGGTAGAAGGATTAAAAACCCGTGATTTCTCTTCATACTCTTTAATTGTATGGACCATAAAGCATTCCCCTCATTCTCGATCTTTTTTCGACTTTAAGTATGCTCTTAATAAAAAGACAATCACTAAAGCAATCCCTGTTGCATAAAGAATAAATTCGGCTATGTAGTAAAACAAATCATTTTGCAAAGTTCTTGCCTCCTCTTACAACTTTTATTATCTAAATCTTACCATCTATCAAGGGATATGTGGGGGATGGGTTTTAAAAATCATAAAGCCACTACAACTTGGGGCATACTAAGGCTAAAATGATCCCTATGGTTGGAGGAATGTAAGGTGGAGACAAATGAGAATGTATTATCGATTTACGGCTTAGGTGGAATGCAGGAAATCGGCAAAAATATGTATGCGATTCAATATGGGAATGAGATCGTAGTCGTTGACTGTGGAAACAAGTTTCCGGATGAGAGCTTGTTAGGGATTGATTTGATCATTCCTGACATTCAGTACTTAGTTGAAAATCAGGATAAAGTGAAAGCGCTCATTGTGACTCATGGGCATGAAGACCATATCGGAGGCATTCCATTTTTCTTGAAAAAGTTAAATGTACCTGTCTATGCGACACGATTCACATTAGGATTAATTGAGTTGAAGTTAAAAGAACATAAACTTCTCAGAGAAACGGAATTGATAGAAATAAACGCTGATTCAAACGTTCAATTCGAGCAAATGAACGTTGAGTTTTTCAAGGTTAATCATAGTATTCCAGACTGTTTAGGGATTGTATTTCGCACACCAGAGGGCACGGTTGTACATACAGGCGATTTCAAATTCGACTTAACTCCGGTTAATGATCAACATTCGGATATTCATAGGATGGCGGAGATCGGCAAGGAAGGGGTCTTACTGTTACTATCTGAAAGCACAAATGCAGAACGTCCTGGCTTAACGCCATCAGAGCAAATGGTTGGTCATCATTTGGAAAAAGCATTTATCGATGCAGAAGGCAAAATCTTCGTATCCACCTTTGCTTCAAATGTGAGCCGTGTGCAACAAGTGATCCATGCAGCACAGAAAACGAATCGTAAGCTTGCCCTTGTCGGAAGGAGTATGGTGAATGTAATCGGGGTAGCAATTGAAAGAGGGTATGTAACGGTTCCTGAAGGGATGTTGATTGATCAACATAACATCAATGAACACGCTCCAGAGAAGGTAGTCATCCTCTGTACAGGCAGTCAAGGTGAACCAATGGCTGCGCTTTCCCGACTGGCGACTGGAAACTTCCGCGGAATTGATGTGTTGCCAGAGGACACGGTTATCTTAGCKGCTGGTCCTATTCCGGGGAATGAACGCAGTGTCACAACGATTGTCGATAACTTATATGCCCTTGGAGCTAATGTGATTTACGGATCAGGTGTGACAACAGGCATGCATGTGTCAGGTCATGGGTATCAAGAGGATTTGAAGCTAATGCTCAGTTTCATGCGACCGAAATACTTTATTCCGATACACGGGGAATACCGGATGTTAGTGCAACATCGCTTGTTAGCCGAAGCGGTCGGAGTGGAGCCGGGCCATACCTTCATCTTGAAAAATGGGGATGTTGTAGATGTTGCACAACAAGACGCACGTCAAACGAGGAAGATACCAGCTGGAAATACGTATGTAGACGGCGTTGGTGTCGGCGATGTCGGCAACCTCATTCTCCGAGATCGTAAACAACTTTCTGAGGACGGYATGCTTGTTGTAGTGTTAACGATGAGTAAAGCAAAAAAAGACCTGATTTCTGATCCGGATACGATTTCTCGTGGCTTTGTTTATGTAAGAGAGTCTGAGGAGCTCCTTAATGAAGTGAATCGTCGCATCAAACAGACGATYAACGAGCTAAAAGAGGAGAATAAAATGGAATGGAAAGCGATTAAACAACAAATCAAAAAGTCAGTTGGAGAATATGTATACTCTAAAACAAAGAGAAAGCCGATGATCGTCCCGATTATTATTGAGATTTAAAGAACATCAGAATCTCTCTCAAAAGGCACTGCTTCCATAAGAAGTAGTGCTTTTTTTCTGTTGGATTAAAATTGTAAACGAATTGAAACATTATCAATAGCTAAGACGGGTATCCATCAAATAAGATCACTACTGATTAAAACTAAATAATTGGAGGGATACACATGAGGTCATCAACAATGAATATGATAGTCGGATCAGCTCTATCAGCAGGCGGYGTTTTATTAGCAACAAAGGCTTATAAACAAAGACAGCAGGAATCGGCTAAAGCCATTGAAGATCGAGATACATGGGAAGCCGATCGTTTCGAAAGTGTAGATGCAGATAAAGTACCAGAAGAAAAGGGTCTTACTCAACTGGATTCCGCTCATAGAAATGATTGGATCGCAAATGGATTTCCACAGACCCATGAAGAACGGAGAAAGCTAGAAGAGGAAGCAAAATGGGTTGATTCTTACMCTCATAAAACGACCTAACATTCGATGAAGGAAGCTGCCAATTTAGGCAGCTTTTTTATATTTTGTCTATTCAGGTAGGAGCCTAATCGAGGTGAAGTTTTGTAATTGGAGTTGCATTCTCAATACATGSGCATATGATGCTTTATCAACCTTAAAAGGGGATGAACACTTTGCATGATGAAACAAACGGGAATTCATATCCTTATTACACGAATACAGGGGCCAAAAATGAGTACAGAACAGAGCAAGAAATGGCGGCTGAAACCTTACTTGTAGCCATGAAAAAAGAAGCTTCAGCGATTGACCTTTATAGCCGATTAGCCGATGCTGCACCAGATCTTGATCATCAAGAAAACCTTCTTTATGCATTAGAAGTAAAACAGGCACATTTGGATCATTTTACGAATCTTTATACGTACCTTACAGGAACAGAGCCTACCTATCAGATTCATCAGCTCTCTGTTGATAGCTATCAAGAAGGCTTGCAAAAAGCATATGRAATGGAAATAGAGGCTGTAAATGATTATCACAGAGCTAGCTTACTTCCACAGAATCCAGACGTGTATAATAGCTTTCTCTGGGCTTTAGAAGGTGAACAAGAAAATGCCGAACGACTAAGTTCATTACATGAAGACATCAGCCATCGAATACAAGATTACGGACCAGAGCCGTTCATCATTGATATTGAAGAGGTAACAAAGGAAAACACCAATTACCGAACTGCCTTATGGACAGGAGAACATTTGCAAATCACCTTAATGAGTATTGAGGTTGGGGGCGACATTGGCTTAGAAACGCATCCGAACCTTGATCAATTTATCAGGATTGAAGAAGGGCAAGGACTCGTGCAAATGGGCGATGCTCCAGATAATTTATATATTCAACAAGAGGTTTATGACGACTATGTGATTGTCATTCCTGCAGGTAAATGGCATAACTTAACGAATACAGGTGATACCCCAATTAAACTTTATTCAATTTATGCGCCGCCTGAACATCCATTTGGGACCGTTCACGAAACGAAAGAAATCGCGATGGCTGCTGAAGAAGATCATCATTATTAATCATCGCGTTTGTAGAGGAGAACACATCTAAAAAATGGTGTGTTCTTTTTTTAGGTTGATTATGTGGTGAAAAAGATAAAGGATTTTGTGTGATGGAATCGAATAATTCACATAATGGCTATAAAACGATGAAGGAGGGGAACGGTTATTTTAATGAAGAAGAATTTTGAGCAAAAGATCGTGAAAGGTGTACAGATGGGCCACGGAATGGTGTCTTTTAAAAATATTAAACTTAATGTCCATTGCTACTTCGTGGATGGTATTTTAATTGATACAGGAGCAAAGTCACTAGAAAAGCTGTTTAAGCCCTTTTTTAAGCAACTCGATATTGATAAAGTGGTCATCACTCATTTTCATGAAGACCATACAGGTTGCGCAGCCTTTTTACAAAAAGAGCGTAAGTTGCCAATCTTAATGGATGATACGATGCTCAATTATTGTATGAAGAAGGCAGATTATCCACTCTATCGCCAATTGTTTTGGGGCAAACGCAAACCATTTCGTGCAGAACCGATCGGTGAAGCCCTTCAATCCCGACATGCATCATGGCAAGTCATCAAAACCCCAGGCCATGCGATTGATCATCTTTCCTTTCTCWATAAGGAAACGGGGCAGCTTTTTACAGGAGATCTTTATTGCCAAGAAAAGACAAAGGTCGTCCTGAGGGAAGAGAATATGCCAGTGCTTATTGACTCTTTAAAGAGGGCCTTAACCTATGATTTTAATGAGGTGTTTTGTAGTCATGCAGGTCATTTGCAGAACGGACGATCAGCTTTGAAAAGGAAGCTCGATTACTTGCTAGATCTGCAAGGGACGATTCTAAACAAGTATGAAGAAGGGAAAACCCCTGAAGCCATTAATGCGGAATTGTTTCCAAAGAAATACCCGATAACCTTTTTTTCGTCTGGGGAATGGGATTCCATTCATATCGTTCGAACGGTTATTAATGAAAAAGATCCGTCACTAGCTTTATCATCAGGA
>NZ_LFEL01000125.1:0-5213 GCF_001037965.1 Bacillus sp. LL01 | reverse complement strand
CTTATATTCTTCACAAAGAGCTTGGAGAATGGATGACAGATAACGTTACAGTTGTACGTTATAATGAAAAGCTTCTTAAAACAGATGAAAAGATTCAAGAATTAATGGAGCGTTACAACAATATTAACATTAATGATACAGCTAAATGGAGCAATCAAGGTGCATCATTCACAAGACAACTTGATGGTATGTTAAGCCTTGCACGAGTCATTACTCTAGGAGCTTATAATCGTAATGAAAGTCGTGGAGCACATTACAAGCCTGAATTCCCAGATCGTAATGATGAAGACTTCTTGAAAACAACAAAAGCGACGTTTAACCCAGCGACGAATGCTCCGGACTTTACGTATGACGAAGTTGACACATCGCTCATTAAACCTCGTAAACGTGATTACTCACAAAAGAAGCAAGGAGCTGTTAAATCATGAGTGAAAAAACAATAAAATTTAAAGTGACTCGTCAAGATGACCCGAACGGCAGTTCTTATGTGGAAGAGTTTGAAGTACCATATCGTCCGAACATGAACGTGATCTCAGCCTTAATGGAATTTCGTCGTAACCCTGTGAATACAAAAGGGGAGACTACAACTCCAATCGCTTGGGATATGAACTGTTTAGAAGAGGTATGTGGCGCTTGTTCAATGGTAATTAACGGTAAACCTCGTCAATCTTGTACAGCACTAGTAGACCAACTTGAACAGCCAATTAGCCTTGAGCCGATGAAAACATTCCCGGTAGTCCGTGATTTAATGGTTGATCGTAGTAGAATGTTTGATTCATTAAAGAAAGTTAAAGCATGGATCCCTATTGACGGAACGTATGATTTAGGACCAGGACCTCGTATGGCGGAGTCAAAACGTCAATGGGCATATGAACTTTCTAAATGTATGACATGTGGTGTGTGCTTAGAGGCATGCCCGAATGTAAACAGTAAATCTGAATTTATTGGCCCAGCACCGCTTTCTCAAGTACGCCTATTTAATGCACACCCAACAGGTGAGATGAATAAAGCTGAACGTCTTGAAACGATTATGGGTGATGGTGGACTTGCCAATTGTGGTAACTCTCAAAACTGTGTTCAAGCATGTCCAAAAGGGATCCCTCTTACGACATCAATTGCTGACTTGAACCGTCAAACAACATTGCAATCATTCAAGAATTTCTTTGGCGGACAATAAAAGAGCCTTCAAGAAATTAAGATTGGTTTAAGTGCTCTCCCTCTTACCATTTTTATTTTCTCGTTCTATCATCTAGAGCGATGGAAATAGATGTGAAGAGGGTGAGCTTTTTTACATATTAAAAAGTGAGGGAAAAACAATGAGATTACCAACTTATATTAGTGATTTTGAAAGATGGAAAGAAGGATTTACTTTTTCAAAAGCCATTCGTGTACGTTTTTCGGAAACGGATGCGTTTGGTCATGTGAATAATAAAAATGCTCTTGTCTATTTTGAGGATGCGAGGTTGGAGTATTTTAGTTCACTCGGATTAATGCAGAAATGGGCGAGCCAAGATTTTGAGACAATGATTGTGGCTGCTGATCTGCAGTGTGACTATGTTAGACAGATAAAATTTGATGAAATGCTATCGGTATATGTGAAAGTAGAAAAGTTAGGCAACTCATCTCTTGATCTCCATTATCTTGTAGAAAATCAATTAGGGGAAGTTTGTTTAACTGGAAGAGGAACAATTGTTCAAGTGGGTAAAGAGAGTGGAAGTGCAGTCCCATGGAATGAAGAAATGCGCCAAGCTTTAAATGGACATGTAATAAGTGAGTTGTAAGTAGCGTAAAATCAGTCTTCTTATAAAAGTAAAAGTCAGCTTACCTCCTAAGATGGAGGTAAGCTGACTAGAAGGCTGTCACATGGTATTTCTATGCTAGTTAAATTTCAATTTCACCTAGTCTAATTAGTTCAATAACAGCTTGAGAGCGCCCCTTAACCCCCAACTTTTGCATCGTATTAGAAATGTGATTTCGTACTGTTTTCTCACTTATGAAAAGTTCTTGTGCGATTTCTCTTGTGGTCTTATCTTGAACAAGTAGTTCGAATACTTCTCGTTCCCTTTTCGTAAGTAATGGTTTAGGTCCGAATTCTRCTCCTTTCAATGAGTTCACTCCTTCTTGCTCGGGCTAAGAGCGAATTTGGGTAACTCAATCCCACTGTTGAAGGGCTTTAGTCTTGATAGTATATGTAGAAGGTACAGAACATGTGAGCATAATTTAAGAATTATTAAAGTATTAAATGTATGAGGGTAAATATTGACTACATTTTACTCATTCAGCTATGATGGATAGGAAATGAGTTTTKWCAAAGAGGGTTGCTGTATGAAGGGACCGTTCCGCATAGAAAAAGTAGTAAATAATAATGTAGTGATAGCGACTAAACCTGATCTGAATGAAGTAATTGTCATTGGGAGAGGAATCGGCTTTGGTCAAAAACGTGGTCAGGAAATACATTCTGGCTCCATTGATAAATTATTTGTACTAGCTAATCAAGAGGAGCAAGAACAATATAAGTTGTTATTAAACGATGTAGATGAATCTTTAATTGTCACAATGGAAAAAGTTGTTAAGATGATTCAAGCTGAACTTAAAGAACCACTTCACCAAAGGATTCATCTTGCTATGACAGATCATATTCAATTTGCGATAAGGCGAATCGAACAGGGCATTGATATACCGAATCCTTTTCTGACTGAAACGGAGCTCATGTTCCCAGAAGAATTTCACCTTGCAAGAAAAGCAGTTCACCTATTAAATGAACATCTAGATGTAGAGCTTCCAGAAGCTGAGATTGGCTTTGTGGCCCTTCATATTTATAGTGCTTCTTCTAATCAACCCATTGCTGAAATGAATGAACATCCACAATTAATTTCAGATTTAGTGTTCATGATTGAAAGAAACGCCCATATTGAGTTGAATAGGCGCTCAGTTGAGTATATGCGTCTAGTAAGTTTTTTGTGTGAACTTATTGATCGATTTAGAAAAAAAGAAATGATTCAAACATCAGACAAACTTGCACATTTGTTGAAAGAAGAATTTGAGTTATGCTATACTATCACTATTGAGTTGATTGAGGTCTTAAATACTAGATTCTCAACCTCCTATAAAGTTGAACAAGTTCCAGATATGGTGTTTTACTTAAAAAAGCTTATAAAGTATAAATAAGGGTTGCACTTAGATTACGTGTTACTGACAAGATCAGGCATGAGTACGGAAGTGTATATGAGGGTTAAATGGGGTACGATACAAGTGTACTTCATGTTTTCATCATGTGCGTTTCTTTACTGATGCCTGTTTTTTGTAGGAAAACCTGTAAACCGTTTTCATAATTATTACAGGGAAGCAAAAAGTAGGGAACATTTATTAATACTGAATAGGTGAACTTCTCTATATAGCTGTTTACTCTATTCTAAAATAAACGAAAGAGGTTGATGAAAAATGGCAGAAAAAACATTTAAGATTACAGCAGAAACAGGAATTCATGCTCGTCCGGCAACACAGTTAGTAAACAAAGCAGGTCAATTTTCTTCTGACGTAACACTTGAATACAAAGGAAAATCTGTGAACCTAAAATCAATCATGGGTGTAATGTCACTTGGAGTTGGACAAGGTGCTGAAGTAACAATCAAAGCTGAGGGTTCAGACGCTGATGAAGCTCTTCAAGCGATTGAAGATGTAATTAAAGAAGGGTTAGGAGAATAATGTCACAAAAATTGACTGGAATTGCTGCATCAAGTGGTGTTGCAATTGCAAAAGCTTTTGTACACGTAGAGCCTAACTTTGAGATTGAATTGAAAGAAGTAGCAGATACAAAAGAAGAAGTAGATCGTTTTGATTCAGCTTTGGTGAAGTCTAAAGAAGAACTTGCTGTTATTAAAGACAAAACAGAAGCTGAACTTGGTGCGGATAAAGCTGAAATTTTTGCTGCACATTTACTTGTCCTAAGCGACCCTGAGCTTGTAGATGCAGTAAAAGGTAAAATTAACGATGAAAAACAAAATGCAGAATACGCATTAAATGAAATTGCTAATATGTTTATTTCAATGTTTGAGAACATGGATAATGAATATATGAAAGAACGTGCCTCGGATATTCGTGATGTTTCTAAACGTGTTTTAGGTCATTTATTAGGTATTGAAGCGCAATCACTAGCTACTATTTCAGAAGAAACGATTGTCATCGCTGAAGACTTAACCCCCTCAGATACTGCTCAATTAAACCCTGTTTTTATTAAAGGGTTTGCAACTGATATCGGAGGAAGGACATCTCACTCAGCGATTATGTCCCGTTCTCTTGAGATTCCAGCTGTTGTTGGAGCAAAAGAAGTAACAGCTAAAATCGAAACGGGTATGATGATCATAGTTGATGGAATTGACGGAGATGTTATCATTGATCCATCTTCTGATGAATTAGCTACATATGAAAAGAAAAAAGCTGATTTCCAAAAGCAAAAAGAAGAATGGGCTAAACTTGTTAATGAAACCTCAACAACAAAAGATGGTCATCATGTTGAACTTGCTGCAAATATTGGTACACCGAAAGATCTTGAAGGTGTAATCAATAACGGAGCTGAAGGTATTGGTCTTTACCGTACAGAGTTTCTTTATATGGGAAGAGATGCTCTTCCAACTGAAGATGAGCAGTTTGAAGCGTATAAAGAAGTTGTTGAGCGTATGGAAGGTAAGCCAGTTGTGATACGTACCCTTGATATTGGTGGCGATAAAGAACTTCCTTATCTTGATTTACCAAAAGAGATGAATCCATTTCTAGGCTATCGTGCGATTCGTCTTTGTTTAGAAAAAGATGATATGTTCCGTACTCAACTCCGTGCATTATTACGAGCTAGCTCATACGGGCAACTAAAAATTATGTTCCCGATGATTGCGACGCTTGAAGAGTTACGCCAAGCAAAAGCCCTCTTAGCTGAAGAGAAAGAGAAGCTTGTAGCAGAAGGTGTAGAAGTTTCAAATGACATGGAAGTTGGGATTATGGTTGAAATTCCATCAACAGCAGTGGCTGCGGATCGTTTCGCTAAAGAAGTTGACTTCTTTAGTATCGGAACAAATGATTTAATCCAATACACGATGGCAGCAGATCGAATGAATGAAAGAGTTTCTTATTTATACCAACCATACCACCCTTTCCAATACACGATGGCAGCAGATCGAATGAATGAAAGAGTTTCTTATTTATACCAACCATACCACCCT
>NZ_LFEL01000124.1:0-5286 GCF_001037965.1 Bacillus sp. LL01 | reverse complement strand
CTGGTGCCTATCACGGAGTGGAAAGCTTCCGTACGTTTTCTCATCGAAAAAGTATTTTAAAGCAATCAACAAAAATAGACCTGCCATTAAGATATAAACAAGGTAAATTGACGATGAAGGTATTGCGCAAATTAATGAATTAGCTCGTTGAAAATCCAAGATGGGTAGGTAATCATAAATGAAAGATAGTCATTACGATGTTATCGGTGTTGGAGTTGGTCCTTTTAATTTAGGATTAGCTGCATTGCTTGAAGAGAGAACGGATAAGAAAGCCGTCTTTTTTGATAAATCCGAGGTGTTTCAGTGGCATCCTGGAATGTTGCTTGAGCAATCTGACCTTCAAGTACCATTTTTGGCAGATCTAGTTACCCTTGCAAATCCCACAAGCCAATACAGCTTTCTTAATTACTTGCACGTACACAATCGCATGTACCAATTTTATTTCTTCAAACGATTTGATGTGCCAAGACTTGAATACAATGATTACTGCAAATGGGTCGTATCGGAGCTTGGTAATCTTCAGTTTGGTCATCTCGTTACAGATGTAGTGTATGATGAGGGAAATAAAATTTATCAAGTAGAGGTTCAGGCTGTACACTCAAAAGAAACGTTTACGTGTACGGCTGAACATATTGTGGTAGGAACGGGAAGCGCTCCATTGATCCCAAGTCCAATTGACGAAAAGCTCAATGATGATATTATTCATACAAGTCGATATAAGCATTATGAACGAGATTTCAAAGAGGCAAGAAGCATAACGGTGGTAGGATCAGGGCAAAGCGCAGCTGAAGTGTTTTATGATCTTCTGCAAACGCAAGTAGACAATCACTATCAACTTACGTGGTTCACCCGCTCGGCGGGGTTCTTTCAACTAGACTCAGGCAAGCTAGGGCAGGAAGTATTCTCTCCTGATTATGTTGATTATTTTCAGAAGCTTCCTTATGAAAAAAGGAAAGATGCCTTGCCGATGCTTGGTGGATTGCGCAATGGCGTGGAAGTAGAAACGTTACATGCTATTTATGACCTTCTGTACCACCGCTCGATTAACAGGGAAGATTCTTCCGTTACAATTCAAGCTATGACTGCTGTAAATGATGTAGTGAAAGTAGAGCCAAGGATATATGRACTTAAGTGCGAACAATGGCAACAGGGAGAAGAATTTACACATGAATCAGAAAAGGTTATTTTTGCTACGGGCTATAAACCGTATATGCCAAAGTGGTTGTTAAATATGCAAGATGACTTTAAATGGGAGAGTGAGAAAGAATTTGTCGTCACGCGGGATTATCGATTAGCCTTCCATAATGAACGTAAAAATCATATATTCATACTTACTAACCTAGAGCATTCTCATGGTGCTAGTGCGACAAATCTAGCACTATCCGTTAGACGGAACCAAACCATTATCAATACAATTGTTGGTGATGAGATCTATCCATTACAGTCAAATACCGTTTTTCAACAATTTGATAGAAAAGAGAACAGATCATAGTCAGTGGCTATGATCATTTTTTTATTTTCTGTAAGCATATCATTTATCATTAATAAGTAGTTATTGATAAAATTAAACAGTGATATTGAGAAGATCTTATACTGAATTCCTTTTATATCGCTATTTGGCATGCTGTTTATAGTGGAAATTTAATAACGTTGATTATTTAATTAAAATTATTATTAATAAGGGTTGACATCAGTTGTCTGCCTGGGTAAAATGATAACTGTAATCAAATAATAATAATTATAAATAAGGAGTTGTTCTAACAATGACTGACAAACGTATGGTAGCAAAACAAGCTCCACGATTCGAAATGGAAGCTGTTATGACTAATAAAGAATTTGCGAAAGTAAGCCTTGAAGAAAATATGAAAAACGATAAATGGACAGTATTATTTTTCTACCCAATGGATTTWACTTTTGTATGCCCAACTGAAATTACTTCTATGAGTGATCGTTTTGATGAATTTGAAGATTTAGATGCAGAGGTTATTGGGGTATCAACAGATACAGTTCATACTCACAAAGCTTGGATCAATACATCTCGTGATGACAATGGTCTTGGAGAGTTGAACTATCCATTAGCCGCTGATACGAATCACACAGTATCACGTGAATATGGCGTTCTTGTAGAAGATGAAGGTGTGGCACTTCGTGGATTATTTATCATCAGTCCAGAAGGTGAATTAATGTATTCGGTCGTTAATCACAACAACATTGGGCGTGATGTGGATGAAACATTACGTGTCTTACAAGCATTGCAAACGGGTGGACTTTGCCCGGCTAACTGGAAGCCTGGTCAAGAAACCCTTTAATAAAATATCTTAAATTAAATAGAAAGGGGCAGATTGTCCCTTTCTCTAACCTTAATGATTCAGAGAGAAGGAGAGAATTGAAATGAAATTACGTGAAGAAATGCCAGAATTAACAGGTGCAACAAAATGGTTAAATGATGAAGTTACAAAGGAAGAATTGCTATCAAGTGGGAAAGCTACATTAATCCATTTTTGGTCTGTAAGTTGCGGATTGTGTAAGGAAGCTATGCCTGAGATCAATGAATTCCGTGATGAATTTGAGGATGAATTAAATGTAGTGGCAGTACACATGCCACGTTCAGAAAAAGATCTTGAGTTGTCTGTTATTGAAGCGATGGCACAAGGTCATGACATTAGTCAGCCTACTTTTATTGATAGTGAACACAAATTAACAGATGCATTTGAGAATAAATATGTCCCTGCTTACTATGTATTTGATGAAGAAGGAAAGCTTCGTCACTTCCAAGCTGGCGGAAGTGGTATGGATATGCTTCGTAAACGTGTGAATCGTGTATTAGGAAATGAACAGAAGTAATTCTCTTAAACTCTTTAGAAGAAAATAGAATTTTAAACGATATTTAAGCCTATTAGGAGGAATTCACATCATGAAAAAGTTATCAACAAACCAAGGTGCTCCCATTTATGATAACCAAAATTCACGTACAGCAGGTCAAAGAGGCCCAACGCTACTTGAAGATTACCAATTAATCGAAAAGCTGGCCCACTTCGATCGTGAACGTATTCCAGAGCGTGTCGTACATGCACGTGGTGCGGGTGCTCACGGTGTCTTTAAGGTGAAGAATAGTTTAAAGCGTTATACACAAGCTGCTTTGTTCCAAAATGAGGGACAAGAAACACCATTATTTGTTCGCTTTTCTACGGTTATTCATGGTCAGCATTCCCCTGAGACTTTGCGTGATCCGCGTGGGTTCTCGGTCAAGTTCTATACAGAAGAAGGGAACTGGGACTTTGTTGGTAATAATTTACCTGTATTCTTTATTCGTGATGCAATGAAATTCCCTGATATGGTTCATTCCTTAAAGCCTGACCCACGTACGAATCTTCAAGACCCTGATCGTTATTGGGATTTCATGACGCTTCGTCCTGAATCAACAAATATGATGACCCATCTTTTCTCGGATGAAGGGATTCCGGCGAGCTACCGTCATATGCGTGGATCAAGTGTTCATGCTTTCAAGTTGATTAATGAATATGGCAACATGGTCTACACCAAATTCCGTTGGGTACCAAAACAAGGTCAGAAGAACCTCTCAATGGAAGAAGCGGCTAAGGTGCAAGCTGATAACTTCAATCATGCTTCACAAGATCTATATGAGGCGATCGAAAAGGGTGACTATCCAGAGTGGGATCTATATGTTCAAATTCTAGATCCGGCTGATATGGACAAATTTGATTTTGATCCATTAGATGCTACAAAAGATTGGTTTGAAGAGGATATCCCTTATCAGCTTGTAGGGACAATGACTCTTAACAAGAACCCTGAGAATGTTTTTGCTGAAACGGAGCAAGTTGGGTTTAACCCAGGTGTTGTCGTACCTGGTATCGAGCCTTCAGAAGATAAACTTCTACAAGGCCGTCTATTCTCATACTCAGATACGCAACGATACCGTGTGGGTCCAAACTACTTACAGCTTCCAATTAACTGCCCATTTGCGCAAGTGAATAACAATCAGCGTGATGGGGCGATGACATTTAAGGAACAATCAGGTCATATTAATTATGAACCAAACCGTTATGAATATACACCGAAAGAAGACGGTGCTTATGCTGATCCACAAACGCCAATCCAAGGGGTAACAGGTCGTCAACCGATTGATAAGCCAAATGATTTCGGTCAAGCAGGTCAAGTGTGGAGACGTTATTCTAAAGAAGAGCAAGATGCAGTGATAAAAAACATTACTGCTGACCTTGAAGATGTAGCAGAGCAAACGGTAATGCTTGCAATCTGTAATTTCTATCGTGCTGATGAAGAATTTGGTCAGCGTTTAGCGGATTCTCTTGGAAAAGATATTACTCCGTATGTGGAGAAATTGAAGCAATTGTAATAAACGAAAGATGAGTCTAATCGTAGACTCATCTTTTTTATATATGTTGTTCCCATTCGCTTTTAAGCGTCCCGTAAATAACATGATCGACATAATGATCATAGAGCCATTCGGTCTGACGGACAGTACCTTCTTTTTTATATCCTAGACGCTCGGGGATAGCGCGGCTTTTTTTGTTTTCTACAGCTGCACGGATCTCCACTCGATTTAATCTCAATTCGCTAAAGGCATAAGCGGTCAATGCTTTTGCCACATCGGTCATAATTCCCTTTCCTTGATACTCACTTCCTAGCCAGTAGCCAATATACGCAATTTTATTCGTCCAATCAATTTTATTGAAACCAGCTATACCAGCAATTTTCCCTTGGTACATAATCGCAGTGGTAAGGCTCTTTTGTTCGCCATAATTTTTCAGGAATGAGAGAAATGAAGCTTTCGTGTCTTCAGCCGTCTTAGAAGAATCGACCCAAGGAAGCCACTCTCTTAAATAAGCCCTGTTCTTCTCCACTAATTGAAAGGTTTCTTCGGCATCTTGAATAGAAACTAGCTTTAATGCTAGGTCATTACGAATTTGATAGAGAAACATGAGTGAACCCTCCTGATGGATAAAATTTCTATATACCTTACCATGGGTCTAGTTTCATGAGCAACTGGATTTGCAAATAAAGATTGAAGCTTTAAAACCTATCATACGATTATTCCAGGTTTCTTAACGAAAGATAATGAAGCAGTAGGGCCATTTGGGGTGATGGGTGGCTTTATGCAGCCTCAAGGACATGTGCAAGTGGTTATGAATACAGTTGATTTTCATTTGAATCCACAAGCTGCTCTAGATGCACCACGCTGGATGTGGTCAGAAGGTAAAACGGTTCATGTGGAAGGGAGTTTGCCAACTCATTTAGCACAAGCCT
>NZ_LFEL01000123.1:0-5316 GCF_001037965.1 Bacillus sp. LL01 | reverse complement strand
AAGTGGTTGATGAACTTCGCCTTACGCCTATTGCAACTCGCCTAAGTGAACTTTTAGGGAAAGATGTTAAAAAAGTTGATGAAGCTTATGGGGAAGAAGCAGAAGCGGCAGCTAACAGTTTAAGTGATGGTGACGTGTTACTTCTTGAAAATGTACGCTTTTATGCAGGTGAAGAGAAAAATGATCCTGAATTAGCGAAGGCATTTGCAAGTCTTGCTGATGTATACGTAAACGATGCATTTGGTGCAGCTCACMGTGCACACGCTTCAACGGAAGGAATTGCACAACATATTCCTGCTGTAGCTGGACTTCTAATGGAAAAAGAGCTTGATGTTCTTGGAAAAGCGCTATCTAATCCTGAGCGTCCTTTCACTGCCATTATTGGTGGAGCGAAGGTAAAAGATAAGATCGGTGTGATCGAAAACTTACTAGAAAAAGTGGACAACTTAATTATTGGTGGAGGACTTGCTTATACATTTGTAAAAGCACAAGGCCACGAAGTTGGGAAGTCTCTTCTAGAAAAAGACAAGGTCGATCTAGCAAAATCGTTTATGGATAAGGCAAAGGAAAAAGGTGTTAAGTTTTACATGCCAGAAGATGTTGTTGTAGCCGATGACTTTTCTGAGGATGCTAATACGAAGGTTGYAGATATTGATTCGATTCCATCTGATTGGGAAGCGCTTGATATCGGACCAAAAACACGTGATACATATCGCAGCGTAATCKAGGAATCGAAGCTTGTGATCTGGAATGGACCAATGGGTGTATTTGAATTGCAAGTATTTGCAAACGGTACGAAAGCCGTAGCTGAAGCTCTATCTACAAGTGAAGCTTACTCAGTTATCGGTGGTGGAGATTCTGCTGCAGCTGTTGAGAAGTTCGACTTAGCGGATAAGATGAGCCATATTTCAACAGGTGGCGGAGCATCACTTGAGTTCATGGAAGGAAAACAACTTCCAGGCGTCGTTGCATTAAACGAAAAATAATACGAGGACGAGGTGGTTCACATGCGTAAGCCAATTATCGCAGGTAACTGGAAAATGAACAAAACACTTGGCGAAGCGAAACAATTTGTCCAAGAAGTAAAATCAAATGTTCCAGCAAGTAGCGAAATAGATGCAGTTGTTTGTTCTCCTGCATTGTTTCTTGAAAGTCTTGTATCTGAGACAAACGGTACAGACCTTAAAGTAGGAGCTCAAAATGTTCATTTTGAAGAAAATGGTGCATTCACAGGTGAAATTAGCCCTGTCGCTCTACAAGACATGAACGTTCCTTATGTGATCATTGGTCACTCTGAGCGTCGTGAAATGTTTGCTGAAACAGATGACACGGTAAACAAGAAAGTCCATGCTGCCTTCAACCATAATCTTGTACCAATCATGTGCTGTGGTGAAACAGATGCAGAGCGTGAAGCTGGTAAAACAAATAATGTTGTAAGCGAGCAAGTAGTTAAAGCTCTTGCTGGTTTAAGCGAAGAGCAAGTTAAAGAAACGGTCATTGCTTATGAGCCAATTTGGGCAATCGGAACAGGAAAATCTTCAACGGCAGCTGATGCAAACGAAGTATGTGCCTATATCCGTGATGTCATAGCGACTACCTTTAGCGAGTCAGCAGCTGCTGCTGTTCGTATTCAATACGGCGGTAGTGTAAAACCTGCAAATATTGCAGAGTATATGGCACAAAAAGACATTGATGGTGCCCTTGTTGGTGGTGCAAGTCTTGATCCACAATCATTTCTTGAGCTTTTGGAGGCAGGTAAATGAGCAAGAAGCCAGTAGCACTGATTATCCTTGACGGATTCGCAATGCGTGATGAAGTGAATGGAAACGCAGTGGCACAAGCAAAAAAACCAAATTTTGATCGCTATTGGGACAAGTACCCGCATGCGACACTAGAAGCTGCTGGTGAAGCAGTAGGTCTTCCGGACGGCCAAATGGGTAACTCGGAAGTAGGCCATTTAAATATTGGCGCTGGTCGTATTGTGTATCAAAGTTTAACCCGTGTGAACTTGTCGATTCGTGAGGGAGATTTCTTTGAAAATCAAACCTTCCATGAAGCGATTCATCATGTTAAAACAAAAAATAGCGCACTTCACGTATATGGGTTATTATCAGATGGAGGTATTCACAGTCATATCGATCATCTATTTGCCCTACTTGAACTAGCAAAAAGTGAACAAGTAGAGAAAGTGTACGTTCATGGTTTCCTAGATGGACGCGATGTAGGACCAACTTCAGCTGAAATTTATATTGAAGCCCTGCAAAAGAAATTAGCCGAGCTTGGTGTGGGTGAACTTGCCAGCCTACACGGGCGTTATTATGCAATGGATCGTGACCGTCGTTGGGACCGCGTTGAAAAGTCATATCGTGCAATGGTTTATGGCGAAGGACCAACTTATCAAGATCCAATTGAGCTATTAAAAGATAGCTATGAAAATGGAATCCATGATGAGTTCGTCATTCCATCCGTGATGACAAATCAAGACGGAACTCCAGTCGGTACAGTTCAAGATGATGATGCGGTGATTTTCTTTAATTTCCGTCCAGACCGCGCAATCCAAATGTCACAAGTCTTTACAAACGAAGACTTCCGTGGGTTTGAGCGCGGACCCGCTCACCCTACTGATGTTCACTATGTGTGTATGACCCACTTTAGTGAAACCGTTGATGGCTATGTGGCGTTTAAGCCTTCTAACCTAGATAACACATTAGGCGAAGTGTTAGCGCAACAAAACTACAAGCAATTGCGTATTGCCGAAACAGAAAAATATCCACATGTGACCTTTTTCTTTAGCGGCGGTCGTGAAGAGCCATTTGAAGGAGAAGAGCGTATTTTAATCGACTCTCCAAAAGTGGCGACGTATGATCTTCAACCTGAAATGAGTGCCTATGAATTAACGGGTGCCCTTTTAGCAGACATTGAAGCAGATAAACACGATGCTATCATCTTAAASTTTGCAAACCCTGATATGGTTGGACACTCAGGTATGCTTGAGCCAACGATTAAGGCAGTTGAAGTCGTCGATGAATGCTTAGGTAAGATTGTTGATGCCATCAATGCAAAAGGCGGAGCAGCTGTTATTACCGCGGACCACGGTAATGCAGACGAAGTGATGACGCTTGATAATAAGCCAATGACAGCACACACAACAAACCGAGTACCTGTTATCGTGACACAAGAAGGACTCACTTTACGTGAGGATGGAATTTTAGCTGATTTAGCGCCAACGGTACTTGCCCTCCTTGGTGGATCTCAGCCAAATGAAATGACTGGAAAGAAATTATTTTAATATAATCTTAAGGAGTGACTATAATATGACAATGATTACAGATGTTTACGCACGCGAAGTCCTTGATTCTCGTGGTAACCCTACAGTTGAAGTAGAAGTATATCTTGAGTCTGGTGCTATGGGTCGCGCTCTTGTTCCAAGTGGCGCATCTACTGGTGAATACGAAGCAGTTGAATTACGTGATGGCGGAGAGCGCTACATGGGTAAAGGAGTTCTTCAAGCAGTTGAGAACGTGAATGACGTTATTGCTCCTGAGCTTATTGGCATTGACGCTCTAGATCAACTTGGTATTGACCAATTAATGATCGAGCTTGATGGAACGGAAAACAAATCTAAATTAGGTGCTAACGCTATTCTTGGTGTATCTATGGCTGTAGCTCATGCTGCTGCTGAAGCACTAGGTGTACCTTTATACGTATACCTTGGCGGATTCAATGCGAAGCAACTTCCTGTACCAATGATGAACATCATCAATGGTGGAGAGCATGCTGATAATAACGTTGATATTCAAGAATTCATGGTAATGCCTATCGGTGCTGCTGACTTTAAAGAAGCAGTACGCATGGGCGCCGAGATCTTCCACAACTTAAAAGCTGTTCTTAAAGGCAAAGGCTACAACACAGCTGTAGGTGACGAAGGTGGATTCGCTCCTAACTTATCTTCAAATGAAGAAGCACTTTCAACAATCATTGAAGCAATCGAAAAAGCTGGCTACAAGCCAGGTGAAGAAGTTGTTCTTGCAATGGACGTTGCCGCTTCTGAAATCTTCAACAAAGAAGACGGTAAATACCATCTTGCTGGAGAAGGTAAAGTATTATCTTCTGAGGAAATGGTTACATTCTACGAAGAGCTTGTTTCTAAATACCCAATCATCTCAATTGAAGATGGTCTTGACGAAAACGACTGGGATGGCTTCAAGCTATTAACAGATCGTCTTGGTGATAAAGTACAACTTGTTGGTGACGATCTATTTGTTACAAACACAACAAAGCTTTCTGAAGGAATTGAAAAAGGAATTGGTAACTCAATCCTAATCAAAGTAAACCAAATTGGTACACTTACAGAAACATTTGAAGCAATCGAAATGGCGAAGCGCGCTGGTTACACAGCTGTTATCTCTCACCGTTCTGGTGAAACAGAAGATGCAACAATCGCTGATATCGCAGTTGCAACAAATGCTGGTCAAATCAAGACTGGTGCCCCGTCTCGTACGGACCGTGTGGCGAAGTACAACCAACTTCTTCGTATCGAAGACGAGCTTGCAAACGTGGCGCAATATAGCGGCCGCAGTGCATTCTATAACTTAAAGCAGTAATTGATTAACAGAGGAGGAGCGCATGACGATGCGCTCTTCTTTTTTGGTTTTTGAGCAGGGTTTCGCTCATAAAAAGCTCAAAAAAGCGAGTTCGCACATTAATCGAGAATGGCGCACATATATCGGTGATAGCGCACATAAGTTGGGAAGTATCGCACATATCCAAGAAAGTGCGCACATAACGACTTATATTTCGCTCATAACAACAAGCCTCCTCTACATTAATCATGATTATTTATGGTTGTGACAATGTCTCAATTTGTGGTAAAGTTATAGAAGCGCATATTGTGCTTGGAGGTGTAGAAGGGGTGCAAACAGTTGCTTTTGTTTCATTGATTATCGTATCGATCGCGTTGATTGCTGTTGTTTTACTCCAATCTGGACGTAGTGCTGGTTTATCCGGTGCAATCTCAGGTGGAGCTGAACAATTAGTAGGTAAACAAAAAGCACGTGGAATCGATGCAGTGTTAAGTCAAGCGACAGTTGTTCTTGCGGTTTTGTTCTTTGTCTTAACAATTGCAGTAGCATATTTCATGTAGGCTTTAAGCAGTGGGTGGTGCACCTACTGCTTTCTTTGTTCTTGTTGATAAATAAAAAAAAGATTGTACTATTATGTTTTCGGGTACAATCATAGTAACAGCAAAGAAAGGTGACACGAGATGATTGGATGCCTCTGTTTGCACGGTTTTAAAGGTGAACCTTGGGAAGTCGA
>NZ_LFEL01000122.1:0-5320 GCF_001037965.1 Bacillus sp. LL01 | reverse complement strand
AAAATTGATCCAAAGACCAGTTAGAGAGTTAGCCAACCTACGTAGTAACCAAGAAGAGGTGGCAGACCAACTATTGAATGAAAGAAAGAGTTACCCTCACATCTATGGTACTACTTATGAGTTGGAAGTAGAGTTTGAAGTAGGAACGAGTGATGTTGTTGGTATCGAATTCCGAACTAGTGAAAATGAAAAAACAATTGTACACTATAATCATCTAACCAAAAAAATAACACTTGATCGAAGTGAATCTGGTAAAGAAGTGGGTACTGCATATGGTACTAAGAGGGCAGTAGCGTACGATGGGGATACCATTACTTTTCAATTGTTTGTCGATGTATCCTCTTGTGAAGTGTTTATAAATGATGGCGATGAAGTATTCACCTCTCGCATCTTCCCTTCAAATTGTAGTACGGGTATTCAGTTTTTTGCACAAGGCGGACAAGCTTCGTTTCAGGCTAAGAAATGGGATTTATCAATGAGAYGATTGGCCCATTGTGGGGTGTTCAACTTGCAAAAAGATATTAATATTAGTGAAGTGGCAAAGAAAGCTGGTGTTTCGATTGCGACCGTTTCAAGAGTGTTTAATAACTCAGGTCGTGTCAAAGATAGCACTCGTAAAAAAATTCAAGCCATTATTGAAGAAACAGGCTACAGACCAAATGTTTTAGCCAGAGAATTGGCGGAGAAAAAAACACATTTAATCGGAATGATTGTTCACAGTCTGACAGGAGAAGGTTTGCCTCGAGCGATTAACGGGGTCAATCAAGTATTAGATGAAAATGGATATAACCTATTAATTGCTTGTTCTGAAGGAAGCTTTGCGAACGAAAAAAAACACTTTGAGTTATTCAGACTAAAACGAGTAGATGGGATCATATTTGCTACGCGTCAGTTTAAGCCAGAACACGCTGAATGGATTAAAAAGCTACCTATACCAGTTGTAGTGTTGCTGCAAGATACACAAGAGCAGGAGATCCCATTTGTGGCGTTTGATAATAAGCGATTTGCAAAAGAAGCTACTAAAACGTTGCTCGAACAAGGTCATCAAGCTGTCGCCTATTTAGGTGGCCCAGAGAACTCTGTTAACTCAGCTGAAAGAAAATCAGGTGTAGAAGAAGCGTTAGGGGAAGTAGGGCTTCAATTGGATCGTGAGTTAATCGGACAAGGAAATTACTTGATCGAGAGCGGATACAATGAGATGGAAAAAATCATTCAAAAGGGAAAGAGGTTTGATTCGGTCATTGCTGTTAATGATGGTATGGCAATTGGAGCATTAAATTGTCTACAAGACCATGGCAKTAACATTCCAAATGATGTATCGGTCCTCGGATTAGATGATACGGTGCTCACCCAAGCTTCTAGGTTAAAACTCTCAGGTGTTCATTATTCTTATACAGACCTAGGTAGGCAGGGAGCGGATATGTTGCTCAGACAAATTGGTCAAGAAGAGATATCATTTGAGAAAATAATGATTCCTTTTGAGGTGAAGCTACGCGAAACAGTAAAGCATAAAGAGAAAGGATGAGAGAAGTAATGAGTAGTAAGCAATGGTGGAAAGAGAGTGTCGTCTATCAAATTTATCCTCGAAGTTTTAATGATAGTAATGGGGATGGTATTGGTGATATTCAAGGGATTATTTCTAAATTAGATTATCTGACAGAACTAGGAATTGATGTAGTTTGGCTCTCACCGGTCTATCAATCACCAAATGATGATAATGGCTACGATATAAGTGATTACGAAGCGATTATGTCTGACTTTGGAACAATGGCTGATTGGGATCAGCTGTTAGAAGAAATGCATACACGAGGGTTGAAACTCGTGATGGACTTGGTGGTTAACCATTCTTCAGATGAACATGATTGGTTTATTGAATCAAGAAAGTCAAAAGAAAACGCATATCGTGACTATTATATTTGGAGACCGGGTCAAGACGGTAAACCTCCAACTGACTGGATCGCTTCTTTTGGTGGGTCTGCTTGGCAATATGATGAGGAGACAGACGAGTATTTCTTACATATGTTTTCAAAAAAACAACCAGATCTCAACTGGGAAAACGAGAAGGTTCGAAAAGATGTTTATGAAATGATGCGTTTTTGGTTGGATAAGGGTGTAGATGGTTTCCGGATGGACGTTATCAATATGATCTCTAAAAAAGAGATTTTACCAACTTATGAGGAATTCCAAGCTGGCTATGCAAAGGCTGAACCGTATCAATTTAATTTACCAGGTGTGCATGATTACTTACGTGAAATGAATGAGGAAGTGTTATCAAAATACGATATCATGACCGTTGGAGAATGCCCGAAAGTGACACCAAGTGAAGCAAAAAAATATACAGCAGAACATAGACAAGAGTTAGATATGGTCTTTCAATTTGAACATATGGGCCTTGATAAATATAAAGGTAAGAGTAAGTGGGAGTTTAAGACGCTCGAGCTTCGGGACTTAAAAGAGAATCTTTCAAAGTGGCAAAATGAGTTAGAGAATGACGGGTGGAATAGCTTATATTGGTGTAACCATGACCAGCCTCGAATTGTATCTCGTTTTGGTGATGATGGTAAATACCACCGTGAATCAGCAACGATGCTTGCGACACTTTTGCATATGATGAAAGGGACACCTTACATTTATCAGGGTGAAGAAATTGGGATGACGAATTGTCATTTTGACTCAATTGACGATTACCGTGATATCGAAACGCTTAATTACTATCAGGAGATGGTAGGGGAACATGGAAAGACTCCTAATGACATCATGCCTTCCATCTATGCGAAAAGCCGTGATAATGCGAGGACTCCGATGCAATGGAATTCAAGTGCAGAAGCAGGATTTACAACCGGTACCCCGTGGATAAAAGTTAATCCTAATTATAAAAAGATTAATGTAGAGAAGGCTTTAGCAGATGAGAATTCTATTTTTCATTACTATAAGAAATTAATCRAGCTAAGAAGGCAGCATGAGGTGATAGTATATGGATCCTATACCTTGCTAGCAGAAGACCACCCAGCTGTATTTGCTTATGAACGAGAACTTGATGGCGAGAAGCTTCTTGTTTTATGTAACTTTTACGGAGAGAGGACAAGCTTCAGTCTAAAAGGTATGAATACTAAACAAGTTCTAATTAGTAATTACGAAGCAGAACTTCCAACAGACGATCAACTAGAGTTAAAACCGTATGAAGCGATCGTTTATCAAATGAATTAAAAGTCCAATAGTGCAGCATATGAGCTAACCATTGTTAGTTCATGTGCTTTTTTTATTTGTACCAAAATGAAGGTGTGAATGTGGTAAGATTTAATATGAAATCGATAACTAAAGCTAACATATAAATATACTAGCATGAGAGATTAGGGGAGGTATATAAAATGTTTAATCAACAAGAAATAGATGCGATCTATAAAGTCATCGCGACACGTCGTGATGTCCGAACATTTTTAACAAATCCGGTAGAAGAAGTAAAAATTCAAAACATCATTGAAGCAGGTCATCAAGGACCTTCCGTTGGCTTTATGCAGCCTTGGAACTTCATCGTGGTGAAAAGTGATGAAGTAAAAGAAAAGCTAGCATGGGCAGCGGATAAAGAGCGTCGTGCTCTAGCAATCCACTATGAAAATAAAGACGAACGACATCAGAAGTTTTTATCATTGAAAATTGAAGGATTGAAGCAAGCGCCTGTCACGATTTGTGTGACATGTGACCCCACTCGTGGTGGCTCTCATGTATTAGGACGTAATTCTATCCCAGAAACGGATATCCTCTCAACGGCATGTGCCATCCAAAACATGTGGCTAGCTGCTACTGCTGAAGGGCTTGCTCTTGGTTGGGTCAGTTTCTATAAGAAAAATGATATTCGTGATATTTTAAATATTCCACCACATATCGAGCCGCTTGCGCTCTTGTCGATCGGTTATACAGATAACTATCCAGATAAACCCATTCTACAATCCTCAGGGTGGGAGAAACGTCGCGAATTAGAGAGCTTGATTTTTAATGAAAAGTGGGATTCTAAACAAGAAGGTTAATAAAAGAGTTTGAGCTCTCACCAGAGGACTCAAACTCTTTTTGATTATAAAGGTAAATCTAAATCGACAGAAGGTGTGATATCCGCCTTGGATACATCTCTCATCATATGAAGAGCTTTAGTATTAGCTTCTGGTGTGTTAGACGCGGAGCAATCACTTGGTACAAAGATACGGTAATCATGCATATATGCGTCATTAGCCGTGAATTGAACGCACATGTCCCCTGCTGCTCCTGTTAATATTAGTGTATCTACATTAAGGTGTTCCAACAGCAGATTAAGAGGCGTAGCAAAGAAGCCGGAGAACTTTGGTTTCAGTATAAAATAATCATTATCTTCATCGGGACGTAGCAATTCGACAATGGGCCGACCCTTYACATCATTTTCAAGGCAATGAGCAACTAGTCGAGGGAAGTCAGACTGCCATTTACCATAATTGTCATTTACATAGATGACAGGAATATTTGCTTTATGTGCTCGTTCTTTTAGAGCCGCAATTTTTTTAGCAGCAGGCAAGGCATGTTTAATGAGAAGCTCTGAATCTTCAAACTCAAAATCGCTAATCATATCTATAATTAATAATGCTGTATTCTTATTTGAGGAATTTGAAAGTTCCATCCTATAGCACCCCTTAAAAGTGGATTTATTCAGAATTTTATGTGAAACGCGTATCGTCATTTAGCTAATATGTTATGATAAACAAAATTACAACAATCCATGCGCGTTTTTTCGCGAAAGGAGATAGAGAGAGATGGAGAGCAAGGCAATTGAACTTTTACGAATTATAGAAGAAAATGGACGCGTTTCCATTCCGACCTTAGCTAAAATGGTAGACGCATCTGAAGAGGATGTAAAGAGGTTATTAAAGAAGCTAGAGGATGATCACATTATTTTAAGTTATTCTGCGGTAATTGATTGGAGTAAGGTTGATCTAAATGAAGGTGTTACAGCAATGATCGATGTAAAGGTTACACCTCAACGTGGGGTTGGATTTGATCAAGTTGCTGAGAGAATTTATCGTTTTCCTGAAGTGAAGGCATTGTATTTGATGTCTGGGGCTTATGATTTATCAGTTGTTATAGAAGGACAGACGATGTCAGAGATTGCGCGTTTTGTTTCAGAAAAATTATCGACAGTGGAATCCGTTTTATCAACAACTACTCATTTTCAATTAAAAAAATATAAGCATGATGGGGTCGTATTTGGAGAAGGAGAAGCGGATCGCCGAATTGTGGTGACGCCATGACAACAAAACAATTAAACAAACGTTTATCTAAAAAAGTTCAAGCGATTCAA
>NZ_LFEL01000121.1:0-5321 GCF_001037965.1 Bacillus sp. LL01 | reverse complement strand
CTCCTGCAGTTAATTCTGCTACGCCACCCTCTAATGTTTGCGTACGAATTTCAGGTCCTTTTGTATCTAAAAGAATGGCTACTGTTTTACCAGTGCGCTCTGAAGCTTCACGGATGTTAGCAATTCGTGCACCATGCTCTTCAAAATCTCCGTGAGAAAAATTCAATCTCGCTACATTCATACCTGCTTCAATAAGCTGAACCAATGTGTCTATTTGTTCACTTGCTGGTCCAATCGTACATACAATTTTAGTTTTACGCATATTCTGCCTCCTGTAATTGCTTATCTAATTATTTAAATGGAAAGCTCTTGTGATAGCTTGTACATTTCTAAATCAATAGTATGTGGTTCTGCTAAAATCTCATCAATATCATGATGAACCAATTTATTGTTTTGAATTCCTACTGTTCTGCCTGCTTCGCCATCAATTAATAAATCAACAGCTTTAGCTCCAAGACGACTTGCGAGTACACGGTCAGCGCCAGTAGGTGACCCCCCACGTTGAATATGGCCAAGAACAGTTACTCTTGTTTCCATCTTCGTTTCATCACTAATCCTTTTACCGAAATCAAAACCGCTGCCTGCACCTTCAGCAACAATGATAATACTATGCTTCTTACCACGCTCTTGTCCACGTTTAAGACGACTAATAATTTGATTCATGTCATAATCAGCTTCAGGAATGACAATCGTTTCAGCCCCATCTGCTAAACCAGACCAAAGCGCCAAGTCACCCGCATGACGTCCCATTACTTCAATCACGTAGGTACGTTCATGAGACGTTGCTGTATCACGAATTTTATCAATTGCATCAATAACGGTGTTTAAAGCTGTGTCAAAACCGATTGTAAAGTCAGTTCCAGGAATATCATTATCAATCGTACCAGGAACACCAATTGTCGGGAAACCATGCTCGGTTRGTTTTTGAGCYCCGCGGTAAGAACCATCTCCACCAATCACGACCAGCCCTTCAATACCGAATTTCTTTAACTGCTCAATTCCCTTTTTCTGACCTTCAAGGGTTTTAAACTCTTCGCATCGTGCTGTATAAAGCATCGTCCCACCGCGATGAATAATATCACCTACTGAACCGAGCTCCATTTTGCGAATATCACCGGCAATTAACCCCGCATATCCATAAGAGATTCCATACACCTCTACATCATGGAAAATTGCTTTACGAACGACCGCACGGATTGCGGCATTCATTCCTGGCGAATCTCCACCACTTGTTAATACTCCAATTCGTTTCATGAGTACTCCCTCCATCAATCAACTGAAATTTATATATCAAAAGGTGACTTATCATTAAAATCCCTTTTTTTACAAACATGTACTTCGTGGCTTTCCACCTATTATCATGCTCTCATTTTTAAAAAATACCACTTTAAAGCACTGAACACAATACAGATGCTTCCAAAACAAAAAGTGCTTTCTTTTGTACAGAAAGCACTTTACCTTATTCTACGCCATTGGTATCGTTTACAAACGTAAATTGTCCGATTTTTTTGTATTTTTGATAACGTTTGTTTACTAACTCATCTTTGGATAATATTTCCAATTCTTTTAGTGTAGCAGATAATATTCGATCAATGGCTTCGGCCYGACTTTGCACATCTCGATGTGCTCCGCCTTTGGCTTCTCGAATAATATCATCAATAACACCTAACTCTTTTAAATCAGGAGCTGTAATCTTCATCGATTCAGCTGCTTTTTGAGCAAGTGTTGCATCCTTCCATAAAAGAGCAGCTGCTCCCTCAGGAGATATGACTGAATAAGTCGAATTTTCTAGCATGAAAATTCGATCTCCTACTCCTAGTGCTAGTGCACCACCACTTCCACCTTCCCCAATAACGATGCAAACAACCGGTACCGTTAAACCAGACATTTCAAAAAGGTTTCTTGCAATCGCTTCACTTTGTCCTCTTTCTTCTGCTGCCATCCCAGGGTAAGCACCTTTTGTATCAATAAAGCATACAATTGGACGATTAAACTTTTCAGCCTGTTTCATCAGCCTAAGAGCCTTACGGTAACCTTCGGGATGAGGCATTCCAAAATTACGACGAATATTTTCTTTTGTGTCTTTTCCTCGTTGATGGCCAATGACGGTAATCGGTTTTCCGTGATATTTCGCGATACCACCTACAATAGCAGCATCATCTCCATATAGACGATCTCCATGCATTTCRAGGAAATCAGTAAACAAGAACTCGATGTAATCAAGAGTTGTAGGACGATCACTGTGTCTAGCAATTTGTACTCTCTCCCAAGCTTGAAGATTTCCATAAATGTCTTTTTCTAATTGTTGAAGTCTATTCTCAAGCTTCTCAATCTCATCACTTAAATCGATTTCTTTTTCATTTGTAAATGTTTTAAGTTCAGAGATTTTATCTCTTAATTCAACAATTGGTCTCTCAAATCCTAATTCACTCGCCATGTTCCTACACCTCCTTACGCATGTTGATGGATATCTAAAATAGTGGTCATCATTTTTTTCATTTCTTTACGTGGCACAACGCGATCAAGTTGACCGTGCTTCAATAAAAATTCAGCTGTTTGGAAGTCATCGGGTAACTCTTGACGGATCGTTTGTTCAATAATACGTCTACCTGCAAACCCTATGAGGGCACCAGGTTCTGCAAAATTATAGTCTCCTAGCGAAGCAAAACTGGCCGACACTCCACCTGTAGTCGGATGTGTCATAATGGAGATAAATAACCCTCCGTTTTGACTGAGCTTTTGCAAAGCAGCACTTGTTTTAGCCATTTGCATTAAGCTTAGGACACCCTCTTGCATGCGTGCTCCTCCTGAAGCTGAAAACATCAGGAATGGATAGTCCTTTTCAATTGCAACCTCTATCGCTCTTGTAATTTTTTCGCCTACAACTGAGCCCATACTTCCCATACGGAAACGTGCATCCATAACAGCTACTACAGCAGGAAAACCATTAATATCGCCTTCGCCTGTAACTACTGCCTCATTAAGATTCGTTTTTACTCTATCTGCTTCTAACTTCTCTTCATAGGTAGGGAAATCTAGAGGATTTTTTCCAATCATCATTTTGTCATATTCAACAAAACTTCCCGCATCTAATAAACTATTTATTCTCTCATAAGCCGTCATACGGTGATGATGCCCACAAGAATCACAAACATTTAAATTCTTTTTTAATTCTTTTGTATACATAATGGTTCGACAAGTAGGACATTTCGTCATTAACCCTTCTGGAACTTCTTGTTTTGCTCGTTCTGAAGGGATAGTGGCATATCGTTTCTTTTTCGTGAATAAATCCTTAAGCATTTCAGCACCTCACTAGCTTAAGACTCATATTTTTTTRGAGCATATGATAACTTGTTTAAAAATAGTACAACCTGTACTTTCATACTAAAACTAAAAACGACTATTCTCTAAATGTTTACGCATAGCTTCTAATGCATCATCTAATTGATTGTCGGCTAGAGCTTTAAAGATAGCTTCATGCTCCTTAATCGAAGCTGTAGGTCTTCCTTCTCTTTGAAGAGATTCCTTAATAGCAACCTTGTTATATTCCACCAGTGAAATCCAAATATTTAGGAGAAGTTGATTTCCACACGCTTCTACAATCGTCTTGTGAAATAAATAATCTTCATCTACAGGAAAATCACCATGCTTCCATTCCTCTTTTGATTGATCAATTAGCTCTTCTAGACGATCTAAAGCCTGCTGGTTCATTCTTCCAAAAGCTAAGCGAGTCGCTTCTAATTCTACAATTCGCCTAGTTTCTGTTAAATCCTGCTTTGCACTCTCGTCTTTTAATAAAAAAGAAAGAATAATACTGACCAGACGGTGACTATTAGCAGGCTTCAAAAAGGTTCCTTCACCTCTACGTGTTTCAATCAGGTCTAACAACTCTAAAGCTCTAAGAGCCTCACGCACAGAGGAGCGACCAACATTTAGTCGGTCGCTCAACTCGCGCTCTGAGGGAAGACGATCACCTTGTGATAGGTTGTCTTCTTTCATAATCTCATTAATCTTATTGATTATTTCGATATAGACTTTGGGTTGTTCCACTGTCATGAGTCAACCACACCTCATTAATTGCTTTGCCATTATTTATCTTGACCAATAATTGCAAGTTGACGAGTCTTTTCAGCAATTTGTTCTGGATCAACCTTCAAGCGAGCTACTCCTGTTTCCATAGCTGTCTTCGCAACAGCAGCTGCTACTGCAGGTGCTACACGAGGGTCAAATGGTGCAGGGATTACATAGTCAGCCGATAAGTCAGCTTCAGCAACTAGGTCTGCAATCGCATAAACTGCAGCTACTTTCATTTCTTCGTTGATATGTGTAGCACGAACATCTAATGCACCGCGGAAAATTCCAGGGAAGGCTAATACATTATTTACTTGGTTAGGGAAATCTGAACGGCCTGTCCCAATTACTTTAGCTCCTGCAGCTTTTGCTTTTTCAGGCATGATTTCAGGGACTGGATTCGCCATTGCGAAAATAATTGGATCTTCGTTCATAGTCTCAATCATCTCTTCAGTAAGAGCACCGGCTACAGATACACCAATAAATACGTCTGTGTCTTTAATCACGTCAGAAAGAGTGCCCTCTAGGCGATCACGGTTTGTAAACTTAGCTACTTCTGCTTTGACATCATTCATGCCGTAAGAGCGACCATCAAAGATAGACCCTTTAGAATCACACATAATAATGTCACGAACACCCATGCGTTGCATTAATTTAATAATAGCGATACCTGCAGAACCAGCACCGTTTGCTACCACTTTAATTTCCGACATTTTTTTACCAGTCAATTTAAGAGCATTAATTAGCCCTGCTAATGTAACGATCGCTGTACCATGTTGATCATCATGGAAAACAGGAATATTAGTTTCTTTCTTTAGACGTTCTTCGATCTCAAAGCAACTAGGGGCAGCAATATCTTCTAGGTTTACTCCACCAAAAGTAGGTTCCATTAATTTAACTGTTTCAACAATCGTATCAACGTCAGTTGAACGTAAGCAAATTGGGAAGGCATCTACTCCAGCAAATGATTTGAATAATACAGCTTTTCCTTCCATGACTGGTAGAGAAGCTTCAGGACCGATATTACCCAAGCCTAGTACAGCTGTTCCGTTACTAACAACAGCAACCATGTTGCCTTTCATTGTATATTCATAGACTGTTTCAACATCTTCAAAAATTTCTTTACACGGTTCTGCAACGCCTGGTGAATAAGCAAGACTTAAATCACGAGCGTTTTTTACAGGGACCTTTGATTTTGATTCTAACTTTCCTTGATTTGCGCGGTGAATATGTAGCGCTTCCTCTCTTAT
>NZ_LFEL01000120.1:0-5329 GCF_001037965.1 Bacillus sp. LL01 | reverse complement strand
TTGGTAACTTCTCCAGCATACGATATTGCAAGATCACTCCAAGTACATCATCGCGAACCCAACTCGATGTTGTTTCAGCTCCAATATCATCTAAAATCAATACTTTGGCACGTTTTATCCGATCGAGTTTACCTTGAAAGGTCCCATCACCTATCGATTGTTTCATTTCACGAAAGAAGTCAGGCGTATACACCGTATAGGATTCAACCCCGCGCTCATAAAGCTCATTAGCAATTGCACCCATTAAATACGTTTTCCCGACGCCAAATTTGCCGTAGAAATATAAGCCCTCACCGTTTTCACCTGGCTCTGCTTTWAAAGCAAACTCAAGAGCAGCAGCCCCCGCTTCCTCTCGCTCTCCATCCATATCAATGTCTTCAAACCGAGCTTTAAGAATATCTTTTGGGATGTAGAGTGACTTCATTAATTGTTGTTGCTCTTTATGCTGCTTTTCTTGAACTTTTAGGGCACAAGGGAGATAACGAAGCTCTAGGTGTCCACGTTCAATCTGAAGGGTCGGCTGATAACCTTTCATCATGTTCGGACATGCTTTTAACCCAGGGCAATTCGCACAATGGGTTCGCTCCTTCTTAAATTCATACAATTTCACCATACCACGGTCAACCATTTCAGTAGTAAGCGAATCTTTTTCCATTCTCAAAAATTCTTGAATAAAAGGGTCTTTAAAAAGTTCTTTCTTTTGGTTCTCTAGCCGTTCTTGTAAACCTGCACTTTTCGCCCACTGTTTTAACGTGGATTGTATTGGCTTCATTTAGTTCTCTCCTTTCTCCCGTTTGCGTTTTTTAAGCTCCTCCATCATCTTGTCAAAACGTTCTTTTGCATCAGTGGTTTCAGGAGATGATTCAGTCGTTTTCTTTTCTTGGTCCTTATTCTTCTCTTTTTCTTTTTCTTCTACTAACCATTTTGGTAAACGGTCGCGCCTTGTGTTCTTTCTCGGTCCTTGTGTACGCTTAGAAGAGGCATTTGATTGGCTTCTTTCCTTTGCAACGACTTTCTTTTCTTGTTCTTCTCTTGCAAGTACCATTGCATCGGCTACTTTATTAATTTTTTTCCTAGCCCAGTGAGCAGCAATTTTATCAATTAAAGCTTTTTGTAGCTTCATATCGTGCTGAAAAAGAACATAATCGATTAAGACATTCGCTACACCTGGTAATAGCTGATAATCCATTAGTAAGGATTCAACAATTTTCGCATCTGCAGGGGCAACATAAGCTCCATCTGAACGAATTTCGAGTAAGGTTAGAGGAGGAGTTGTTTCATAAAATTTAATAATCTTTTCTTCTTCTGTTTTCGGCTCAACAGATGTCATCGTTTGATGCTGAATCGGGTGAACCTTTAACCCAAGCCCTGGTGGCTCCGAACTATGTTCAATTTTGTACCACTCTTGCGCTTTCTTTCGTAATAAATCTATATCAACTTCATCATCATGAAGGACAGCTTGCCCGACAATCCGACTCATCTCTAGAGGTTCTATTCGGTAGACAAAAGCAAGCCTGATGATCGCTTGATTAACCTCTTTAGTAAGTAATTGTTCTGGTACAATAAAGCTGGATAAATCTTTTTTCATTAGTTCAAAATCAAAATTCCCTTCAATAAATGTTAACGAATCCCCATCCTGCCCTAGTAATTCCGAAGCCTCATTAAGCTTYATTGCATCTGATGTTTCTGATTGTAGATTAGACACGATTTCAGAATGATGGAGAGAATGAAATATTTCATCAAATGAGTGGGTTAATTCGGTATACTCCCCTATGTCTACCTTGTCTTCTGTGAATCGTTCGCGCAATTGTCGATATTTCTGTTTTCCTAGACGATTAAATAAATAGACACTTAATACATCATTTTCGAAAAACTGTTTTGGGGACATTGGTTGTTGCAATTCATWTAAATAAGAGGATCCTTCCTCCTTACTATTCTTATAAGTCTTTAAAAGTCCGATGGCTTCTAGCTTTTTTCRTTCTTCAAAAATCGTTTGGAGGGGGATATTCATCATCAGCATCAACTGTCGGTGCGTCTGACTCTCACTCCAATATTGATCACGTTCTAATTGTGACCACAAAGTCATGTACAAGCTATGGGCTAGGGCTCCAACTAAAGGCTGGTACAATAACGTAATCACTTTTTGATCCAAATCTGTTAAGTAGCTGGAGACTCGTACTGTGAACGAGTCAACCGGCAACAGTTCCTTCCAATGCCAACTCATTGAATGTCCCTCCTCTCCTCAGGTCATGAGTAAAAAAGAGCTCATAGCGTATTCACACTACAGCTCTTTAACCTTATCCTTTATTCATTAATTCCGTTAGTTCTTTGATAAATACATTAATATCCTTAAACTGACGATAGACCGACGCAAAGCGAACATAAGCGACATCATCTATTAAGGCTAGTCTCTCCATCACAAGCTCTCCGACATCTTCGCTGTTTACTTCATTTTTACCTTTTCCTCTCAACTCACGCTCAACTTCATTCACAATCTGCTCTAGCGTTTCAAGTGGAACTGGACGTTTTTCACATGCTCGAATAAGCCCACGTAGTATTTTATCACGACTAAACTCTTGGCGTGTTCCATCTTTCTTTACAACAATGAGAGGTACTTCTTCTACCATTTCAAATGTCGTAAAACGATTACTGCATGATTCACACTCTCGTCGTCTACGAATTGAGCGGCCTTCATGGCTAGGTCTTGAATCAAGTACTCTCGTTCCATTATATTGACAAGCTGGACACCGCATGTAATCATCTCCACTTTTCTGTATCTTCTGTTAGACACAGCTTCCGTTCTTTTCTCTATCATATAAAAAAAGACGATATCTGACAAGCTTGGCAGGGTATTATTCCCCTACTTAAAATTAGAGTAACTCTTCTCCAATCCCTGAACCAATAAAGGGTAGCTCTTGGTCCAACCTATCATAGAGAGCAAGAACAATTTTTTTGCTTTTACCAAAATCAGATGGAAGGCTCGTACCAGTTGAACAAGAAAAATCAACCGCTGTTCGAAACGGCTTGACCGTTACGATCGTTGCAATCAATAAAGATTCTCCACCATTTTTAGGTTGAGCAATCATTTCTCCACGTTCTTCTTCGATCCGCTTAACTTGCCAACCCGATGATTGAATGACACTTTCAACGGCCTGTATTGCTTTGTCTTTAGACGTTTTGTAATATCTCGTTTTCAATTGATCAACAGAGTGTTTTTCCGTTGTTTCAGTCCGATTATTTACTAGCTTGCCAAAGAGTTCTCTTAATGCCATTTTTCTCCACCTAACTTTTTTCTTTTCTTTATCATATCATACCCAAGAGCGTTTTTAGGAGAAGAAAAAGTGCATACAAAAAAGAGAGGTGAAAACCTCTCTTTTAAAATGGAAAGCTAGAGGGGTTTACCTCTTTCTCTCTATGTTAGAACGCATTAACTTTTGATTTTTCTGCTTTAACTGGTCCCATTCCTCTTGGCACTTCAATTACTTCACTTGAGCTAGCACCTAGCGCTTCAGCAATGTAATTAGATGCCACATTCGGATCAATACGATCTCCACATGTATATACATCAATACTTGCATAACCATGTTCAGGAAAGCTGTGAATCGTTAAATGAGACTCGGAAATGATGACTACGCCACTAACACCATGTGGTGCAAACTTGTGAAATGCAACTTCCCGTACTTCTGCACCTGATTTAAGTGCAGCATCTACAAATGTTTGTTCAATAAAACTCATATTATTCAACTTCTCAGTATTACAGCCCCAAAGTTCTGCAATAACGTGACGACCCATAGTGTCCATAAGTTGAATCCCCCTTCACAAAAAAATTCATGCCTTCTCAAGCATGTAGGAACGTTCAGTTACACGGGGGAAAGTTAGTCCAAAGAGGTCCTAACCCTTTCTGCAAGTAAACGAATCCTGGTTTGCTTTAATTGAAGTTCACGAAAATCAGTATACTTGTTTTATAATTTTAATGCAACCAATCCTTGTCATTTTTTTAAAAGAAATTCTTACTACTTTTTCATCAAATCTGACAAAGGTTGATCCAACAGTATATACGTGATTTCCATAGCACTCTTCTCTTGTTAGGGTATCCAGGTCAGCGGAAGCTATGAGTGAGRATTAACCAACATGAGATGGAGTAGTCATTTTTTTAGCGACAAGGTTCATTAAATCAACAACTCTACAAGAATAGCCCCACTCGTTATCATACCAAGCAAGAACCTTCACCTGACGTTCGCTCATTACCATCGTCGATAACCCATCAATAACAGAAGATTGCTCTTCTCCATTATAGTCAATTGATACAAGTGGTTTTTCTGAGAATCCTAAAATTCCTTTCAGCGACCCTTCTGCAGCCATTTTCAAGGCAGTATTCACTTCTTCATGAGTAACATCCTTTTTAACTTGAACAACTAAGTCAACTAAAGAGACATTTGGTGTTGGTACACGTAAAGCCATTCCATTTAACTTTCCTTCAAGCTGAGGAAGTACTTTTGCAATAGCTTTTGCAGCCCCTGTTGAAGTCGGGATAATCGATTGACCACATGCACGAGCTCGACGAAGATCTTTATGTGGATTATCAATATTTTTTTGGTCATTTGTATAAGCATGAACAGTTGTCATTAAACCGCTTTCAATTCCGAACGTTTCATCTAATACTTTTGCGACTGGCGCTAAGCAATTTGTTGTACAAGATGCATTCGAAATAATGTGATGTTTAGAGGCATCATAATCCCCATCATTTACACCCATTACGATTGTGATATCTTCTTCTTTAGCCGGAGCAGTAATCAATACTTTCTTAGCACCAGCTTCAATGTGATAACCCGCAGTTTCTTGTGTCTTAAATTTACCAGTTGCTTCAATAACAATATCTACTCCAAGTTCTGCCCAAGGTAGCTCACGAGGGTCACGTGAATGAAGTAATTGCACAACTTTCCCATCAACCACAATCGTATCGTCTTTCGCTTCAACAGGAAGAGTGTATGTTCCGTGAATACTATCATATTTGATTAAGTGAGCAAGTGTTTCTGCAGGATAGCTCGCATTGATTGCAACAACCTCCACTTCATCCTCTAGCATTGCTTTGCGAAATACCATACGGCCAATACGGCCAAATCCATTGATGGCAACTTTAACCTTCATTTGAATTCCCCTCTCCAAATATATGTTATACTCAATATTGTTTTTATGTTAATTAGTATATCACATATACCACAAGAGGACGATTACTTTTTTGAAAATCTGAAAAATTGGATGAATGACTATTTAGAAAGGCGGAGGCGAGTGGTTTGGCATGCGGAAAAATGAGGGGGAGCAACATGAA
>NZ_LFEL01000012.1:0-28417 GCF_001037965.1 Bacillus sp. LL01 | reverse complement strand
AATCTCATGTAATTCAACGTCTTCTCCATACTCTTCATACAAAGGTTCGTCTGTAATTGGCAACCAAACCTCAGGAGCGACGTCTAAATCTCCGCGAGCAATCCCAGTCCATACAGGCGTTTTATCTAATTCATTTAACTCAACATTGTAGCCCTCTTCTTCAAGTACTACTTTCCACATGTTTGAAACAGCAACATTCTCAGCCCAGTTGTTTAAACCAACTTTTAAGGTACCTTTACTATCTTCAGACCCTGCATCGTCCCCACCACAAGCGGCAAGAATAATAGAAGCTGAGAGAATAGCTGTAGTCATTTTTAACCATTTTTTCATCTTTCCAAAACCCCTCTTCTTTTTCTTGAAAAAATCATTTAGTCAACAAATAGGCATTTTAAAGATACTTATTGATAATGTCAAGCGACCTAAACAAATCAAAAAGACTGTATTGAGGCAATTTTAAGCACTTGATTTGATCAATTTGTTAATTAAGGGTAAACTATACTACTGTGTGTAAAATCTAGAATCCTACAATTGGATTGAGATGTGCAAATTGGGGGATAATCTATTTGCACTACACTTTTACCTGTTAGGGAGAATATGAAAATTAGGGATGGTGTGATTACGRTGAAGCCTAAAATTACTGTTGAACAAGTAACTAAAGTCTTTGGTCAGACGCCGAAGAAAGCTGTGTCTATGTTAGCTGAAGGCAAGTCTAAACAAGAAATTCTTGAGAAGACTGGAAATACAATTGGGGTTAATCAGGCTTCTTTTGAAGTATACCCTGGAGAGATATTTGTAATCATGGGATTGTCAGGAAGTGGAAAATCTACATTAGTTCGAATGTTTAACCGTTTGATTGATCCTACATCAGGCAAATTGCTGGTTGATRGAGAGAATATCTTAGATATGAAACCAGAACAATTGCGTAAACTTCGCCGTGAAAAAATGGGTATGGTGTTTCAAAAGTTTGCGTTATTCCCACACCGTTCGGTTCTAGAAAATACCGGATATGGACTTGAAGTTCAAGGGATCAATAAAAAGAAGATTGAAGAGAGAGCAAGAGTAGCTCTTGAATTAGTTGGATTAAAAGGATATGAAAAAAGTTATCCGAGCGAATTAAGTGGAGGGATGCAACAGCGAGTAGGGTTAGCGCGTGCCCTTGCGAATGAGCCAGACGTTCTTTTAATGGATGAGGCATTCAGTGCCCTAGATCCTCTTATTCGTAAAGACATGCAAGATGAGCTTCTGGAGCTACAAGAAAAAATGGAGAAGACCATTATCTTTATTACTCACGATTTAGACGAAGCTCTACGTATTGGCGATCGTATTGCCTTGATGAAGGATGGTTCGATTGTACAGATTGGCACACCAGAAGAAATTATGATGAACCCGGCCAATGATTATGTAGAACGATTTGTTGAAGATGTAAATTTATCCAAAGTATTAACGGCTCAAAAGGTGATGAAGCGACCAGAAACGCTACAATTGGACCGGGGACCACGAGTAGCATTAGAGCTGATGAAGCACGAGGGCTATTCAAGTATGTATATTGTCGATAAGAAAAAGAAATTACTTGGAGCAGTTACTGCAGATGATGCTTCTGCTGCTGTTAAGCAAAATCTTAAACTTGAAGACATTATGATTAAGAATTTACCAACAGTGAAAGAAGATACAATTTTAGATGAAATCTTTGAAAAAATGACCGAATCACCACTGCCGCTCCCGGTTATCGACGAGCAAGATCGCTTAGTGGGAATTATAGTAAGAGGGCGAGTGATTGGGGCCCTTGCTGGTGATAAAGAGGGTTTAAATGAAGGAGTGGCGACAAATGAATAATATACCTGCAATACCATTAGGAGATTGGATGGACACCTTTATTCGCTGGATTAATGTTCAATTTGGAGGCTTCTTTGATTTTTTATCCCTTATTGTTAGTGGATATGTATCCTTTGTTGTAGATAGTCTGAGCGCAATTCCGGCACTTATTTTGATAATAGTCTTTACTGCCTTAGCTTGGTGGACAAGCGGTTGGAGAATCGGTGTATTCACATTAGCTGGGTTACTGCTTATCCTGAACATGGGTTACTGGGAAGGTACGATTCAAACCTTAGCGCTTATTTTAACTTCTGTTATTATTTGTATTGTGATCGGCATCCCTATTGGAATATGGGCTTCTCAAAATAATCAGGTTCAAAAGATAGTGACACCTGTATTGGACTTTATGCAAACGATGCCTGCTTTTGTTTATTTGATTCCATCTATTTTATTTTTTGGAATAGGGGTAGTACCTGGTATTTTCTCATCGATCATTTTCGCGATGCCGCCAACCATTCGTCTAACAAATTTAGGGATTAGACAGGTGCCAAGCGACTTGGTTGAAGCAGCCAATGCGTTTGGATCGACCACAAAACAAAAATTGTTCAAAGTACAGTTACCGCTTGCGATGCCGACAATCATGGCTGGTGTTAATCAAACGATTATGCTTGCCTTATCAATGGTTGTTATCGCATCTCTAGTCGGAGCACCTGGACTTGGATCAGATGTTTATCGCGCTGTATCACAAATTCGAATAGGTACAGGGTTTGAAGCTGKTCTAGCTATCGTTATTTTAGYTATTATGTTAGACCGCATTACTCAAAATTTAAAAAGAAAAAATAAATCTAATCAACCAACATAGATCAAGTAAACCGTACATGTAAAACCATGTGCGGTTTGTTTTTTTATTATCCATACATAATTTTGACAAACTTAGACAAAATAGATAAGGAGAAAAAATGTTGCACGGATTTTGTTGAAAGCATTGACAATCAATATGTCCAATTKATATAATTTTAAATTTATTTGACAAAATTGAGGATGCGTGCTATAATATATTTTAAGAATGAGGTGGGGTGTAATAATGGGAAAAACGTTGATAGACATTAAGCGTGCGTTAGATGCCAATGTTGGGAAACGGATTACAATTAAGGCGAATGGCGGCCGTCGGAAAACGATGGAACGTTCAGGTCTTTTAGAAGAAACATACCCTTCAGTTTTCATTGTGAAATTGGATGAACAACAGAATGCATTTGAACGTGTATCGTATAGTTACGCAGATATTTTAACTGAAACAGTCGAACTTATGCTTTGTGATGAGGGTGAAAGTGCCTCAGCAATAAAGTAACTCAACATAGAATTCACATACGTTGACTCTCTAATGGAAGCATTAGGGAGTCATTTTTTTTGATTTCAGGTGCATTCTAAGAATGTCGTCGGTCTTCTCAAAAAAGGAGTTGTTGTATCATGAGCAGAAAACGCGGTGTAATGTCTGAACAATTTAAAGAAGAGCTAGCAAAAGAGCTTGGCTTTTATGACACTGTCCAAAAAGAAGGATGGGGCGGTATTCGCTCGAGAGATGCTGGGAATATGGTTAAGCGTGCAGTTGAGATCGCTGAAAATCAATTGGCACATCAACAACAATCAAAATAGAGAGACGACAATAACCGAGGCATCATGCCTCGGWTTTCTTCATTGTTAAAGAGAAAATCGACTWGCTGTGGTATGTTGGATGAACAAGTGATAAAATAACGTAAGCAAATGGATAGTATAGAAGGTGACTATGGTGAAATGTTCAGTTAAAGCTCCTGCTAAAATTAATTTATCTTTAGACGCAATCAAAAAAAGAGAAGATGGGTATCATGAAGTTGAAATGATCATGACAACAGTCGATTTAGCAGACCGACTCGATTTGACAAGTACCGAAGACGGAAAAATCAAAGTAGATGTATCAGAAGGCTTCGTCCCAAGCGATCACCGTAACTTAGCTTATCAGGCTGCTTCTTTGCTAAAAGAGCGCTATCAAGTAAAGCAAGGTGTATCCATTTATATCACAAAAAGAATACCAGTTGCAGCAGGACTTGCTGGGGGTAGTAGCGATGCGGCGGCTACTTTAAAAGGCTTAAATGACTTATGGTCGCTAGGTCTTAGTTTGGACGAGCTTGCAACGCTTGGTGCGGAGATCGGGTCGGATGTTTCGTTTTGTGTTTATGGTGGCACTGCACTAGCGACTGGGCGTGGTGAAATTATTAAACATATTGACTCTCCACCTCCATGTTGGGTTATCCTAGCTAAACCACCAATTGGGGTGTCGACTGCTGATGTGTACAAGCGGTTAAATGTAAATGAGGTAGAACATGCTAAAACAGAGCAGATGATAGAAGCTATTAAAAACCAAGATTTTAAAGGGATTTGTAATCATCTTCATAATGTTCTCGAAACGGTAACGTTAGATATGCACCCAGAAGTTCGTAAAATTAAAGAACAAATGCAACGTTTCGGGGCGGATGGTGTGTTAATGAGTGGAAGTGGTCCGACTGTGTTTGGCTTGGTAGAGAAGGAATCAAGACTACATAGAGTATATAATGGGCTACGCGGTTTCTGTAGCGATGTGTATGCAGTTCGTTTAATTCGTTCCTAGTTTACTTGCTAAAAACCGTACAAAAGTGATATGTTATAACTAATTATTCGGTTTTTAGTGGGGGTATTATGAAAAAATTAAAACGAAGCGGACGGCTTGTCGATATGACTTATTATATGCTTCAGCATCCACATGAAGTGATCTCACTTACGTATTTTGCAGATCGTTACCAATCAGCTAAGTCTTCAATAAGCGAAGACTTGGTAATAGTCAAAGAAATATTTGAGCAAGAAGGGTACGGCACTCTCTTGACGATTCCAGGAGCGAGTGGTGGCATGAAGTACATGCCAAAGGTCGGAGAGAAAGAAGCGAGTGAGATTGTTGATAAACTCATAAGCCAATTAGCTGTACCGGGCCGAGTGTTGCCAGGTGGCTACCTGTACATGATGGATCTATTAGGAAGTCCTCGTTTTATTCAAGATGTGGGACGACTATTTGCTTCCGTTCTTGCTCATAAGAAGATTGATGCCGTCATGACGGTTGCGACAAAAGGGATACCACTTGCATACGCCGTTGCAGAGTATTTAAATGTACCTGTTAGTATTGTAAGGCGTGATCATCGTGTAACAGAGGGTTCTATGGTTAGTATTAACTACGTATCAGGTTCATCTAAGCGAATTCAAACGATGACATTAGCTAGAAGAAGCTTAGCGCCAGGGTCTCGGGTCTTTATAGTCGATGATTTTATGAAAGCTGGGGGTACCATTCGTGGTATGATTGATCTGTTAGAGGAGTTCCAGGCTGAACTGGTTGGCATCGGTGTACTGGTTGAATCAGTAGATGTGGAGGCAGAAGAACGTCTTATCGATGAATACATGTCAATTACCCGTTTATCGGAGGTTAATGTCAGAGACAAAACGATAAAAGTAGAAGCTGGGAACGTACTCGAAAAACTTGTACCGATTGCAGAGGAGGATTTATAATGAAAATAGTTCACACAAATAATGCGCCAGATGCTATTGGCCCATATTCACAAGGGATTATTGTAAATAATATGTTCTATAGCTCAGGTCAGATTCCATTAACGGCGGAAGGCGATTTAATCAATGGAACGGTAGAAGAGCAAACTCATCAAGTGTTTAAAAACCTTCAAGCAGTATTGGCAGAAGCAGATGCTTCACTTGAAACTGTGGTAAAGGCAACTGTTTTTATTAAAGATATGAACGACTTCCCTCGTATCAATGAAGTATATGGTGAATACTTTAATACTCATAAACCTGCACGTTCATGTGTAGAAGTGGCACGTCTTCCTAAAGACGTACTTGTTGAAATTGAAGTGGTTGCCTTAGTTAAATAAGTGCATGAAAGACTGTGCCAAAAGCACGGTCTTTTTTTTGTGTTATTAAAAAATAAAAAGATTATAAATTTTCTTTCTATAAAAGAAGGAATTAGAAAGTTAACAGAGAATTGGTATAGCATGAATAATCTACTCTTATAGGTGGTGACAACATGCAGGTAACAGATGTGAGATTACGTCGAGTGAACACCGAGGGCAGGATGCGCGCGATTGCATCTATCACAATTGATCATGAATTCGTTGTTCATGATATCCGTGTGATTGATGGAAACAATGGTTTGTTTGTAGCGATGCCTAGTAAGCGAACGCCTGATGGGGAGTTTAGAGATATAGCTCATCCTATTTCATCCCGTACACGTGACAAGATCCAAACAGCGGTACTAACTGAGTACGAACGGGCTGGAGAATTTGAAGAAGTTGAATACGAGGAAGCTGGAGCTTCCTAGGAAGTAGGACCTATCAATTAAGATAGGTCTTTTTTATTTCCTCCTTATTAAATGTAAATACCTTGTTTAGAAGGTAGGTTTTAGGTTGATTTAGGGAAATGTTCAAGAAGCTGACATATCCAGTTTGATACAACTAATGAACAGTCCTTGAAAACACATCAGTTTTAGGATATATTCGTAATGGAAAAAGGAACACTTGGGGGGAAACCATGAGTAGTCGTTTTGCGGTTATTTTAGCAGCAGGGCAAGGAACACGAATGAAATCTAAACTTTATAAAGTCTTACATCCTGTAAATGGAAAGCCGATGGTTCAACATGTCGTTGATCAAGTCTTAAAGCTTGGCTTTGAAGAAACAGTTACGATCGTAGGGCACGGAGCAGAAGTGGTACAAGAACAACTTGGTGATCAAGTAAAGTACGCTGTTCAAACAGAACAATTAGGAACCGGTCACGCCGTTATGCAAGCAGAGAATATTCTTGCGGATAAAAAAGGAGTGACGGTTGTTTTGTGTGGAGACACGCCACTTCTAACAGCTAATACGATCGATAAGCTTTTAGCTCACCACGCACAAGAAGGGGCAAAAGCAACTATTTTAACAGCTATGGCCGATGATCCGACTGGTTATGGACGTATTGTTCGAAATAACGAAGGGCTTGTTGAACGAATTGTTGAGCATAAAGACGCAACAAGTGAGGAACAACGTATTTCAGAAATCAATACAGGAACGTACTGTTTTGACAACGAAGCACTATTTGCCTCACTAAAAGACGTTGGTAATGATAATGCGCAAGGTGAATACTACTTACCAGATGTAATTGAAATCTTACAACAAAGTGGCGAAGTTGTTGCAGCTTATCAAACGCCAGCATTTGATGAAACGCTTGGAGTAAATGATCGTGTTGCCTTAGCGCAAGCAGAACGGATTATGAAACAACGGACAAATGAACATTGGATGCGTCGAGGAGTTACAATGATCGATCCTGATCATACGTATATTTCTACAGATGCTACGATTGGTCAAGATACGGTTATTTATCCAGGAGTAGTGATACAAGGCCAAACGTCGATTGGTTCTGAATGTGTGATTGGTCCAGGTACTGAAATTAAAGATAGTTCAATTTCGGACCGTACAACTATTCGTCAATCAGTGGTGCATGATAGTGAGGTTGGAACAGAAGTGACGATTGGTCCTTTTGCTCATATTAGACCGAAATCTACTCTTGGTGATCAAGTACGAGTTGGGAATTTTGTAGAAATTAAGAAGTCTACCATGGGTAATGGGAGTAAAGCATCTCACTTAAGTTATATCGGAGACGCCGAGGTTGGCAATGATGTAAACTTCAGCTGTGGAGCTGTTACGGTTAATTACGATGGCAAGAATAAATTTCTTACAAAAATTGAGGATGGGGCATTTGTTGGCTGTAACGCTAACTTAATTGCTCCGGTGACAATTGGAAAGAACGCACTAGTTGCTGCCGGCTCAACCATTACAGATGATGTACCTGGTGAAGCGCTATCTATTGCACGAGCTCGCCAAACCAACAAAGAAGGTTATCAAAAGAAATAATACCAAGTTACTCATGACGCGTATGACGATATATTATCTGGAGGGTATTCATAATGGCTAAATATGGTGATCCAAGCTTAAAGGTTTTCACATTAAATTCTAATAAAGACTTAGCTCACGAAATTACAGAGCATATCGGGGTTCCTGTTGGGAAAAGTTCAGTAACTCGTTTTAGTGATGGAGAAGTTCAAATTAATATTGAAGAAAGTATTCGTGGGTGTGATGTATATTTAATTCAATCTACTTCCGCTCCAGCTAATGAACATATTATGGAGTTACTAATTATGATTGATGCGATGAAGCGTGCTTCTGCTAAAACAATCAACGTTGTAATTCCTTATTAYGGCTATGCTCGTCAAGACCGTAAAGCGCGTGCTCGTGAACCAATCACATCAAAACTAGTTGCAAATTTAATTGAAWYTGCAGGCGCAACACGCGTGTTAACACTTGACCTACACGCTACTCAAATTCAAGGTYTCTTCGATAKTCCTGTTGATCAATTGATGGGTGTTCCGATCTTATCGACTTACTTTGAAGAAAAGCAATTAGAAGATATCGTTATTGTTTCACCTGACCATGGGGGAGTAGTACGTGCACGTAAAATGGCAGATCGCTTGAAAGCTCCTATCGCCATTATTGATAAACGTCGTCCAAAACCAAATGTAGCAGAAGTTATGAATATTGTTGGTAACATCGAAGGTAAAACAGCGATTATTATTGATGATATTATCGATACTGCCGGTACCATCACATTAGCAGCAAATGCTCTAGTAGAGCACGGCGCAAAAGAAGTGTACGCTTGTTGTACGCACCCAGTGTTATCTGGTCCAGCGATTGAACGTATTGATAATTCAAAAATTAAAGAACTTGTTGTAACAAACACTATCCCTCTAGATGAAGATAAAAAAATCGATAAGATTACACCACTATCAGTTGCGCCATTAATGGCTGAAGCGATTATTCGTGTCCATGAGCATGCATCTGTAAGTAAGTTATTTGATTGATTAAATGATTACGTAGAATTTAGGTAAGTAATTTTGAGACTGGAATTTAGTCAATTTCACAAAAGTCGTTTTAAAATTCACTAATTAGGGAACAAAAGATATAGACGCAACCGAATCTAATTAGAGGTRAWAAAAATGGCAACAACATTACAAGCTAATCTACGTACAGATCTAACAGGTTCCTCAACAAGACAAATTAGAAAAGATGGACATGTTCCAGCAATATTATATGGAAATAAAATTGATAGCCAGCCAGTTTACGTTGAGAGTGTAGAATTTCTAAAAACGGTCCGTGAAGTGGGGAAAAATGGATTGTTCTCATTGAATGTTGATGGTAGTAAACATCAAGTTATGATTCATGACATGCAAATCGACCCACTGAAAAATGAATATCTACATGTTGATTTCTTTGAAGTTGATATGAAATCAGAGATCGACGCAGACGTACCTGTTCGCTTAACAGGAGAGTCGCCTGGATCCAAAGAAGGTGGCGTCGTTACTCACTTACTATATGATATCTCGGTGAAGTGTTTACCAAACGACATTCCAGAAGAGATTGAACTAGATATTTCTGAATTAAACATTGGGGATTCAATCCAAATCACCGATTTACGTGATAAGGTTTCTGTTGAAATTACCAATGAAGATGAAGAAACAGTCGTGACGGTGCAACCACCAACTGTAATAGAAGAGTCAGAAGATGCAGATGCAGATGAATCTGGAGATGCTGAACCYGAAGTTATTGGTGAAGATGATTCTAATAAGGAAGAATAAGACTTACTAAGCTGAAAAGGTATAGCCATAAGGTTATACCTTTTTAGGGCGTTTATATGAGAGTGAAAGGTGGAAACAAGGTGAAAGTAATCGTAGGGCTTGGGAATCCTGGAACTAAGTACGCAGGAACTCGCCATAATATTGGTTTTGATATTATTGATTATTGTGCAGAAGAGTTTGGAGTGGAACTTAACCAATCAAAATTCAAAGGCATTTATGGCGTGAAAATGATGAACGGAGAGAAAGTTTTTTTTCTTAAACCGTTAACCTATATGAACCTCTCAGGCGAATCGGTCCGACCGCTTTTGGATTATTTTAATATTGATATTGAAGATCTAGTTGTCATTTATGATGATTTGGATTTACCAACCGGCAAAATTCGCTTGCGTCAAAAGGGGAGTGCTGGTGGTCATAATGGGATAAAATCTTTAATTCAACATTTAGGTACAGATAAGTTCAAACGAATTCGTGTCGGAATCGATCGTCCTCAAAGTGGCGAGCCCATTGTTAACTATGTGCTCGGTACATATCATCCTGATGAACGCGAAGCTGTTAATGAATCAATTATCCACGCTTCAAAAGCAGTGGAAGCATGGACCGAGAAGCCTTTTCTAGAAGTGATGAATCAATTCAATTAATAAATATATGCATAGGGACCCAAGTGCGTGATCATACTTAGGTTATAAGGTATGTCATGTRAAGGGGGGCTATGGATGGCCATTCACTATAAATGTCGCCATTGTCGCACAAATATAGGTCAGATTGATAACCATACAGATGCAACGTCTTTAGGTTTTGGTCACTTAACGTCACAGGAGCGGCASGAAATGTTGACCTATGAGAACAATGGAGATATACATGTAAATGTAATTTGCGAGGATTGTGAAGAGGCTTTAACGAGAAATCCCAATTTCTATGAATTAGATACATTTATTCAATAATTTATAGCAGTTAGTGCTTTGGCAATATGCCAAAGCGTTTTTCTGTTTTGATTTTTTTATATGTAGGCAGGGTTGAGCCATTATTAGTCGAACATAGGATAAAATAAGATATTATTGGGAGAAAGACAAGTACAAATAAATGTTAGATAAGGACAAACAAGAAATGAACAGTTTTGTCATACTAACATAAAAAGTAGAGTAGCATTAAGCAAGGTAGAATAGGTGTTTGATAACAGGGGGAACAACATGTTAGGATTGCAAAATTATTTTCTAGTAAATGATGAGGTTAAAGCGGTTTCAAGCAGTATTGAAACAGGAATGAAAGAACAACTACTCTCTGGATTAACAGGTTCTGCTCGTACATTATTAATGGCAGCCCTGTATAGAGAAACAAACCGAACACAAGTCGTGATAACTCACAACTTGTTTCAAGCACAAAAAGTATATGATGATTTAACCGATTTAGTTGGAGAAGATAAAGTGCTTCTTTATCCTGTAAATGAGCTTATTTCCTCGGAAATTGCGATTGCGAGTCCGGAAATGAAGTCACAGCGTCTTGATGTGCTAAATAAACTAGTGGGAGACTTTAATGGGATTGTGATTGTACCGTTAGCAGGGATTAGACGACTTCTTCCGCCAAAATATTTATGGAAAGAAAGTCAGCTAACAATTTCAGTGGGCACAGATATTGGAGAGATCCATAATGTAATGACGCAGTTGGTGATGATGGGCTTTACACGTGTCGATATGGTTTCTTCTCCTGGAGAATTTAGTGTGCGCGGTGGAATCATTGATATTTATCCATTAACGGACCAAAATCCTGTCCGAATTGAATTATTCGATACGGAAATTGATTCTATACGTACGTTTTTGATTGAAACGCAACGTTCTGAAACGGAGCTAAAGGAAGTAACAATTGGTCCTGCAGAAGAAGTTATTCTTCAAGATCAACATTACGAACACGCATCGAATAAACTATCTGAACAGCTTTCTGCAACATTAAAAAAGGTTAAGGCTAAACAGACAAAAGAGAAGCTATCTCAAAATATCTCCTATGAGATTGGGCAGTTAAGACAACGCTCTAGTTTTCAAGGGATGTATAAATACATGTCTTTCTACTATGAAGTGAAAAGTACACTTCTATCTTATTTACCTGATGATGCGATTATTTTGATTGATGAGATGAGTCGTGTAAAAGAGATGGCTGATAGTCTAGAAAGAGAAGAAGCGGAATGGACTACGGCATTACTTGCTCAAGGGGAGACGGTGCATGAGGCGACGATGTCACTAGATGTTCTAGAGGCGATGAAGAACTCAAATCATTCTCTTATCTACCTATCTTTATTTTTAAAGCATATTCCATCGACCAAGCCAGAAAATGTCGTGAACTTCACATGTAAGTCCATGCAAAGTTTCCACGGTCAAATGCAGTTGCTACAATCAGAAGTGAAGCGTTGGGAAAAAGCGGGCTATGCGATCGTTTTTGTATCGGGATCAAAAGAGCGTGCTTCTAGACTCGCGTTAAATCTAGATGAGGAAGGCATTGATGCTCATGTGGTCGAAAGGGCAACGGAATTAACAGAGAATACCGTTCACTTAATGGTTGGCCACTTAAATAGTGGATTTGAGCTGCCATCACATAAGCTGGTGGTTGTTACAGAAGAAGAAGTTTATGCTAAGCAACAAAAAAGAGTTCAACGAAATAAACAAAAGCTCTCAAATGCCGAGCGTATTAAAAGCTACTCCGAATTAAAAGTCGGTGATTTGGTTGTCCATACTAACCATGGGATTGGTAAGTATTTAGGGGTAGAAACTCTTGAAATAAATGGACTTCATAAAGATTATCTCCACTTACGCTATGCAGGAGATGATAAGTTATATGTGCCGGTTGAACAGATTGACCAAGTGCAAAAATATGTAGGGTCAGAAGAGAAAGATCCGAAGATTTATGCGCTTGGCGGTAGTGATTGGAAAAAAGTGAAGAAGCGTGTTCAATCATCGGTGGAGGATATTGCTGATGACCTAATTAAGTTATATGCTGAGCGTGAGGCAAGTAAAGGCCATGCTTATTCTGAAGATGGTCCAGAACAAGGGGATTTTGAAGCGACCTTCCCTTATCAAGAAACAGAAGATCAGATACGTGCAGTGGAAGAAATTAAGCAAGATATGGAAAAAGAACGACCGATGRACCGTCTGTTGTGTGGAGATGTAGGGTATGGAAAAACGGAAGTGGCTATTCGCGCAGCGTTCAAGGCGATCATGGATGGTAAGCAGGTGGCTATTTTAGTTCCGACTACGATTTTAGCGCAACAGCATTACGAGACAATTAAAGAGCGCTTTTCAGATTTCCCAATTAATATTGGGGTTCTTAGTCGTTTTCGTTCTAGAAAAGAGCAAACAGAGACTCTTAAAGGCTTAAAAGCAGGTTCTGTTGATCTCATTGTTGGGACACACCGACTACTTTCAAAAGATCTAGTATTTAAAGATCTAGGCTTATTGATTGTCGATGAAGAGCAACGATTTGGTGTGACTCATAAAGAAAAAATTAAACAATTGAAAGCTAATATTGATGTCCTAACTCTAACAGCAACACCTATTCCGCGTACACTTCATATGTCGATGCTTGGTGTTCGTGATTTATCGGTCATTGAGACCCCGCCAGAGAATCGTTTCCCGGTTCAAACGTATGTGGTGGAATACAATGCTTCGTTAATTCGTGAGGCGATTGAGCGTGAGTTGACCCGGGGAGGTCAAGTGTATTTCCTTTATAACCGAGTTGAAGATATCGAAAGAATGACTGAACAGATATCGATGCTAGTTCCAGATGCGAAAGTATCGTTTGCTCATGGACAGATGAATGAACGTGAGCTTGAGTCGATAATGCTAGACTTCTTAGAAGGAAACAGCGATGTTCTAGTAACCACGACGATTATCGAGACGGGTGTAGACATCCCTAATGTAAATACATTAATTATTAATGATGCTGACAAAATGGGTCTATCTCAGCTGTATCAAATTAGAGGGCGTGTTGGTCGTTCGAATCGAGTTGCCTATGCATACTTCACCTATCAACGAGATAAAGTATTAACTGAAGTAGCTGAAAAGCGTCTTCAAGCGATAAAAGAAWTTACGGAGCTTGGATCTGGTTTTAAAATTGCAATGCGTGATTTAACGATTCGTGGCGCCGGGAACCTACTAGGTGCGCAACAACATGGTTTTATTGAATCGGTAGGTTTTGATCTTTACTCACAAATGTTAAAAGAAGCGATTGAAGAGCGTAAAGGCGATAAACCAAAAGAGCCTGAGTTCCAAGTAGAGTTAGACGTAAAAATTGATGCCTATATTCCAGAGAGTTACATTCAAGATGCAAAACAAAAAATTGAGATGTACAAACGATTTAAAAGCTGCGAGACCGTCGAGGATTTGGCTGACTTAAAGGATGAGATGTTTGATCGTTTTGGAGAATATCCAAAGCAAGTGGATTATCTCCTACGCTTGACTGAAATTAAGTTACGTGCAAATAGTGAACGGGTTGAATCAATTGTAGAAGTGAAAAATCAGGTCGAGATCTTGTTTTCGCCTGAAACATCAAAACAAATGGACGGTGCGCTGTTATTTGAGGTGGCTCATTCACTAGGTCGAGATGTATCACTTGGAACAGCTGGTGAAAAAATTAAATTTACTATCAAAACGAAAAATATCGATGATGAGGGGATCATTACTTCGGTTGAATCCATCATCGCAAGTATTCCTAAAAGTCGTAAACAAACAACAAGCAACACGGTATAATGCTTCGTTGTGCCCCGAACTTATTCATGAAGATGTAAGCCATGCAACCAAACAAATTCATAAATTGGTGAATAGTTCTTTTTAATAAACGGATAATAGTAGTATGAAGCGATGATTTCAACATTTCATACATGTGGACACATCAAGACTATTACACCTTTAGAAAGTGGGGCACAACAGCATGAAAGCAACTGGCATAGTTCGACGTATTGATGATTTAGGTCGTGTCGTTATACCGAAAGAAATCCGCAGAACTCTTCGCATTCGTGAGGGAGATCCACTCGAGATTTTTGTTGATCGAGATGGCGAGGTTATCTTGAAGAAGTACTCTCCGATATCAGAACTTGGTGATTTTGCAAAAGAGTATGCAGAAGCTTTATATGATAGTTTACATCACCATGTGTTAATTGCTGATCGTGATACATATATTGCGGTAGCAGGCGCTTCTAAAAAGGAATTTGCGAACAAGGCTATTGGCGAAATAATAGAGATGACGATGGATGATCGTAAATCCAAACTAGAAACTAATGCAGGTGAATACAATTTAGTCGGAGATCATACTGATGAGCTTAAAGGATACGTCATAGCACCAATTATCGCCAACGGAGACCCGATTGGAGCTGTAGTCATTTTTAATAAAGAGCAGAGTTTAAGTGGTTCTTTAGAACAAAAGCTTGCAGAAACGGCAGCTAGCTTTTTGGCTCGTCAAATGGAACATTAAGATTAAGGCTTGTCTTCAGTTTATTGAGGACAAGCTTTTTTCATTTCGGATGCTATCCTCCCTTTGCTTGGCGAATACCAACAATTTAAGTATGATAAGGAAAGGTATATAAGTGGAGGAGGACAACTTTTGCAAGAAGAAAGAAGCCATCAACTGATTAAAGGTGCAATGGCATTATCAGCTGCTGCGTTAGTAGCGAAAGTATTGAGTGCCGGGTATCGAATCCCTTATCAAAATATTGCTGGCGATATCGGTTTCTATGTGTATCAACAACTTTACCCCTTTTATGGGCTTGTAATGTTGTTATCGATGTACGGTTTTCCCGTTATCATCTCAAAACGGGTGGCTGAACTTGAAGCGAATGGCGACCAACAAGGAGCGAGACTGACTCTTGCTATTTCTTTTTATGGTTTATTAGTACTGGCTGCATCTTTATGGGCGATGTTGTATTTGGCTGCACCGACTCTTGCTCGAGTGATGGGGGATGCACAACTAACTGCACCATTACGTGCAGTCAGTTTAACATTTTGGTTTATTCCTTTTTTGAGCGTAGGAAGAGGCCTTCATCAATCAAGACAACAGCTACTGCCGACTGCTATTTCTCACATCAGTGAACAGTTTGTTCGAGTGGCAATGATCATTGTGTTTGTTGTGGTGGTGATGAGGCAGTCTGCTAATCCGTATGAAGCGGGAATGGGCGCTATATATGGTTCATTATTAGGCGGCCTTGCAGGAGTGATTGTATTAGCGTTGTTATCTAAAGATATTTCATGGTCTAGTTGGTTAAAGGTTAAAGGAGCCTCTTTCAAAGAAATATGGCAGGTTCATGCACTCCTTTTTAAACAAGGTATCTTTATTTGCATAAGTGCCCTATTATTTATTTTTTTTCAGTTCATTGATGCCTTTACAATGATTCCGTTGCTCAATAAATTTGGCTTATATCAAGAGATGGCTTTTAAGGAAAAGGGCATTTACGATCGCGGTCAACCTTTACTACAGCTAGGGACAATTGTGACAACTACCTTCTCGTTAGCGCTTGTACCATTGATCGCAAAAGCAATCGCGACCAAAGAATATGGAAAGGCACGGATCTATCGTGATTTGGCGATGAGGCTTACTTTGTTTATTGGAGGAGCTGCCTCTATTGGCCTTTTTATGATCATTGAACCTACAAATAGCATGCTCTATGGAAACGGCGAAGGCTCACATGTTTTAGCGATTCTGGCATTTGCCATCTTCTTTAGTTCGATCTATTTAACCACTGCTGCCATTTTTCAAGGGTATGGCCATGTCCATATCCCGGCCAAGATGATGGTGATTGGGGCTGGTGTTAAACTAGCTGGCAATTTATTGATGATCTCTTCTCTTGGAACAGTAGGTGCAGCACTTGCCACTGTATTAGCAATTGGAACAATGGCAATCATTCAACTGATTTTATTAAAAAAATTAGATGGATTCATTATTCAATCAAACCATTTTTATTTATTGTTACTAGGAGCTTTCGGTCTCCTAGCCCTCACGACGTTTAGCTGGCAAATTGGTCTAACTCACTTTACAATGATTACGAATGAGCGCCTATTAGCAAGTATATATGCACTTACAACTGCAAGTGTTGGAGGCATTTTCATGGTTGTTTGCTTCTTTTATTGGCCAATTATGAACAGTCGGGAGTGGGAATTCGTACCGAAGTTGAATAAAATCAGACAAAAGTTACGTAGAAAGTAAGAGGTGGATGTAATGAACACAATTTCTGTTATAGGGCTAGGTGCAGGAGAACTTGAGCAATTACCTCTTGGAGTGTACCGACATTTAAAGCAAACAGATCAATTATTCGTACGTACGAAAGATCACCCAGTCTTAACTGAGCTACAAGAAGAGGGTGTAACGTTTCAATCTTTTGATTCCATTTATGAACAACATGATCAATTTGAAGATGTTTATCAAAGTATTGTTAAGAAATTGATTAATGAATCGTCAAAGGGTTCCATTACATACGCGGTCCCAGGACATCCGTTTGTTGCAGAAAAAACGATACAATTATTAATTGAGATAGCCGGTAATCAAGATGTTCATCTAGAGTTTTTAGGAGGGCAAAGCTTCCTCGATCCGATGTACAGTGCCTTGAAAATTGATCCGATTGAAGGGTGTCAAATTGTAGATGGAACCGCTCTACGCCGCGATGAACTAGAATTAACACAACATATTATCATTGTTCAAGTATACGATGCCATGATTGCCTCTGATGTGAAATTAACCTTAATGGAGCGTTTACCCGATGATTATGAAGTGATTATTGCAACAGCCGWAGGCTCAACTGCACAACAACTTACGCGTGTTCCGCTTTATGAATTAGATCACGCCACAACGTTAAATAATTTAACAGCAGTTTATGTGCCGCCTGTAAAAGATGAAACGTTACTAAATGGTGAATTTACTAGATTACGTGAAGTGATTGCTACACTTAGAGGCCCTAATGGATGTCCATGGGATAAGGAACAAACGCATCAATCGTTGAAAAAGTATTTAATCGAAKAAACATATGAAGTTTTAGAAGCGATTGATGAAGAAGATGATGATCACCTTATTGAAGAGCTTGGTGATGTATTGCTACAAGTAATGCTTCATGCTCAAATTGGGGAAGACGAGGGTTGGTTCTCAATTAAAGATATTGTTCAATCAACTTCTGAGAAGATGATTCGTCGCCACCCTCATGTATTCGGTGATAAAAATGTTTCGAATTCTGTGGAAGTGGTAGATAATTGGCAACAAATTAAACAAGCCGAGAAGGAAAATCTATCTACCGAACGAGAAAGTATATTAAACGGTGTTCCGAACKGGTTACCGGCCCTTATGATTGCAGAGAAATTACAAAAAAAGGCTGCRCGCGTAGGGTTTGATTGGGATGAAGTAGGTCCGATGTGGGATAAGCTTGACGAAGAGTTGAAGGAATTTAAGGAAGAAGTGAACAACGATCATAATGAGAATATGCAAAAAGAATTAGGTGATATTTTATTTGTGATTGTCAATATTGCTCGCTATTATAAATTAGATAGCGAAGAAGCACTTCGCTCGACTAATCGTAAATTTAAAAACCGTTTTCATTACATTGAGGATCGGGTGAACGAATCGGATCGATCTCTTACTGAGCATACATTAGAGGAGCTCGATGCGTATTGGAATGAAGCAAAATTAAACAATAAGTAACGGAGGAGAGAGATTATGAGACTAGATAAATTTTTGAAAGTATCCCGTTTAATTAAGCGGCGGACATTAGCAAAGGAAGTATGTGATCAAGGGCGTATTACGATTAATGGTCTTCAAGCGAAAGCTGGTTCTAATGTAAAGCCTGGAGACGAGCTTATTGTTCGTTTTGGTCAAAAACTTGTGACTGTAGAGATAAATGAAGTGAAAGAAACAAGCCGTAAAGAAGAAGCGAGTTCAATGTATACGATTGTAAAAGAAGAATCACTTCAAGATAAAAATCAACCCTTTTAACTAAGAATAGAACAAGTTCCCTGTTGGATGGAGCTTGTTCTATTTTATTTAGTCCGTTCATAGACTTGTGGTAAAGAACGGAGAGGGGAAGATAAAAATGACTGAGCAATATGAGTTTGGAACTCCAATGGGACGGGAAAGGAAAAATAATGATCACGATGTCACCCTGCGTGGGAGAAAACAATTAGATATCACTGGTGTAAAGCAAGTAGAAAGCTTTGATAATGAAGAGTTCTTGCTAGAGACGGTAATGGGCTTTTTATCTGTTAGAGGACGCAACCTCCATATGAAGAACCTCAATGTTKAATTAGGTCTTGTCTCAATCGAAGGAAAAGTTGATGACTTTGTCTACCTTGATCAAAGCCAGCAAGATAAATCCAAAGGGTTCTTTGGGAAGCTATTCAAGTGAGTTTAACGATTCAATTTTATACAATGCTATCAATGGCTGCCATGGGCATATGGCTCGGTGCAGCGATTGATACGTATGGACGTTTCCTTCGAAAAAGACGATCTTTTCATTGGTTGACTGCCTTTAAAGATCTATTATTTTGGCTGATCCAAGGGCTCATTGTTTTCTACGTCTTGCTTGTATCGAATCATGGTRAAGTTCGCTTATATGTTTTTTTAGCCATTTTATGTGGATATGCTTGTTATATGGCATTGCTACAGACAACCTACAAACGAGTTTTAGAGCAAATAATTCGATTATCTATCGGTTTTTATCGTGTTATTAAGAATTTATTTAACGTTCTACTCATTGTTCCGATCAAGTACTTATTGAAACTACTTTATTCCTTAGGTATGATGGTAGTAACAGCTATTCTAACAATCTTTTTATTTCTTGCTAGAATGATCTGGAGACCTTTAAAATGGATGTTATTACTTGTCTTTCGAATAACTCGACTCGAACGTTTATGGGAAAAACTTTCGCCATTTTATTTGAAAATAAAGGAATATGTGCAAACGATGAGGAAAAAGAAAGAGTAAGGAGGGGATAATATGGTCACGAAGCGTTCATCAACAGTGCGAGAAATGGATTCTAAGTATATAGAAAAGCGAGAGCAAGAACTAGAGTTTCAAGCTAAAAAACGCAGAGGTTTAATTCGCCGATTAAGTGTACTTGGTATTATAGGTTTCATTCTTGCAGGAATCGCATCGGTGACATTTTATGCCCAAGCATCATCAGTTAATGAAAAACAAGAAGAAAAGCTAGCACTTGAACAAGAGCTAGAATTGCTAAAAGCTGAAGAAAGTCGACTAGAACAAGAAATCATTAATTACAATGATTTAGATTATATAGCCGAGATTGCCAGAAGAGATTATTATTTGTCCAAGCCAGGAGAAACCCTCTTTAAGCTTCCAGATTCTTCAGCTGATTGACACCTTTTTTTTCATTCGGGTATAATGTAAGAAACGAATATTTACAGATTTCTAAGGAGGATCTATTTTTTCATGTCAATTGAAGTAGGCAGCAAGTTGCAGGGTAAGGTTACTGGAATTACAAATTTTGGAGCTTTTGTTGAATTACCGGGTGGTTCTACCGGCCTTGTGCATATCAGTGAAGTTGCTGATAATTATGTGAAGGATATTAATGAATTTTTAAAGGTTGGAGAAGAAGTTACCGTAAAGGTCGTTAATGTTGAGAAGGATGGTAAGATTGGCTTATCCATTCGTAAAGCTAAAGACCGTCCGGAAGGTTCCGAAAGACCTGCACGTCCAAGTCGTCCAAGCACTCAAGGACGTCCACCGCGTCCACAAGGTGGTGGTAGAGGCCCACAAGGTGGAAACCGCGGACCTMGTACCAACAGCAGACCAGCACCATCATTTGAAGATAAGGTGAGTCGTTTCTTGAAAGATAGTGAAGAGCGTCTATCTACTATTAAGCGTCAAACGGAGTCCAAGCGTGGCGGTCGTGGCGCACGCCGTGGTTAACTTGCTGTCCRCTTCTTTCTACAAATTGAAAGACAAGCATTTATGCTTGTCTTTTCTTTATGAGAGATAGAAGAAAAACTTTTTTAATAAATTCTTAAATAGTGTTGACTCTTTTTGAAAAAGGGTGTATATTAATACTTGTCGCAAATGACACAACATATGGCGGTGTAGCTCAGCTGGCTAGAGCGTACGGTTCATACCCGTGAGGTCGTGGGTTCGACTCCCTCCGCCGCTACCATATACATATACAAACTTGGATCTATTCAGATTCAAGTTTTTTTGTGTATTCAAATCATAGATATAACCCTCCTAAACATAAAACTCTTCCCGAACGTTCTTCAAACTATGCTTATTTCTCCTAGAATATGAGAGTTCAAAGAGCCTTTTTTGCTTTTTAGTGCTTTTTTTTTCCTTTTTTAGACGAATGAAGTCGAACGATTCTTTTGTAAGCAAACCTAATTCTGACAAAAATTGAAAGATAATTCTGTGTATAATGAAACCACGATTCTAATAGGGGTGGTGGACGAAGATGATAAGGAAGGCAGCCAAAGCAATGATCGGACCAGCTCGTAGTGGTAGTGTAATGGTCCATGAAAAGATGATCGGTTGGACGGGCGATGTATTTACTAAGGCTGGTAAAACGACTCAGGCTATATTTTATCAATGGGGGTTGCTTGTCGCTGTTGTAGGTTTTTTATTAGGACGAGCCATGATCCTATCTGAGCTAACACCTTTTGTTTTACCATTCTTAGCTGCCGTGTACATGCTAAAACGCGAAAAAGCTGGAATAGCAGCCATGGCTTTAATGGCAGGAGCTCTAACCAGTTATCATGGAGGCATTGCTTTTGTTATTGTCGCGATTTTCTTGTATGTTCTTATGCAGAAGGTAGTAGCTAGGTATATGGACAAAACAATTAAAGCTTTGCCTTACACGGTATTTGTAGCGAGTATGACTGCAAGGCTTGGTTTAGTATTCATCCTTGAAGGTACGGTTACAAACTATGCTCTAATGATGGCAACGGTTGAGGCAGGTCTTAGCTTTATTTTAACAATGATTTTCTTACAAAGTGTACCTCTGGTAACATCTAAAAAACTAAAGCAACCATTACGAAATGAAGAGATTGTTTGCTTAATTATTCTTTTAGCATCTGTTATGACAGGGACTGTTGGCTGGGTTATTTATGATGTGACGGTTGAGCATGTTCTAGCTCGTTATTTAGTCTTAATCTTTGCATTTGTTGGTGGGGCGGCTATTGGGTCAACTGTTGGTGTCGTAACAGGTCTTATCCTGAGTTTGGCAAGCGTGGCTAGTTTGTATCAGATGAGCCTGCTTGCTTTCTCAGGGTTACTAGGAGGTCTATTAAAAGATGGTAAGAAAATTGGGGTCGGGGTTGGTTTATTAGTAGGTACGTTGTTAATTGGTTTATATGGAGAGGGCGGATCAAATGTGTCTGTAACTCTGCTCGAGTCGCTTGCAGCTATTGCAATCTTCATGCTTACACCGAGAGAGTTAATAGGTCGCCTGGCAAGATATATCCCTGGAACGAGCGAATATTCCAACGAACAGCAACAATATCTTCGCAAAATAAGAGATGTAACAGCTGGAAGAGTGGAGCAGTTCTCTACTCTATTTCAGACGCTTTCCCAAAGTTTTCAGTCGACACCGGATGCTGATCTTCCAGAAGATGCAGAACGAGAAGTTGATTACTTCTTAAGTAATGTGACGGAAAAAACATGTCAGGCTTGTTTTAAAAAAGAAAAATGTTGGGTACAAAACTTTTCTACAACCTATGAGTCGATGCAAAAACTTATGACTGAAACTGAACAATATGGTGAAGTAAGAAGTAATATGTTGCTCTCGGATTGGAAGAAGCAATGTATAAAGCCAGAAAAAGTGATCCAAGCAATTGAGCAAGAGCATGGTCATTATCAAGCAAATCAAAAGTTGAAGCGGCAAGTTCTTGAAAGTCGTAAGCTGGTAGCAGATCAACTACTAGGCGTATCTCGTGTAATGGGTGATTTTGCAAAAGAAATCCAAAAAGAAAAGCAAGCGCATCATCATCAAGAAGAGCAAATGCTAGAAGCGTTGAGAGGGGTGGGACTTGAGGTTGGGCATATCGATATCTATAGCTTAGAAAAAGGGAATGTTGAAATTGAGATGAGTATTTCTTTTGATCAAGGGCACGGCCAAGCTGAAAAAATTATAGCTCCTATGTTATCTGATGTAATGAAAGAAACGATTGTAGTAAAGGCAGAAGAACGATCTTACTATCCCAATGGATATAGTCACATATCCTTTAGTTCAGCAAAGAAATTTGTGCTAGAAACAGGGATTGCCAATGTTGCAAAAGGGGGTGCGTATGTTTCTGGTGATAGCTACTCCACGATTGAGTTAGGGGCAGGCAAATACGCAATAGCGATCAGTGATGGAATGGGGAATGGAGAGCGTGCGCATCTAGAGAGCAACGAGACCCTGCAATTATTGCAAAAAGTGTTGCAGTCAGGGATCGAAGAAACAGTTGCTATAAAATCAGTTAATTCGGTGTTATCTCTGCGGACAACAGATGAGATATTCTCTACACTTGATCTGGCGATGATTGACCTCCAAGATGCAACTGCACGGTTCTTAAAAATTGGATCCATACCAAGCTTTATAAAACGTGGCGATAAAGTGATAAAGATAGAAGCTAGTAATCTTCCGATGGGAATCATTCAAGAGTTTGATGTCGATGTGGTTAGCGAACAATTGAAGCCTGGTGACCTGTTAATTATGATGAGTGATGGAATCTATGAAGCTCCTAAGCATGTGGAGAACAAAGAAATGTGGATTCGTCGTATGATTAATGAACTTGACACGACAGACCCTCAAGAGGTAGCTGATGTTATGTTAGAAAAAGTCATTCGTTCAGGACGAGGTGCAATAGAAGATGATATGACCATTATTGTAACCGAAGTGAAGCGTAATACGCCTAAATGGGCAGCTATTCCTCTCTATAAGTCTCACAAATTATTAAGAAAGAGAGCGTAAGGTTTACTCTATTTACCTTATTCCACACTCTGGTAAAAAGTAAACGTATAAATCCTCTCTAGGTGGTGAATGATGGTAACATTCAGACTACTTGGAGGGGATCAGTTTTGAGTAAAGGTACTTTAAAGCAAATTTTATTGTTAACGGATGGCCACTCAAATCAAGGCGAAGATCCAGTTGCGATTGCAGCGCTTGCTAAAGAGCAAGGAATAACAGTAAACGTTATCGGTGTGGTGGATGAAGATCATCTAAATAAACAAGGTATTGATGAAATTGAAGCAATAGCTCTTGCTGGAGGCGGGGTTAGTCAAATTGTTTATGCAAAACAATTAGCCAAAACGGTACAGATGGTTACAAGAAAAGCAATGACCCAAACCTTACATGGGGTGGTGAACAAAGAACTGCAACAAATACTAGGTAAGGATCAGGAGATGGAAGATCTTTCTCCTGAAAAACGTGGTCAGGTAATGGAAGTAGTAGATGAGCTGGGTGAAACCATTCATTTAGATGTTCTAATTCTTGTTGATACGAGTGCTAGTATGAACAATAAACTACCAATGGTACAAGAGGCGTTAACAGATCTATCAATTAGCTTAACCTCTCGCATGGGAGAAAATCGATTTGCCTTATATGCATTTCCCGGGAAAAGAAGAGAGGTTGACAGATTGCTTGACTGGACTCCACAATTACAATCGTTAACAGGTGTCTTTCATAAGCTGTCTTCAGGTGGAATCACGCCAACGGGCCCTGCGTTGCAAGCTGCTCTCCAAAAGTTTTCTAAAGGCGGTTCAAGAAGGAGTTTGATGGCTGGTGATGAAGAACAGCTATTCAGAGAATCCGGCTTATAAGTTAGCGGTTGGAACAAGATTGATTGGAAAGTGGCATCAAAATAGATATAAAGTGATTCGCTCGCTAGGTTCTGGGGCTACAGGGAAGRTTTATTTAGCAGAATCGGTCTCTGGACTTGTGGCTCTGAAAGTCGGAATTGATAATATGGCTATTACATCTGAAGTGAACGTACTAAAGCATTTCTCCAAGGTCCAAGGGCAAACGCTTGGGCCTTCTTTGTTAGATGTTGATGACGCTGTTATAAATGGTGTGAATTTACCGTTTTATGCCATGGAATACTTGGATGGTAGTGAGTTAATGGATTACTTATCAAAAAGGGGTTCGGAATGGTTCGGAATCTTAATGATCCAACTATTGGGTGATTTAGAGAAGCTCCATCAGGCAGGTTGGGCTTTTGGCGACTTGAAGCCTGACAATTTATWAGTAGTCGGACCTCCGGCGCGTATTCGTTGGTTAGATGTCGGTGGAACGACTTTATTAGGTCGTTCTATTAAAGAATATACAGAGTTTTATGACCGTGGATACTGGGGGTGTGGAACAAGAGTTGCGGAGCCAAGCTATGACTTATTTGCTGTGGCGATGATTATGATTAATTGTGCATATCCTAAGCGATTTGATAAAAAGGGGGAGAAGCCATTTAATCAGTTAAGACAGATGGTTGATGAAAGTAACTATTTAGGACCCTACCGATCCGTTATTTTAAAAGCCTWACAAGGAAAGTATGTGTATGCAACTGAGATGAGAAAAGAGCTTGTTCATGCGGTATCAAGTGCTTCTAGTTATACAGCGCCCAAAACGAGAGTTAAACAGCAAACAAAACCAAAGGCAAAACATACAAAACGAAAGAAAAAGAAGAAATCATCTTACTTTGTAGAAATCTTCCTCTTATGCTCTTTTATTCTTTTGGCATATATCCTATACTTATTTGGACAAATGATGTAGGGTAGTCAATTGGTAAGAATAGAACGGGGGGCAAGGCATGAATGCAGATCGGATGATGGATATATGCATGCTCGCAGGGGAAATTATGCTCACATATGGGGCAGAGACCTATCGAGTTGAAGAAACACTAGAGCGTATGGCAAAGTCTGCAGGCTTTAAAAATGTGCATAGCTTTGTAACCACGACCGGAATCTTTTTGTCATTTGATGTAGAAGGCAATGATGTCATGCAGATGATTCGAGTCGACGATCGTATGCAAGATTTAAATAAAGTATCTCTTGTAAATCAAGTATCAAGAGAGTTTGTAGGCGGCTTAATAGATGGTGATGTCGCTTACATGAAATTAGATGAGATTGCAAAAGCTCCGATGAATTACTCTCCTTTGTTGCTCCATATTGCCTCAGGTGTAGCAGGGGGAGCTTTTTCCTATTTATTCGGGGGGAATTTATTTGATACGATCCCAGCCTTTATAGCGGGTTTTTCAGCAAGTTGGAGTGTGGTAACCCTCCAGGAATATATGAAAGTGAAATTTTTTGCTGAATTCATGTCTGCTTTTTTAGGTGGAGTTGTAGCTATTGTTCTTGTCTTGCTTGGATTGGGTGAGAATCTTGACCAAGTAATTATTGGGACCTTAATGCCATTAGTACCTGGAGTTCCTCTTACAAATGCTGTTCGTGATTTGATGTCTGGTGATTTAATTGCTGGAGTCAGTCGTGGCGCTGAAGCTGTTATTACAGCATTATCGATTGCAACAGGCATTGCGTTAGCAATTGCCCTGTTGTTATAAGGAGGGGCATCAATGATAGTAGAATTAATCTTTTGTTTCATGGCTACGGTGGCATTTGGGGTCATTTTTAATGTTCCTTATAGAGTAATCTGGCTTGGTGGATTAATTGGATCGATTTCATGGTTTATTTATTCTACCTTACCCAATTGGGATGTATCTGTTATTTTTGCGACATCTATCGCTTCAATCGTTAGTGCAACGATCTCGCACTTTTTAGCGAAAAAATATCGGGTTCCCGTCACAACATTTAGCATACCAGGGATTATTCCCCTAGTTCCTGGGAGTCGTGCCTATTTTACAATGTTAGCTTTTGTAGATGGAGATTATATTGAAGGACTTCAGCTTGGAATTGAAACGATGCTTCAAGCAGGAGCTATTGCTGCAGGACTTGTTTTTGCGTTGTCGATCTTCTCATTTGGTAAAGGAGGTATCGGACAGCGATATGAATCAAGACGTTCATAATTTCATCGCTCAGCATGAGTTATTAAAAGGGATCGATACCGTTATTGTTGCTACATCAGGTGGACCTGATTCGATGGCTCTCCTCTTTTATTTGTGGGAGATGAGAAAAACATACAATATTCGTATTGAAGCAGCTCATGCCAATCACCAGTTACGAGGGCAAGAGTCTGATAGTGACGAATACTATGTGGCTAATTTTTGCGGAGAATATGGCATACCTTTTCATACAACAAAACTTGATATCGTTGGTTTTGCCACAAAAAATGGGCTTGGCACTCAAGCAGCTGCAAGCCAGTTACGTTATAAGTGGTTTGACGAGTTGTTAAAAGCACAGCCGACTAGTTGTTTGGCCACTGCTCATCATGGAGATGATCAAACCGAAACCATCTTGATGACAATGGTTCGAGGAGTGAACCTTTTAAAGGAAACCGGAATCAATGAGAAGAGGTTTCTTGAAAATGGGTTTGTTATTCGACCATTTTTGGGAATAACAAAAGAGRAAATCGAGCACTATTGTAATAGGGTAGGTCTATTTCCGAGAAGTGATACAAGTAATTCTTCAATGAAATATACACGAAATCGATTTAGACATCATTTAATGCCTTTTATCAAAAAAGAAAACCCCAGCATTCATACTCATATGCAGAGGTATCACGAATGGCAGAGAGATGATCAGCAATTTTTGATGAAATTAGCCGAAGAGGCACTAGAGGGAATTATCCTCCAAAAAAGTGAACAATCGATAACAATTTCAATTGAAGCGATTGAACGTCTGCGCTTCCCTTTACAAAGAAGGGTGATTCATCTAATATTAAGGTATCTTTACGGGAAAAATTCACCATCTAGTACGTCTATACATATTGAGCAGGTTCAACGTCTGCTCAAAAGGCATGAACCGTCTAAGGAACTTCATTTAGCAAACGGTCTTTTTGCATACCTTAGCTATGATTGCTGCCACTTTTCTTTGAAGCCACCCAAACGCATTCAGCAACCACATGTTGACCTTTCGGTGCCAGGAGAAGTTGATGTTGTGACTGGTAGATTCACTTCTTATTATCTAGAKACTTCTGACATACCTAAAGAACAAAAGTATATGACTTTCTTAGATGCCGATAAGCTAATATTTCCTCTGTCTATAAGAGGAGTGCTTCCCGGTGATCGCATTACAGGAAGAGGGATGACTGGTTCAAAAAAGGTGAGTCGGTTGTTTATTGATAAGAAGGTGGATGCGTCTTTTAGGGGGGCATGGCCTTTGTTAACCGATGGAGATGGAGAGGTATTGTGGGTTCCGTTTTTACATCGGTCAAAGAGTACAGACATCACGGATAAGACGAAACGTGTACTTGTTTTGGTGTTTACACCAAATGATGAGTTTTTTTTGTTTCATGATTATAAGTCCATTACAGGAGGGGCATTTTAAATTGATGAGGGACGAAATTAAAGAAGTATTAATCTCAGAAGAAGAAATCCAAGAAAAAGTAAGAGAGTTAGGCAAGGCAATTACAGAGGAGTATGATGGTCGTTTTCCTCTAGTAGTTGGTGTTTTAAAAGGTGCAATGCCATTTATGGGGGATTTAACAAAGAGGATCGATACACATCTTGAAATGGACTTTATGGATGTTTCAAGTTATGGAAAAGGAATGGTTTCTTCAGGAGAAGTGAAAATCTTAAAAGATTTAGATACATCTGTTGAAGGTCGCGATGTATTAATCCTTGAAGACATTATTGATAGTGGCTTAACGTTAAGTTACCTTWTTAAACTTTTCCATTACCGTAAAGCAAAGTCGGTAAAAGTTGTTACATTGCTTGATAAGCCTGACGGAAGAAAGGTTGACCTTGTTCCAGATATGGCAGGTTTCACAGTGCCAGATGCTTTTGTTGTTGGATACGGGCTAGATTATGCTGAGCGTTATCGTAACCTACCGTATA
>NZ_LFEL01000119.1:0-5366 GCF_001037965.1 Bacillus sp. LL01 | reverse complement strand
CCACCTTCAAGTGCTGCTACACGTTTTTCAAATACATCTGTCGTTGGGTTCATCAGGCGAGTATAAATGTTTCCAAATTCGCTTAACGAAAATAGATTAGCCGCATGATCTGTATCTTTAAATCCATATGAAGTTGTTTGATACAAAGGAACGGCACGTGAAAATGTTGTAGGATCAATTTCTTGCCCAGCATGTATCGCTAATGTTTCAGGACGAAAATGGTTTTCTTCACTCATCTTAATTCCCCCAAGTATTGTATATATTTATGAATAGATCATATTGATTCAATAATATTCACACTATTCCGACTTGTCAAGTTAGAGTATTATTCCGCAACATTCATTCTAGTCTCTCATAACGAAAAAAACCCCGAAAGTTAGATTTTCCACTCTAACTTTCGGGGGGAGGTACCCGCGGGCTCTTTTTATGATTTAGCTACTTTATTAGCTTCTTCTCTTACTTGTGCTGAGTTTACTTGCTCATCAGCATGATAAGATGAACGAACGAGTGGACCAGACTCACAGTGGCTGAAGCCTTTTTCAAGAGCAATCTCCTTAAATTCAGCAAATTCTTCTGGTGTGTAGTATTTTAGAACTTTTAAGTGCTTCTTCGTTGGTTGTAAGTACTGACCGATCGTCATGATATCGACGTTATTTGCACGTAGATCATCCATTGTTTCAATAATCTCTTCACTTGTCTCTCCAAGTCCAATCATTAAGCTTGATTTCGTTGGAATCTCTGGGTTCATTTCTTTAGCACGACGTAAGAATTCTAATGTACGCTCATACGTTGCACGTGCACGAACTCTCGGTGAAAGACGAYGAACGGTTTCAATATTGTGGTTCATAATATTTGGTTTGGCATCCATTAATGTTTTTAAGCTATCAAAATTACCTAGCATATCAGAAGGTAAAACTTCGATTGTACAGAACGGGCTTTTACGACGAATAGCACGAACAGTTTCAGCAAATACAGCCGCACCACCGTCCTTTAAGTCATCACGCGCAACCGCTGTAATAACAGCATGCTTTAACCCCATCATTTCAACAGAGTCCGCTACACGTTCTGGCTCTTGTAGGTCAAGTTCAGTTGGAAGACCTGTCTTAACAGCACAGAAACGACATGCGCGTGTACAAACGTCACCTAGAATCATGAAGGTTGCCGTTTTTCTTACTGCCCAGCACTCATGAATGTTAGGACAGCGCGCTTCTTCACAAACTGTATGTAGATTCTTCTCGCGCATCATTTTCTTTAACCCTGTGTACGTTTCATTCGTATTTAACTTTATTTTTAGCCACTCCGGCTTGCGTAAATGTTCTTCTTTTTTTGCCACGTTACATCACTCCATCCGCTTTCCCATATTCTGCATACGAAAATCRACAAACCTCGCTGCATTTATCTTTCTATACTTTATCATGATTATTCGTAAATGACCAAACTCTCGCTCGAAATTTCCATTGATTCACTCATATTTTTCTCCAAAAACTTTGCACACTAGAGAAGAAGGGAATTCCTAGAGGAGGGAATAAAGTGAAGCGAGCAATACAACTATTATTATTGACCTTAATTATTATCAGTTCCACTCCACAACACACTCATGCTAACAATGAAGAACTGAGCCAGGAAGAGATTTTTAAAGGACGGATGGAGCTTTATCAAAAAATGGAGACAGTGACTCAAGTCCCTTGGTATTACTTAGCTGCCGCTGACACATATGAGAGAGGCTTACGTCGAGCTCAACGCGATCGTCCAAGAGAAGAAGGATTAATCTCTATTTATTATCAGCCAGAAGTGTGGGCTGGACCAATTAACCCCAATAAAGAAGATACGGATCCTTTGTCCATTAGCCTCTTTAATGGAGCCGGGCTTGATGGGAACGGTGATGGGATCGCAAGTTTAAACGATGATGAAGATGTACTCTACACATTTGCCAACTATTTAGAGCAGTACGGATTTGATGAAGAAGATTTTAGGATTGCCCTTTGGGATTATTACCAACGTGAGCAATCTGTCTCGATCATCCACGGACACGCTACCGTTTATGAGCATTTTGGAAATCTTGATTTAGATGATCATGCCTTCCCTATTCCACTTAACAATAATTACAGTTATAAGAACACATGGGGAGACCGTCGTGGTTGGGGAGGCAGACGTATACATGAAGGTACGGATATTTTCGCTGGTTACAATGTACCTGTCCGGGCAACGGCTTATGGAAAAGTTGAGGTTAAAGGCTGGAATATGTACGGAGGATGGCGTATTGGAATTCGTGACTTAGATAATATATACCATTATTACGCTCACTTAAGTGGCTTCGAAAAAGGAATTGAAGAAGGAAGCATCGTCTCACCTGGTGATGTGATTGGGTATTGTGGGAGTTCAGGATACGGAAAGCCAGGCACACAAGGTAAGTTCCCACCTCACCTCCACTACGGGATGTACAGAGATAATGGATATACAGAATGGTCATTTGATCCGTTTCCATCATTAAAGTCATGGGAAAGAAAAGCCTATCAGGATCGTAAAAAGAAAAAATAAAGGAGTCAGCATTATGCTGACTCCTTGTTTGTGTTTAAGATGATGCTTTCTTTTGTTTTGCTACTCTGACTGCATTTAAAATACTTAGAGCCATTCCGCCCCAAATGATTAGTATGCCAATAACCATCATGACAATTGCGCTTCCACTCATTATAGATCAGCTCCTTTATCATTTGAATCTGCCGGTACATCTAAGTCGTTCTTTTGCCATTTAAAGGATGCAAACACAAACCCGATCACAATGGCTCYAATTGCAACAACCCAGCCCCAGCTTACGACTAACGATGTTGGGTAGTCTTCATAATTAGAAGTAATATTGGTAATCGTATTCTGAATCGCCATGTACCCAAGAACAATTGGTGTAATGATGCTCAAGCAAACCTTCCACCATAGACCTGTTTTAAAGTCTGATACACCATTTGCATGACCTTGTAGTTCAGGAAGCTTACGAATGAACCAAGAAACAGCGATAACAGAAACTAGACCTGCTAATGCTACACCAAACTGGTTGATGAAGTAGTCAGCTGTATCTAAGAAGAAAAGTCCGCCCTGTGTAGCAAATAGTAAAGAAATAACGGCTGATAATCCTCCACCAAAGGCAACAGCTTTTGTACGAGAAAGCTTGAATTTGTCTTGAATGCCTGCAACAAATGTTTCAACAATTGATATAAGTGATGATAGACCAGCAAGTACTAATGATCCGAAGAATAAGACCCCGAAAAATCCATTCATACCTGGAAATGTATTAATGATTTCCGGGAAGACGACAAAGGCTAAACCAATACCTGCGCTTGCTACCTCGTCTACACCAACCCCAGATGCTGTTGCCATAAACCCAAGTGCTGCGAATACTCCAATCCCTGCTAACAACTCAAAACTCGAGTTACTAAAACCTGTAATAAAGGCATTATTATTAATATCCGATTTTTTCCCAAGGTAACTTGAGTAGGTAATCATGATTGCAAAGGCAATCGATAAACTGAAGAATATCTGACCGTATGCGGCTACCCACACCCCCGGCGACATAATCTCACTCMAGTTAGGCGCAAAGAATGCATCTAGACCAACTAATGCCCCTTCAAGTGTTAATGCACGAATAACAATTAATAAGAACATAACGACTAAAAGTGGGATGAAGATACGGTTAGCCATCTCAATTCCGCGTTTAACCCCTTTAAATAAAACCCCTAGCGTAACTGCCCAAACAACTAATAAAGGAATGAATACACCTGGTACAAGTGAGCCGACTTCACCAAGCGCTCCACCTGATAGATCAATTCGTTGAAGGTATTCCCCCATTAAGAATCCACCAGTGTCCTCGCCCCAACTTTGATTGAATGCAAAGTACGTATAAGCAATCGCCCACGCGATAATAACAGCGTAGTAAGTTGAGATAACAAAGGCAATTGCTACTTGCCACCAACCAATCCATTCTGCTTTTTTGTGTAAACGAGCATAAGAAAGTGGTGCAGATCCACGGTATTTATGACCTAATGTAAACTCCATAATAAGTAACGGAATCCCCGCTGTTAATAGTGCAAAAAGATAAGGTAAAAAGAATGCTCCTCCACCGTTTTCGTATGCAACATATGGAAAGCGCCAAATGTTACCTAAACCGACTGCTGACCCAATTGCTGCTAAGATAAATCCTGCTCGAGTCCCCCATTGCTCTCTAGCCATTTTCGATAACTCCCCTCTGTTGTGTGCTGTATTCCTTAAATCATATTCTAAAAATTCTGTAAATAGTATCCGCACAAAAATATTTTTTGTCGAAATTATATGACAATTATTTCGACAAGTCTATTTAGCGCATCAACGTATGGTAGTATCGTTTTTTTTCAACCCCTCCACCTTTCGAGTTATCAGACTATTCATTTTTTTATTATAATGATTACCCTGGGGTTTGTCAAAATAAATTTAAGAAAAATGTCACATTTATTAAAGGTTTTATTAAATCAATCCATAAAAGCAGGTAATAAGAACCAAAAAAGGCTTCTGCTAGGATGCAGAAGCCAATTTGCTACGCTTCAATTGGCGTAGAGAGCTTTTTCAATATAAGAACAGTAATGACAAGTAAAACGAATGCTGTCAGCAATGTTAAGATCACACTTCCAGTTGCACCAAGTACAAGATAGGAAAGTAACGTAATCACAGCTGCTACAATCGCATACGGAAGCTGAGTGACAACGTGGTCAATATGATGGCTTCCTGCTCCTGTAGAAGAGAGGATGGTCGTATCTGAGATAGGTGAGCAATGATCTCCGAAAATCGCTCCAGCAAGAACTGCTGCAAGCATCGGAAGCATCATCGTAATATCAATAACGGCAGCCATTTCTCCTGCTATCGGAAGTAGCAAACCAAACGTTCCCCAAGATGTTCCAGTTGAGAATGCAGCAAAACCGGCAATTAAGAATAAAATCGCTGGCAAGAACATTGGGTGGATGTTTCCATCGACTAGAGAAGCAAGATATTGCCCTGTTCCTAAATCACCAATTATCGCAATAATCGTCCAAGCGAAAAGTAAGATATAAATAGCTGGAAGCATGGACTTAATCCCAGCCCAGATTGTTGCGCCAAGATCACGTGCTTCAGTCTTCTTTATGAGATTAAGCACTAGAGCAACAGCAAAACCAATTAAACCACCATATAATAGTGATGTTGCGACATCTGTATTTTCAAACGTCGAAAGGATTGTTGCCGCACCTTCACTAGCTTGAATACCTGTAATAATCATGAATGCAACGGTACCAACAACCAAAGCAACGATTGGCCATACAAGATCGCCTACACGTCCTTTGTCACTAACTTTAAGATCCTCTTGGTCCCCA
>NZ_LFEL01000118.1:0-5369 GCF_001037965.1 Bacillus sp. LL01 | reverse complement strand
ACGCTCACCAAACCATTTCTCATATAAGTCAGCATATGTGCCATCTTCCATAAGAGTAGTAAGTGCTTCATCCGCTATATCACGAAGCTCAGATCCTTTTGGAAAAGCAATTCCGTATTCTTCACCTGTTAATGGTTCACCAATTGTTTTTAATTGGCCGCCACCTTCTGTAGAGGCATAATACTGAACGTTTGGAATGTCATAAATAACTGCATCAGCACGACCTTGAATGACATTCTGGTACGCTTCTGTAATTTGTGGAAATGCTTCAGGTGTGCCGCCTGTATTTTCACGGATATACGTTTCGCTAGTTGAGCCAGTACGAGTTGCTACTGTTTTACCATCTAGATCATCAACCGAATTAATCTCATCATTATCAGCTTGAACCGCAACAATCAATCCAGCTTCATAATAAGGTTGAGAAAAATCGATGTTTTCCTTACGTTCTTCTGTAATCGTCATACCAGCGATTCCGATATCAAAACGACCAGAACCAATCCCGGCAACAATTCCATCAAATTCCATCGCTTCAAATACAATATCGAACCCTGCCTCATCAGCAATAGCAGTCATTAGATCAATATCAAATCCAACAAGTTCTCCTGTCTCCTCATCAAGAAATTCAAACGGGACATAAGCATTGTCTGTTGCAACAACATAAGATTCTCTTTCAGCCTCGTCTGTTGTATCTTCTCCCTCAGCCTCACCACTAGTGTCTTCACTTGATCCACAGGCCGTGGCTACAAGTAATAGACCACCGAACAATATGGATTTCCAGTAACTCTTCTTCATCAAATTCCCCCTTTTTTATATAAGAGTCATATGTAGGATTGCTTAAGACTCTATGTTACAGAATTATAACATAAAATAAAATTTTCTGAAAATAATTAGTGGACTTATGATAAAAATGGTAAAGATATGTTTATTTCCAACGATTAGGCATGAAAATTCATACTTTTGTCCCAATTGGTCTCAAAAACTGATATATTAAAACTAGTAAGAAAAGGATGGTTGAATTCTGGCAGAAGAGGGTAGTTGAATGGACGCATGGTAAAATGAGCTTAACTGAGGATTAGGTGTGTATTAAAAAAGAAGTTAATTGAAGCAGAAGCTAATCATACTGTAGTAAATACTAAATAAAGAATGTATAAGTACCAAAGATGGAAAAGTTAGGGGGGAGCTAGTATGAATCTGTTCAAAGCTCATATTGTTCATCCGCATACTCAAATTCCATTGATCGTCTATTTCAATGAACGCGATGGGTATGTAACGTTTGAAAAAGATGAAGATGTTTWAAAAGTATTATTTGAATTGAAGGATGAATTAAGAGAAGATACGCTATTCCAAGTGAATCTTGAGCAAGCATCGAATATTTGTATGACTCAATATCCGGTAGATGATTTGTCCGGAGCGATCTTGTTTTTGACGAAGCTAGGTGTAGATGAGGCTGATGTAGAATTTAAACAAATGCTCATACATTAAAGAAGCAGATTCTTTATTTCTTATAGCGAAAGCCCCGTAAAAATTAAACTTTTACGGGGCTTTTTTAATAAATATTGATTAATCCTCATCAACTGGATAAACACCATTCTCATCATGCGTTTCTTTACCTGTGATAGGTGGGTTAAATACACAAACCATACGCATATCTGTTTTAGCACGTAAGAGATGCTCATCATGCTGATCTAACGCATAGATTTCATCTTTTTTAATTGGCCACACTTTATTATCTTTAAGTGTTTCTACTTCACCTTCACCTTCAATGCAATAAACAGCTTCAAGATGATTTTGATACCAGATATGTGTTTCAGTACCAGCTTTAATCACCGTATCATGTACAGAATACCCCATGCCATCTTTCTTTAGAAGAAGACGACGGCTTGTCCAGTTTTCCCCTTTTACTTCTTGTTCTGAACCGATAATGTCTTTAAGTGCTACTACTTTCATGTCCGAATACCTCCGTATTGTTAGTGTGAAATGTCTTAGTTGATATGGGGGGCTATGTTAGGCAATAACCCCCCTTGATAGGCCCTCTAAATTATGAAGGAACAACCTCAGATGCTTCGAGTGCTGTTTTAACACTCGCTTCTATGATTTCAAATCCTGCTTCTAGTCCTGCATCATCAATGATCAATGGTGGAAATAGCTTGAACACCTCATCTTTTGGTCCTGATGTTTCCATGATTAAGCCACGATTGAATGCTTCAGCGGCAATTTTTTCAGCTAAGCCATCTACTTTAGTTGCAATACCAACCATGTAACCACGACCGCGTACTTCACCTTTGACTTCAGGGTATTTATTTATAATCTCTTCTAAGAATGAGTAGATACGTTCAGATCGTCTTTGAATTTCACTCTCAAAGTTAGGATCTTTCCAGAACTCAAGAGCTTGAGTTGCTGTAATGAAAGCATGGTTGTTTCCACGGAACGTACCGTTATGCTCACCAGGTGCCCAGATATCAAGATCAGGACGAATTAAAGTGATGGCAAGTGGAAGACCATACCCACCAATAGATTTAGACATACAAACGATATCAGGCTTAATTCCAGCTTTCTCAAAGCTGAAGAATGTACCAGTACGTCCGACACCAGCCTGAACATCATCGACAATTAACAAAATGCCCCAACGCTTACAAATCTCTTCGATTCGTTGTAACCACTCGAATCTTGCAGCATTAATACCGCCTTCACCTTGGACTGTCTCGAGAATCATTGCAGCAGGGATCGCAACTCCACTACCACTATCTTCTAGGAAACGTTCGAGATACTCCAGAGTGTCGAGGCCATCGTTTACAAAGCTGTCGTAAGGCATTGTTACTGTATTTTGTAATGGAATTCCTGCACCTTTACGTTTGAAAGAGTTTCCTGTAACAGAAAGTGAACCAATCGTCATTCCATGAAAACCATTCGTGAAACTAATAATTTCTGTGCGTCCCGTTACCTTACGTGCCAGTTTTAATGCACTTTCAACTGTGTTTGTACCAGTTGGTCCTGGGAACATCACTTTATATTCTAGACCGCGGGGCTTTAAAATGACGTCATTGAAAGTCTCTAGAAACTCAGCTTTTGGAGCTGTCGCCATATCAAGTGAATGAGTTATTCCGTCACTCATAATATAATCGACTAACTTTTGCTTCATACTTTCTTCGTTATGACCATAATTCAAAGCACCGGCGCCAGAGAAAAAATCGAGATACTCCTTACCTGCCTCATCCCACATCTTATAGCCCTTTGCTTTTGTGAAAACAGTAGGGAAACTACGGCAATAACTTCTTACCTCAGATTCTAATTGAGAAAATATATTCATGTCAGTTTGTTTCATCGTTACTTTCTCCTCCTTTAAATAAATCCAACACCTTTAATTTGTGTGGGTATATCTTGAACTCGCAGGTAACTTGAGACATTGCTAAATACTTGATTACCGCAATGGTCCTATTCGAAACGTCAATTCTTCTTCGTGATTGTCACCAGGGAATAATTCTTCAGAGAAACAATCGAGAACTTCACAATTTGTATTGTGAACACGAGCTAATCTGCGGAACAGTGATTGTGACGCTTTGTTGGATGGGGTGACAGTGGCCTCTACATATCGAATATCCTTAGTACCTTGTCTTTGTACTAAATCATTTAACATTTGAGAAGCAAGGCCTTTTCCTCGTTGAGAGGGATCCACTCCAATTTGCCATACAAAAACGACATCTGGTTTAGTGGGAGGGATGAAAGCAGTGATGAAGCCAACTAATTTTTCTTCATCTTTGGCAACAACACATGTTTCTGCAAAAAAATCGCACATCATAATGTACTTATAAGCAGAGTTTTGATCCAATGTAGAATGGTTAACTAACTCCCACATTGCTGCTCCATCATTAACTGTTGGTTTTAAGAGGCTAATATGATTTGTTTTTTTAGCAGTTGTAGTTGCTTGTTGACTATTAATGTCAGTTTCCTCCTTAAAATATTCTTTTTGGTCCTCACTAATACGTATTTAATCATATGATGATGAGATAAGGATGGCAAACGAGCTTAACAAGGATTATTCCGCTTAAATAGGGCTTAGATGGGATGAAGGTAGGTAAGGGCTATGAAGGTTTTAAATACTACGCTATCGTTAAGTATTCTAACAAATTGATATTTTTAAAAAGTCAGAAAAAAGGAGGGTAAAAGTCATAAAMCCTTATAGCACAAAGGGTATGGAAGGTTTTATAACATGAAAAAACAGATAAGCGGAACAAAGCCGCTTATCTGTTCTTTTTGTGAAATTATTGTTGGTTCTTTTTAGAGCGTTTTCCAGCAGCCTTTTGTTGCTGTTGACGTTGTTGTTCGCTATGACCAGCAGGGTCCAATTCGTTAGCAAACTCAGCCTGATGTTGTTGCTGATGTTGTTGCATTTCTTGTTGTTGTTTGTTGCGGTTTTTCTTACCCATGATCAATTCCCCCTAAAGGTTGATATGTTAGACAAGCAAGTGCGTTGCTTATCTACCTATAGTATGGATGTGATCTGTTTAATTATTAGTGTTAGCTTTTGGAAGCTCTTCTTGCTGCGCGATCTGCTGCTCTAAATTCAGAGGCAAATCGAACTTCTTGAGCTTTACGTAATGTACTACGCTCTTCGGTAGCATGGCGCTTTTTACTTTCCATCTAAATCCCCTCACTTTCACTCATGGATAGTCATAGTGTGGGCAAAGAATAGGAAAGTAATCCATTAAGCTTCTTTTGCTTCAAATGAATGTGTATGTTGCAAGTCTTTTCTCATTAAGTGTAGGTGGTATTGATCCTTCTCTATTTGAAATAAATCATACACATCTGCTTGCTCATTTATTTGTTGATAAATATCGGGTCTTAGCTCATTGGCTAAAGTCGTGTATGGAAGCTTTGCTGCTGCTTTATGAAAACGGATATTTTCCTTTCTAATTCGCATAAAAACAGTTTGAATCTCACACTGAAAAAACAGCTCATCAAAGAAAGCATCTTTAGCTAATTGATTATAGCCTTTACCAAAGTATGGTTTGCCAATCCAAGTTCCTAAAAACCCGCTTTGGTTTGCCACATCAAATAAATTAATGGTACCAATCGGTTCGCCCCACTCGTCGACGATCGTTCGGGATATGAGTTCGCCGCGCTCCTCAGCTTCTATGGTTTGCTTTGTTAAGAAAGTAAACTCATCATAGGAAGAAGCTTTATGACGAACATATGGAAATACAGCCGGGTCAACCAACAGTTCGAACAAAGCATGAGAATCAGCGACGTCTCGTCTCTTTAAAATCACAAAAAGCCCTCCTTTTTAAAGAGGGCAGATGAGTTCTTCCACCCTCGAATTTAATATAATGAAGTATCAAATTCGGGGTGGGAATCGAACCCACTAGAACCAG
>NZ_LFEL01000117.1:0-5374 GCF_001037965.1 Bacillus sp. LL01 | reverse complement strand
CTACTGATAATGTAGACGGTGCTAAAAAGGCTGTTCAATACTTAATTGATTTAGGACATCAACAAATTGCGATGATGAATGGTCATGAAAAGGCATTTGTAAGTCAGAAGCGTAAGGAAGGCTATCTTGCTACTCTAGAGCAAAATGAAATCCCTATAAAAGAGGATTGGATCTTAAATGGTGAATTCCGCGAAGAGCAAGCAGAAAAAGTAGCTCTATACTTTTTAAGAAACCATCCGAATGTGACCGCTATATTTTGTGCAAGTGATTTAATGGCATTAGGCGTTTTAAAAGCAGCTAAAACATTGAACATTCGGGTGCCTTCCCAATTATCCGTGATTGGATATGATGATATCGTTCTAGCTGAATACGCGACTCCAAGTCTTACGACGGTAGCACAAGACAAATATCAAATAGGCTATGAGGCTGCAGGTCTTCTTATTGATTTATTAGCAGAGAACGAAACCAATAATGCTCGCATCTTAAAAAGTAATTTAAAAATACGTCAATCTACTGACTTTAACAAGAAAGCATAAACTTTCTTGTACACTAAATCCAAAACGTTTTGGATTTTATTTTAAAGCGAAGTCCGAAACGTTTTGGAGGAAATTATCCAGAGGAGAGAGACAAATGACATATCGAGTAATAAAAGAAAATGACCTATTCCTTTTAACAGATGAAAAAGGAAATATCCCAAAAGGCCATGAATATGGRGCAGGACTTTATACGAAAGACACTCGCTATTTGAGTAAGTTTGATGTGCGAATCAATCAACAAGAGCCGGTTTTGCTCACGTCAAATTCTGATGATGCCTACCGCTCATCGTTTATCTTAACGAATCCTCATATGGAGGAAGACGGGGAATTGATTTTATGGCGCGAGTCTGTTGAATTGAAGCGTGAGAGATTTATCTATGATGGTGTTTGTTATGAGGAATTGATCGTAACCAACTATTACCCGAAGCCTGTCTCTTTTGATTTAAGTGTTCATATGGAAGCTGATTTTCAAGATATGTTCATCGTAAGAGGATTTCAACATGGTGAGATTGGCAGCAAAACGGGCGTAAAACAAGGAGAAAACGAATTACGCTTCATGTATGAAGGGGCAGATCAAATCTCCAGACAGACGGTGATCCAGTGGAGCAAGCAAGCAAAAGAAGTAACGGATCTAGGCGATCTAACATTCGGATTCGAGCTTGCTCATGGGCAAAGAGAGTCAATCGTTTTAGCAATTGTACCAGTTGAAAACAATGAAGATCCAGTTATCTTACCTGTTGATGAAGCTAGCCGAAAGTTAAAAGAAAGTCATGTAAAGTGGGATAACAACATAGCAAAACTTCAAACGGATCATTTACAGCTTCAACGTCTTGTTGATCGTGGTGTCTCAGATATGCGTGTACTATTGACGGATTTAGGATATGGATCATTTCCAGTAGCTGGTTTGCCATGGTTTGCTGTTCCTTTCGGAAGAGATAGCTTAATTGCAGCATTGCAACTGCTCCCATTCCAACCTGAGGTAGCAAAAGGAACGTTGCGTACTATGGCTGCCTTCCAAGGTACGAAGCTTGATCCTTGGAGAGATGAGCAGCCAGGAAAGATTATGCACGAACWTAGAAAAGGAGAATTGGCTAATACGAACCAAGTTCCATTTACTCCTTACTATGGCACGATCGATGCGACGCCTTTGTTTTTAATGCTGCTTTCTGAATACATTAAGTGGACAGRCGATGTTGAATTATTTAATGAGCTTACAGAGAATGTTGAAAATGCTCTGATGTGGATTGATGAGTACGGGGATCGTGATGGTGATTTATTTGTTGAATACCACCAAGAGTCATCTAAAGGAATTGCTAATCAGGGCTGGAAAGATTCTGCTGATTCGGTAGTACACCGTAATGGGGATTATGCTAAAACTCCGATTGCGCTAGCAGAAGTACAAGGTTATGTGTATCAAGCTAAACAAGGAATGGCAGAGCTATTTGAGGCAGTCGGTAACATTGAAAAGTCAAAGCAATTAGTGAATGAATCGAACCAACTGAAAAAAGCTTTTGAAGCAGCCTTTTGGATGGAGGACCAACAATTTTATGCGATCGCCCTTGATCAAGACAAAAAGCCAGTTGGAACGTTGACAACAAATCCAGGGCATGTATTGTTTGCAGGAATGTTATCTGAAGGGAGAGCCCAAGCAGTAAGTAACATGCTTGTCTCAGATAAAATGTTCTCAGGCTATGGCATTCGTACAATGGGTGAAGGTGAAGCGGGTTATAACCCAATGAGCTACCATGATGGAAGTGTATGGCCACATGATAACAGCATGATTTTACTTGGAATGGGTAAGCTTGGCCACCACACGCAGGCAAATACTGTCATTGACGGGTTAATCAAAGCTGCTCAATACTTTGATAATGATCGTCTACCTGAATTATTCTGTGGCTATTCAGATGGAAAGCCGGTTATCCCTTATCCAGTCGCATGTTCACCACAAGCTTGGGCAGCAGGTACGCCTCTAGTGATGGTTCAAACAATGCTCGGTTTGTATCCTGATACACTTAAGAAAACAATCGCCCTCAACCCCGTACTACCAGAGAGCATGAATGAACTAGTGTTTCGTGATGTAACGATCGCATCAGGACAATTAGATCTCATAGTTAGTAGAGAAGATCACGAATTGAAAGTGACTGTTGAAAAGAATACAACAGGTTTAGATATACAATTAGTTGATCAAAAAAAGCCGATGTCATCTAAAAATTAACCTATATAAAAAGGAAACAAGAGAGGGGAAAGCATGATGAAAAAATGGTTTATGACAATGGGGATTAGCACAGTTTTACTTGGTAGTGTTCTTACAGGTTGCGGGAATAACGGCGGGGAAAGTACTTCTGGAGAGAATTCAAACGATGGTGAAGTCACCCAAATCACCTTAACAGGTTGGCAATCATCACCACAAGAGCAGAAGTACTTAGATGAGACGATTGCTCTGTTTGAGGAACAAAATCCTGATATAGAAGTAACAATTAGTACAATTCCTGATTCATACATGGATGTCTTGCGTACTCGTTTAATTGGTGGAGATGGACCTGATGTGTTCTATCTAGATGCATTTGAAGCTCCTGGCTTAATTGAAACGGGAGTGGTTGAACCTCTTGATGAGTATATTTCAGAGGACTTTGATTTGGATGATTTTGAACAGCCGCTATTAGATGCATTCCGTGGAAACGATGATACGATTTATGGACTTCCAAAGGATACATCCACATTGGCTCTCTTCTACAATAAAGATTTACTAGAAGAAGCTGGATTTGATGCACCGCCGGCAACATGGGAGGAGCTAGAAGAAATGGCAGAAGCCCTTACAACCGATAGCACGTATGGTTACGGAGTCGTGCCAGATTTAGCTCGTCTTATGTTCATCGCTGAATCGAATGGTGGCCAAGTAGTAACCGACAACAAAGCTTCGTTTGGCGATCCTGCAGTGGTTGAAGCGTTGCAACCAGTTGTTGATATGAGAAATGAAGCAGGAACAGCAGCAGAGCCATCTGAAGTAGGATCTGATAATGGTGGAGAAATGTTCGCACTTGGAAGAGCAGCGATGATTATGGAAGGAAACTGGACGATTCCATTCCTTGATGAGAATTTCCCAGATGTTAATTACGGGGTTGCTGAAATCCCTACCATTAATGGAGAGCAAGGCACAATGGCATTTACTGTTTCTTATGTAATGAATGCAGCAAGTGATAAAAAAGAAGCGTCGTGGAGATTAATTGAATTCTTAACTGGGAAAGAAGGAATGGAAGCATGGACGGCGAGTGGATTAACACTGCCAACGCGTGCATCTGTAGCTGAAACGCTTGATTATACGGATGATGAAATTTATGGTCCATTTGTAGCTGGAACATCATATGCGACAGTATGGTCTGATGATACGAATTTACCGATCATTAATAATAATTTTGGAAATCAATTTATTAGTGCATTTTTAGGGCAACGTGATTTAGGTGAGGCATTAGAAGAAGCAGAAGATGTAGCGAACCGTGAAATTCAATAGAGCGTAATGGTGTAGGTGGGTACCTCCCACCTACCCATTAAACCGCTTAGTTGATTCTAGTATGTAGAAGTGAGATGAATCGACTTGGGGAAGGAGTACCACCATGGCCATAAAAAAACCATCAAAAAAGCACATGCGTGAAGCAGGTCAGGGCTATTTATTCATGGGCCCAGCATTACTGACTATTGGTGTGTTTATCTTACTACCAATCATTTATGCAGTGATTCTATCCTTTCAGAAAGTGAATTTACTTGGAGGAATTTCTGAGTTTGTAGGAATTGAAAACTTCGTTCGTATTTCAGATGATTTTCGGGCGGGAATTGCTCTACGCAACACTGCCTTTTATGTAGCGGTTGTTGTACCTGTTCAGACGCTCCTTGCCTTGATTCTTGCAGCTTGCTTGAACGCAAGGATTAAGGGAACGAACCTTTTCCGTGTCATTTTCTTTTTACCAACCTTAACATCATCAGCTGTGTTGGCTTTAATTTTTATGTTCATGTATAACAATCAAAATGGTCTAGTAAATCAATTTCTAAGTACGATTGGCTTACCGACTTATAACTGGCTAGGAGATCCGTCGGTTGCGTTGATTGCCATTATGATTATGAACATTTGGGCAACTGCTCCTTTTTATATGGTTATTTATTTAGCTGGATTGAAAGATGTACCGGAAAGTTTATATGAAGCTGCAGAGCTTGACGGGGCGTCAGCGTTCCAAAAATTCCGCTATATTACGGTTCCAATGTTACGACCAATCACATCATTTGTAGTCATTATGGGGATTATTGGGACGTTCCAACTTTTCGATCAATCGTATATCTTCTCAGGCGGAACAGGTGGACCGGATAACTCGACACTGACAATCGTTCTGTTGATTTATCAATATGCGTTTAATACGTATGATCAAATGGGTTACGCAGCAGCGCTTGCTTTCTTGTTAGCGGTCAWTATCTTAGCTGCAACACTCATTCAGCGCAAATTCCAAAAGGATGAACAAGTGTATTAATACGTCTGGAGTGAGAGCATTGAAAGATTTAAAAATTGGAAAATTCATACTATATTCGATCCTTATAGGTTATGCAGTTGTAACAGTTACTCCTTTTTTATGGGCATTCTTTGCTTCGTTCAAACCTTTGAATGAGATCGTAGGTGGATTTTCCATCTTGCCTGAAAATTGGACACTTGATAACTATCGCTACATTATTAGTACCCAGCCACTCTTTATCCGCTGGTTATTCAACAGTGTTGTAATTGCAGTAGTTGGAACATTGCTTAATATTCTATTTAACTCAATGGCTGGTTATGCGCTAGCTCGTTTGAGTTTTCCAGG
>NZ_LFEL01000116.1:0-5424 GCF_001037965.1 Bacillus sp. LL01 | reverse complement strand
GTCATGAAGTTGTCACGATCTGTATCGCGTGCAACGACTTCAAGAGGTTGACCAGTACGTTCTGCAAGAATCTTGTTTAGTGTCGCGCGCATTTCAATAATACGACGAGCGTGAATTTCAATGTCAGATGCTTGACCTTGTGTTCCACCTAATGGTTGGTGAATCATCACTTCACTGTTTGGTAGAGCAAGACGTTTGCCTGGCTCACCGGCAGCAAGTAGGAATGCACCCATTGAAGCAGCCATACCGATGCAGATTGTAGATACTTTAGGCTTGATAAAGTTCATCGTATCGTAAATGGCCATACCCGCTGTGATGGAACCACCTGGGCTATTAATATAAAGAGAAATATCTTTTTCAGGATCTTCTGCTTGTAGGAATAAAAGCTGAGCCACAATGGAGTTAGCTACGTTGTCGTCAATTGCACTACCAAGCATAATGATACGATCTTTTAACAGGCGAGAGTAAATGTCATAAGCACGCTCACCTCGGTTTGTTTGCTCAATAACTGTAGGAATTAAGTTCATGTTCATTTTCCTCCTTATAAATGGATTGTTTCGAAATTATTAGGATGATCCTTGTTGCTTCGCATCCGCCGATACGTTTGATTCTCTTATGTACGGACGACTTTCATATCTTATGTACATCATACCTAATAGGTCAAAGAAGGTCAAATGATTTGCCTCCTCTATTACATACTATTCCCTATCATGGTGCCTAAACCCTTCTTACATCATAGCCGATTTTAAAGTAGTTCAAACGTAAAAGGTCAATCAGTGACGCTTCACTTAGTCAAACGAAGTAAAAGGCGCTTTTCATTGCCAAAGCTCCACCGCCTTCATACCTAAACGAGCCATCTTCACTTTTCGTGTCTAGTTCCAATTCGTTGGCCTGGTAGAAAAAACGGTGAACCAAACGAAGCCAAAAGCCGACTTCTTATTGTTTCCCCTAATTTTTCTCCATACCAGACCACTCATCTCCACTTTTCTTGTCTAGTTCCGATTCCTTGCCCTGCGAGAAAAAATCGGAGCATCAAATGAAGTCAAAAAGCGCCTTCATATTGCTACCCCTTTATTTTTTCGCATGCCAGACCACTCATCTCCACTTTTCTATAGTATAATATGTTTAGTTGGTCTGAAACAGAATTGGTTTCATACTATTTAGTAAGCGCTTTCAAATCGTCATAAAAGGTATAAAATATGGTATGATATCAAATGGGAGGAGGAAGGTTATGCAGTTTGGTCTTTTTCAACAGCAGACGACAACGTTAATCATGACGCAGGAGTTGCGCCAAGCGATTAATTTGTTGCAGTACTCCACAACAGACTTGTCCGCCTTCATACACGAACAGGCACTTGAAAATCCATTGATGGACTTACAAGATCAAGCTTCAATGCAAATGGGAAGCGAATCTTCATATATAGAGGGGTCTATTTCTAATACGAAATCATATCAAAAAAGTGAAGACGAGGCATCGCCGATTGATTATGCGCTGGTTGATCAAGTGAGTTTGAGCGAGCATCTTATTTCTCAAGCAGGGGAGATTGCGTTATCAAAAGAACGTGAGAAGCAACTTCATTATTTCATTTTTAGCTTACGTGAGGATGGTTATTTCTGTCGTTCCTTTACAGAAGTATGCAATGATTTAATGATCAGTGAGGAAGAAGGGGAAGATGTTTTAAGGATTCTACAAAACTTTGATCCCGCTGGAGTTGGAGCGAGGTCTTTGCAAGAATGCCTCTATTTACAACTAAAACGTCTTTCTAATAAAGCTCCTTTAGCAGAAATGATTGTCATGCATCATATGGAGGATTTAGCATCGAAAAAGTGGAAAGCTCTCGCAGTAGAACTAGATGTTACCTTAGCTGATATTCAAGATGTATATGACCTGATTCAAACGCTAGATCCACGTCCTGGCACACAGTTCTCAGGTGAGCCGACAAACTATTTGATTCCCGACCTTTCGATTACGTGGAAGGATAGCGAGTTAGTTGTGCAATTAATAGACGACTCCTTGCCACCGATTCGCTTAAATCGTGATTACGAAAAACTCTTAAAGCAGCCAAATCAGGCTGAAGCGACTGAATATGCGAAGCAAAAGTATCAACAAATACAATGGTTACTTAAAAGCATTGAACAACGTCAACAAACGATCAAAAAAGTAGCGGAAGCGATTGTTAGACATCAACGCGCCTTTTTTGAATCGAAAAATGGAGTGTTAAAGCCACTAACATTAAAAGATATTGCTGAAGAGATTGAGATGCATGAGTCAACTGTGAGCCGGGCAACGACACACAAATATGCACAAACACCTCGTGGATTATATGAGCTGAAGGCTTTCTTTACATCGAGTGTGAAGAACGGATTTGGAGAATCCACTTCAAGTCAGTCCATTAAAGAGTTAATTAAAGAACTAGTGGCCAATGAATCAAAAGCTAAGCCGCTATCTGATCAGAAGATTGTGACGTGGCTTGAGAGTGAAAAGGGCATTACGGTTTCTCGCCGTGCCATTGCCAAATATAGAGATGAACTTGGAATTCCGTCTTCTTCCAAACGTAAGAGATATGAATAGGGGATGAATGTTGGCATATGCTACACGTAGATGTTTATTCGAAACACCACTGCCCACTATGTGATCACGGGGTAGAAATGATGAAAGAACTTCAAAAAGAAATTCCATTTGAGCTATCAGTGATTGATATTTATGAAGATGATGAGTTGCTTTTAAAGTATCAAGTGATGATTCCAGTAGTGGCAGTTGCGGAAGAAGAAATTGATTTCGGACAATTGTCAAAAGAAAAAATAAGAAAACGTTTACTTCAGATAATTGGGTAGATATCGCTTGTAAGTAGATCATTTCCTTGTTAAAATGAACGTGAAGATAAGGATTTGATCTTTTTTTACCCATATCGGGACGCAAAATGACTGTGCGGGACACATTTTATCCCGTTGGGCGATTTGTGTAAGAGTGACGAGTAAGGAGTTTTTTGTTCTATGCGAGTATTGTTAGATATTCAGCAAAAATTATTACCAGACATGCTTGATGTAATGGTGAAACGTTACAAAATACTTCAGTACATTCGCTTAATGCAACCGATAGGGAGAAGGAATTTATCTTCTAACTTGCAAATGTCTGAGCGGGTTTTGCGCACAGAGGTTACTTTTTTAAAAGATCAGGGACTTGTTTCTTTTGCAACAGCCGGCATGACAGTGACTCCAGCTGGTGAAGCGCTCTTTTATCAATTAGAAGATGTCATGAAAGAGTTACTTGGACTTCGCACTCTTGAAGAACAGGTAGAACAAAAGCTTGGGGTTAAAAAAGTGTTAGTGGTGGCAGGAAATAGTGATGAGGATCATTGGGTGAAACACGAACTTGGTCGTGCTAGTATTAGTGAACTAAAGACCAAACGAGAGCCACATGATGTTATTGCAGTTATGGGTGGCACAACACTTGCTGCTGTTGCTGAAATGATGACACCTGATGCTAGTATGCGGGATGTGATATTTGTCCCAGCTCGTGGTGGTCTTGGAGAGAAAGTTGAAAATCAAGCGAATACGATTAGTGCTGAACTGGCAACAAGAGCAGGGGCACAGTACCGGTTGCTTCACGTTCCAGATCAATTAAGTGAAGAAGCTTACTCATCTCTTGTATTAGAGCCGTCAATCCAGGATATCCTAAAGCTGATCAAWTCAGCTAGAGTAGTGATTCACGGAATTGGTGAGGCGAACACAATGGCCACCCGACGTAGATCAAAGGAATCGTTTATGGAAAAGATTGAGCGGGAACAAGCGGTAGCAGAAGCATTTGGTTACTACTTTAACCGTGAAGGAATGATTATTCATAAACAGCGTACAATTGGTTTACAGCTTGATGAGTTGGACAAAGATAAGTATGTGATTTCAGTTGCTGGGGGAGAATCAAAGGCAGAAGCGATTTCAGCTTATATGAAATATCGCCCAAGTGATGTATTAATTACAGATGAGTCAGCAGCTAGAAGATTACTTGAAATTGAACAATGAGAAATTGGTAGATAAAAGGGTTTAGCCCTTTTTGATAATAGATAGGAATTCTATTTACTTTAGTATTTCTTATCAAAACTTACTTACTACTAGGAGGAAATTTATCATGGCAACAAAAATTGGTATTAACGGTTTTGGACGTATTGGACGTAACGTATTTCGTGCAGCATTAAATAATCCGAACGTTGAGGTTGTAGCAATCAATGACCTTACAGATGCAAACATGCTTGCACACCTTCTAAAGTATGATTCAGTACACGGTGTACTTGATGTAGAAATCGAAGTAAAAGACAACGCGTTAGTTGTGAACGGAAAAGAAATCAACGTCTCTGCAGAACGTAACCCAGCTGACCTTGCTTGGGGAGATCGTGGAGTAGAAGTAGTTGTAGAATCAACTGGTTTCTTCACAAAGCGTGAAGATGCTGCAAAACACATCGAAGCTGGCGCTAAGAAAGTAATCATTTCTGCTCCTGCATCTGATGAAGATATCACAGTTGTTATGGGTGTTAACGAAGACAAGTACGATGCTGCTAGCCACCACGTAATCTCTAATGCATCTTGTACAACAAACTGTCTTGCGCCATTTGCAAAAGTTTTAAACGATAAGTTCGGTATCCGTCGTGGAATGATGACAACTGTTCACTCATACACAAATGACCAACAAATTCTTGACCTTCCGCACAAAGATTACCGTCGTGCTCGTGCGGCTGCAGAGAATATCATTCCTACAACAACAGGGGCTGCTAAAGCCGTTGCATTAGTATTACCTGAGCTTAAAGGTAAATTAAACGGTGGTGCTATGCGTGTTCCAACACCTAACGTATCACTAGTTGACCTTGTAGCTGAACTTGATAAAGAAGTAACAGCTGAAGATGTAAATGCAGCATTCAAAGAAGCTAGTGAAGGTGCTCTTAACGGAGTTCTTGCTTATAGCGAAGAGCCATTAGTATCTGGAGATTACAATGGTAACCCAGCTTCTTCTACAATTGATGCATTATCAACAATGGTTATGGAAGGTAACATGGTTAAAGTCATCTCTTGGTATGACAATGAATCAGGTTATTCTCACCGCGTAGTAGATCTTGTTGAATACATTGCTAAACAAGGACTATAATCAGATAAGATAGTATTGGGGGAGGAGAGTATGAGTACTATCTCCCCTTTCCGCTGTCAAGTTTAGAGAGTAGAATGTGACTGGAGGTTCGATCTAATGAACAAGAAAACCGTTCGAGACATTGATCTTAAAGGAAAAAAAGTATTTTGCCGCGTCGACTTTAACGTGCCGATGAAAAACGGTGAAATCACGGATGAAACTCGTATTCGTGCAGCACTACCTACGATTGAATTCCTTGCAGATCAAGGAGCTAAAGTTCTATTAGCTAGCCACCTTGGCCGTCCTAAAGG
>NZ_LFEL01000115.1:0-5454 GCF_001037965.1 Bacillus sp. LL01 | reverse complement strand
CTTGCCAAAAGGGCAAGGGGCCATTTTGACGTTTGGATTAAAGGGCGGGGTAGAAGCTGGCAAAAAGCTGATTCATTCTGTTGAATTATTTTCACACCTCGCTAATGTGGGCGATTCAAAATCACTTATTATCCACCCTGCGAGTACAACTCATCAGCAATTAACAGAAGAAGATCAACTAGCTGCAGGGGTTACACCTGGTATGATCCGTTTATCGATTGGAACAGAAGCAATAGAAGACATTTTAGAAGATCTTGGCCAAGCAATTGGAAAAAGCCAAGAATAAAAGAAGTGGCTGCCGATCAGGTCATTGACCTAGTGGCAGCTCCTTTTTTAGTAGTGGTGTATTGTTGTTTGTGGCGGTATGGCGGTATGTGCGGGATTTACCATTTTTGAGCGAATGTAGGTCATTATGTGCGAAATATGGATGGATATGTGCGCTATATCCTATATATGAGCGTAATATCTCATATATGAGCGATCCGATTTTTTTATGAGCGAATCTGATATATATGAGCGAAATTCCGAAAATTTACCCTTATACTCCGCATGCCAAACCACTCGTCTCCGCTTTTCAGTGTCTAGCTTCACGGCTCAGGTAGTCGGGCCGCTTCACTTTGACAAACGAAGCAAAAAGCGCTTCTAATTGTCAAACCTCCACCGTCCTCGTACCTAAACGAGCCAATTCCGTTTTCAGTGTCTAGCTTCACGGCATTGTCCTTCGAGAAACTTTTGTGAGTCAAACGAAGTCAAAGAGCGACTTCTAATTGTCTCCCCYAAGTTTTCGAATGYCAGAACATGCCGTTCCGCCTTTCGGTCTAATCCATCAGTTTCTTTTGTTTTTGTTCCATGACGTTCATGTTATCGTCGGTTGATTCGTTGTATGCTCCTTGTGGTGATTGGCGCATTTCTTGGATGGTTTGCTTTAGTGAACCTTCTTGGTTTCCGGCTGTAGTGGAGCCATTTTGGAAGCGTTCGATTTCTGCAAAGTGATCATGGTCATCAGTAATATACACTTCGTAGTAACGAGGCACGACGGAGATTGCACTTCGTTTTACTTGGTCTGCTACATAATCACGGTCGTTTGTATCACAATCATAAGCAACAAGCACATATTTATCAGTAACTAATGTTGCTGCCTCGCTTACCGTTTCATTTGTTAAAACCATACGAGATACCGTATCGGCAAGTTCAGTCCGGTCAAACATTGGAGTGGATTGCTGTTTTCCATTGGCTTCAACTTGTTCTTTTTGGTATCTTGTATAGCCATAGCGGTTATATTCTGTGGATTGATTTTGTCCCATTCCCATCGGATAATAACCTTGATTTGTTTGCATTGGACCGTAATTTGGATTCGAAGTACGTTGCAACGATTGCTGCCCTACATCGTTCATTTGACAGCCAGTCATAAGCATTAACGCTGCGACACCGGTAACCATCATTGATTTTTTTATCATGATTTTCATTCCCCCTCTATCTACAGAATGACCCAAAGAGGAACTTTTTACTGATAGAAAATGATGAGTACAAAGGATACTGTTGGCAGGCAATGATGTGGTATAATAAGGTATGAAAAGAGAGGTGAGCCCAGTGGTTCGCATTCAAGGAATGCAATATGAGATTGTTGATGATGTAAAGGAAGGCTGGAACGAAGAAGCCTTTAAGGCTCGTTACAGTGATGTTTTAAACAAATATGATTATATTGTAGGTGACTGGGGTTATAACCAGTTGCGTTTACGWGGTTTCTTTAGCGACCGCCATAAAAAATCTACGTTTGATACGAAGATAAGTACGTTACCTGATTATCTCTATGAATACTGTAATTTCGGTWGTGCTTATTTTGTTTTAAGGAAAGTAAAGGAAAAAGACAAAGAAAAGTCTTCAACCGTACAAGCAGAGGGTGAAGAGTAAAAGGAGAGCCCTCATGGGAAGGGCTCTCTAGTTTAAGTCGTCGTATAAGGTGGTTCCTCATTTTTATTAGGGTCATCGTGTGTAGGATGAGCACCTGGGTATTTACGAGGAAGGTTCTGATGCAATGATTTAAACTCATAATTGAAAGCGCTGTAATAGCGTTGTCCTGGCTTCCATGGTGTACTCTTATTTACAACTGGAGTATCTTTATTGATCGGAGAGCCGTATGGTCCTTCTGGTGTAATTTCCGGCAAAATGAAATTACGCATTGACTCAACGTTAGAGAAATCAGTATAATTTTCTGTTTCTTTATCACGTGAATTTGGCATAAAAAAACCACCTCCTATGGATTAGCTTTCCCCAAAAGAGATGGTTTTTACTATTAGACCACTTCGTATAAAAATGATCGTAATTCACTCGCATCCTCTTCACTTATTTGATAAGCATGCTCTAGATAACCAGGTTCGTCTAAGTCATCTGCTCCAATTATGGCGAAGCGATTAGATTGAACATCTAGGACAAGTTGTTTTCCGTAGTAGCGAGAAGAATTAATAATGGCTAAATCAAAACGCTGTGATTCGCCCATAAAGCTAACGAAACGAGTGCGTGTTTCTTCCACGTCATTATATAAATAAAATCGCTCAGACATCTATGAACCCCCTTTAGTACATGAGTTTTATTATCTAATCATACCATGACTGAAAAGGGAACGCGATTGTTAGTCGTTCATAACAAGATGTGGTTTATGGTCTAGATGGTGATGCGTTTTAATGTAGCGAACTGTTCTTGTTTTAGCGCGCATAACGATTGAATCCGTTTCAGCTAAGTCACCGCCTAAAAAGCGTACGCCTTCAACAAGTTCACCAGAAGAAACGCCTGTTGCAGCGAAGATTGCATCGTCACCACGTACAAGATCATTTAATTGCAGTACTTGCCTTGGATCTTCTAGTCCCATTTTCTTGCAGCGTTCAAATTCTTCGTCATTCATAGGAACAAGACGGGCTTGCATATCGCCACCTAAAGCTTTAAGWGCAGCAGCTGAAATGACACCTTCTGGAGCGCCACCTGTGCCTACAAAAAGGTCAATTCCTGTTTGAGGAAGGGCTGTAGCGATCGAAGCACCTACATCACCATCTCCAAAAAGTGTGACACGAGCACCTTTTTGACGAACACGTTCAATGAGTTCCGCGTGACGCTCACGTTCTTGAATAATGACGGTTACATCACGAACTCGTTTATTTGTCATTTTAGCGATGATGTCGATTGTTTTTTCAATCGGGTCATCTAAACGAACAAGGCCAGCTGCTTCCGGTCCAACAGCGATTTTTTCCATATACATATCTGGTGCATGTAGGAGAGTTCCCTTATCTGCAACGGCAATAACCGCCATCGCATTTGGGTGTCCTTTTGCTACAATACTCGTTCCTTCAAGAGGATCTACAGCGATGTCAACTTCAGGACCATGTCCACTACCGACTTCTTCGCCAATGTAGAGCATTGGTGCTTCATCAAGTTCTCCCTCACCAATGACGACGGTTCCTCTGCAGTTTACTGAATCAAACATGGTGCGCATTGCGCTTGTTGCAGCATCATCTGCTTCATTTTTTTTGCCACGTCCCATCCATTGAGATGAGGCTAAGGCTGCGGCTTCCGTTACACGGACGATTTCTAAGGCTAGTTCACGATCCAAGTTGTTTCTCCTCCAATTGTGTATCATAATATGTGTATTGCGTTTGTTCGACAATCATTCAGGCCCTTGTCGAATCATGTACGTCCTTTATCATAACAAAAATGAGGTGAATAATAAATCATTTCTTTWGATGTGTTTGTCTTTATCTTTGAAAATGATCTAATGTGTTATACTAATTGAAAAAAGAAGGTGCTTCAGATGTATTTTGTAAATCGCGAAAAAATTGAAGAAACACTTACATATATGGAATTAATGGTGGGCGAGTTAGATCAAAAGTGGGCACTAGAGACACTTAAGGACAAGCTTGCCTTTGAAAGATTGGCTACCGTTGTTATCGAGTCCATTATTGATGTCGGAAATAGCATGATTGATGGGTTTATCATGCGTGATCCTGGTAGCTATGAAGATATTGTAGAAATTCTTTTTGATGAAAAAGTCATTAAGGAAGAGGATGCTTTATCATTAAAGAAAGTTGTTAGTCTGAGAAAGCCTTTAGTTACCCACTATACGGCTATAAAACATGAGGAAGTCGCATTGGTTCTAAACCAAGAGATAAACGCACTCACACATTTTTCTGCTAATGTTAGACGGTATTTAGTAGAAGAACTTGGACCGGTATCTGCCTTTTTACCGGAATCAGAAAAATAGCGTCCTTATCACATAAATTTACAACGACTGAATCATCGCTTACAATAAGGTGAAGGATGGTGATGGTCATGAGTAATAATACCAACTCCACAAGACAAGTCATTTTAGTTATGCTTAAAAAGAGCTATGAACTAACTGTTTCAGAGATGGCTCAGCAATTAGAGATTACTGAAATGGCTGTGCGTAGACACCTACAAGGGTTAGAAAAAGAAGGGTTGATCCATTCCAAGCTTGAAAGACAGCCGATGGGACGTCCTACACATAAATATTTTTTAACACTTCAGGGAGATGAAAGCTTTCCGAGGAACTACGGAAATCTCTCGCTTGAATTCTTACATGACCTTGAAAAGATAAGTGGAACGGAAGTGATTGAAAAGTTATTTGAACAGCGTCGGGAGCGATTGCAACAAAAATACGGATCGACGGTCAATGGAAACTTTGATGAACGGGTTGAAACACTTGCACGTATTCAAAATGAAAATGGGTATATGGTGGAAGTTGAAAAAGATGATGACGGCACCTACCGTTTTATTGAATATAATTGCCCGATCGCAAAAGTAGCTTCCGCTTATCCCGTTGCCTGTAATTGTGAACAAAAACTTTTCAAAACATTGCTTAACACAGATGATATCGAGCGAGAAGAGTGTATGGCAAAAGAAAATACACCAAGTTGTGTGTATCGGCTGAAAGAAAYGAAGTGAAAATCGTAAAGCAATAGCCACCTTCTTATAAGGTGGTTGTTTGTTTAGAAATGAGGGCAAAGTGAAGACGTATAAAGGGTTTTTAATTGATTTAGACGGCACAATGTATCGAGGGACTGAACCGATTCCTGAAGCGATTGATTTTGTGAAGAAGCTAGAGGGAAAAGGATATCCATATTTATTTGTTACCAATAACTCAACAAAAACACCTGATCAGGTGGCAGACGTCTTAGTGAAGATGGGAGTTCCTGCAACGACCGAACATATTTACACAACTAGTATGGCTTCTGCAAGTGTCATTACAGAAGAAAAACAAAAGGCTCGCGTCTTGATGGTAGGAGAAGAAGGGCTAAGACAAAGCTTGCTTGACTATGGTCATCAAATTGTAGAAGCAGATCCTGATTATGTGGTGATGGGGTTAGACCGTGAGATTACGTATGATAAATTAGCAAGAGCAACACTTGCTGTTCGAAATGGAGCTACTTTTATCGCAACGAATGGGGA
>NZ_LFEL01000114.1:0-5467 GCF_001037965.1 Bacillus sp. LL01 | reverse complement strand
AGTTTGATCGCCCAGCTCCAGCAACAGGGTTTGGTGTGCGTCTTGATCTACTTGTAGAAGCAATCGGAAAAACAGCGCAACCTGAAGAAAATGTTTGCGTGATCTTCAGTAAAGAACGTCGTGTGGAAGCAACGAAACTTGCAAGAGAAAAGCGAGAAGAAGGCATCTCAGTCGTTCTTCAAGACCTCTCAGGTGTGGGGAATGTTGATCAAATGAGCGAGCAGTATGACGATGTCATTTATTGCATTGGTAAGACAAAAAAAGGAGGCGAGTAGGATGAGCGAAGTATTAACAGTGGCGATGCCAAAAGGAAGAATATTTRAAGAGGCTGTTGAGCTTTTACGCAAAGCCGGCTACCGCCTCCCAGAAGAATTCGATGATTCACGTAAATTGATTCTAGATGTGGAAGAAGAAAATCTACGCTTCATTTTAGMAAAACCAATGGATGTACCGACCTATGTCGAGCATGGGGTGGCTGACATCGGAGTGGCTGGAAAAGATGTCATGATCGAAGAAGAACGTGATGTGTATGAAGTGCTTGATTTGAAAATTAGTGCCTGCTATTTAGCGGTTGCCGGCCTTCCGGGATATGAGAAAAAAGATATCAACCCTAAAGTAGCTTCAAAGTATCCGAATCTTGCGGCTCAATATTTTAAAGAACAAGGCGAGCAAGTCGAGATGATTAAATTAAATGGCTCGATCGAATTAGCCCCACTTATCGGGTTAGCAGATCGTATTGTTGATATCGTTTCGACCGGCCGCACCCTTAAAGAAAATGGTCTCGTGGAGCTTGAAACGATTGTACCGATCACCTCAAGACTAATCGTGAACCCTGTCAGCTACCGCATGAAAGATGAACAAATCGATCAAATGGTCGAGCGCTTATCAGGAGTCGTGGAGGGGGAACAAGCATGAAAATTGTGCAAGTAACCGACGAAGTCAGTTTAAAGCGTGATCTTGACGCAGGAACAAGTGAACAGCGGGAAGCGGTTGAAACGATTATTCAAGACGTTCGTGAAAAAGGCGACGCTGCCCTTTTGTCCTACACCGAGAAATTTGACGGTGCTACATTAGATGGGTTGCTCGTCGAGAAAGCGGAGGTCAATGCGGCCTATGAGCAAATCGATCCAGGTGTCTTAAACGCAATCCGAGCGGCAATCATCAATATCCATGACTTCCATCAACGACAAGTTCAACAATCGTGGATGACGACAAAAGAAGATGGCACGATCCTTGGACAAAAAGTCACACCGCTTGATTCAGTCGGCCTCTACGTACCAGGCGGAAAAGCAGCATACCCCTCCTCGATTATGATGAATGTGATTCCAGCTCAAGTGGCAGGAGTGAAGCAAATTACGATCGTCTCACCCCCACAAAAAGACGGCAGCATCCCAGCAAGTGTTCTCGTTACAGCCAATGAACTAGGCATCACAACGATTTACAAAGTTGGAGGCGCCCAAGCCGTAGCAGCACTCGCATACGGAACAGAGACAATTCAAGCAGTCGATAAAATCACTGGACCAGGCAACATCTATGTCGCTTTGGCAAAACGCGCGGTATTTGGACGAGTCGATATTGACATGATTGCAGGACCGAGTGAAATTGTCGTGTTGGCAGATGAGAATGCCAATCCGCGATACATTGCAGCAGACCTGTTGAGTCAAGCAGAGCATGATGAGCGAGCATCGGCCGTACTTGTGACACCTTGTCAGGACCTTGCTGATGAAGTGAAAGCGGAAGTCATTCATCAGCTTGAAACCTTGCCGAAGCGAGAAATTGCCCAAGCATCGATTCAAGATTATGGAGCCATTTATGTGACGAAGGATTTAGATGAGGCTGTGGATGTCACTAATGAACTGGCACCAGAGCACCTGGAGATCCTAACAGAGGATGCGATGTCACTTGTTGGTCGTATCCGCCATGCGGGAGCGATTTTCGTTGGACCATACAGCTCAGAGCCAGTGGGTGATTACTTTGCCGGGCCGAATCATGTGTTACCAACAAATGGAACAGCACGCTTTTCAAGCCCATTAAGTGTCGATGATTTTGTGAAGAAATCAAGTGTGATTAGCTACAGCAAACAGGCACTGAAGCAGAACGGAGCAAGCATTTCAGCCCTTGCTAGATTAGAAGGATTAGAAGCACATGCAAGAGCAATCGACATTAGGTTGGAGGATGAATAGAGATGAGACAAGCTAGACTGGCAAGAAAGACTGGAGAAACAGATATTGTTCTTGATTTTTCAATTGATGGGGAAGGTACTTCTGAGCTTGAGACAGGCGTTCCATTTCTTACCCATATGCTAGATTTGTTTACAAAGCACGGCCACTTCGATTTGACGGTTGATGCGAATGGTGACACAGAAGTGGATGATCATCACACAACGGAGGACATCGGTATTTGTCTTGGCTTAGCTTTAAAGGAAGCTTTAGGAGATAAAAAAGGGATTAAACGTTATGGTAGTGCCTTTGTGCCAATGGATGAAACACTCGCTCAAGTCGTCGTAGACTTAAGCAACCGTCCGCATCTTGAATTCCGCGCCGAGTTTCCAAGTCAAAAGGTCGGAACCTTTGATACGGAGCTTGTTCATGAATTCTTATGGAAGTTTGCTCTTGAAGCAAGAATGAATTTACATGTGATTGTTCATTACGGCCACAACACCCACCACATCATTGAAGCGATCTTTAAAGCCCTTGCACGTGCATTAGATGAAGCAACAACGATTGATAACCGTGTTAAAGGGGTTCCATCAACGAAAGGAATGTTGTAAATGATTGGTATTGTTGATTATGGCATGGGGAATTTACATAGTGTGAGTAAAGCGCTTGAGCGTTTAGATATCCCTTATTTCCTCTCCGATCAAACGGCTGAATTGGAAAAAGCTGRTGGCTTGATCTTGCCAGGAGTAGGAGCCTTTCGTGATGGGGCAAGTATCTTAAAGGAAACGGGCTTATCGATCTTCTTGAGTAATTGGGCAAAAGAGGGCAAGCCACTTCTAGGGATTTGTCTTGGAATGCAGCTTCTTTTTGAGGAAAGTGAAGAACATGGCTTAACGGCTGGTCTTGGGTTGCTTCCGGGACGGGTCGAGCGTTTTAGTGGCAAGGATGAAGCGGGTAATCTCTACAAAGTCCCTCATATGGGCTGGAATAAACTGATGTTCCAAAAGCCTAATCACCTTTTACTGAAAAATGTGGAAGAAGGGCATGTGTATTTTGTTCATTCGTATGTCGTGAAAACAGACGACACAGACGTTTTACTGGCAACAAGTGAGTACGGGCGAGTCGTACCAGCCGTTGTCGGACGTGACAATGTCCTAGGTACACAATTCCATCCAGAAAAAAGTAGTTCAGTCGGCATGTCTATTTTGAAAAACTATGTAGCATTTGTCGAGAGGGGAGCGGTTGCACGTGGCTAAGTTTGAGATTTATCCAGCAATTGATATGCGAGACGGAAAATGCGTGAGGTTAGTGCAAGGAGATTACAATCAAGAGACGATCTACGGAGATTCCCCGTTTGATATGGCAAAGGCGTTTGCAGACGCTGGTGCTAAATGGATTCATATGGTGGATTTAGACGGAGCGAAAGCAAAGACACGCATTAATCATGAGCATGTCGTCAAGGTGGCAAAGGAATTAGATGTGTCTGTTCAAGTTGGTGGAGGTATCCGCACAGCTGAAGACAWTGCCTATTACTTAGAGCGCGGGGTGGATCGTGTTATTTTAGGARGTGTGGCGGTAAACAACCCAGCCTTTACAAAAGAAATGCTCTCTACATATGGTGGCGAAAAAATTGCCATTGGTCTGGATGCTCGTGATGGCTATGTCGCAACAGACGGCTGGCTTGAAACATCGTCTGTCCAAGCGGTTGACCTTGCTAATGAGCTTGCAAGACACGGGGCTGAAGTGTTTATCTTTACCGATATTTCACGAGACGGAATGTTATCTGGTCCAAATACAGAAGCAATTGCCAAGCTAAGCGAAGCAACAGGGAAAGAAGTGATTGCTTCAGGAGGCGTAAGTAATTTAGCAGATCTTAAAGACCTTCGTGAACACCCAAGTAAGATCAGTGGAGCGATCGTTGGAAAAGCTCTTTACACGAATCAATTCACACTTGAAGAAGCCCTAAAAGGAGAGTGATAACACGTGCTAACTAAACGAATGATTCCATGTTTGGATGTAAAGGAAGGTCGTGTTGTCAAAGGAATTCAATTTGTAGACCTGCGTGATGCTGGAGATCCGGTTGAATTGGCCGCTTTCTATGATGAGCAAGGCGCTGATGAATTAGTCTTCTTAGATATTTCTGCTTCGCATGAAGGCCGCGAGACGATGGTTGAAGTCGTGGAAGAAGTAGCTGGTAAGCTTGCGATTCCATTTACTGTAGGCGGTGGGATCAATACGCTTGAAGATATGAAGCGAGTCTTGCGTGCTGGAGCTGACAAGGTCTCTTTGAACACAGCAGCTGTGAAGCGTCCTGAACTGATTCGTGAAGGGGCGGATTTCTTTGGATCACAATGCATTGTCGTGGCGATTGATGCGAAATATGACGAGGAACTTGGTTCATGGCGTATTTACACGCATGGTGGACGCCAAGCGACTGAATGGGAAGTGCGTGATTGGGCGAAGGAAGCGACGCGACTGGGTGCAGGTGAGATCTTGCTGACGAGCATGGATCAAGATGGGGCAAAAACGGGGTTTGATCTCGCGTTAACTAAAGCTGTTAATGAAGTCGTTACCGTACCTGTGATTGCCTCAGGTGGAGCAGGAAAGAAGGAAGATTTTGCTGATGTGTTTAAAGAAGCAAACGCTGATGCTGCTCTTGCTGCTTCGATTTTTCATTACAAAGAAACATCTGTTGAAGAAGTGAAGACGTATTTAAAAGAGGAAGGGGTGCTCGTTCGATGAGTGTAGACAAGATTAAATTTGACGAACGCGGGCTAGTACCAGCGATCGTTCAAGATGCAACGAGTAAAGAAGTGCTGACACTTGCTTATATGAACAAGGAATCCCTTGAAAAGTCAATAGAAACAAGAGAAACGTGGTTTTATAGCCGTTCTCGTGAAGAGCTTTGGCATAAAGGTGCCACTTCAGGTAATACACAAACAATTGCCGATATGCGCTATGATTGTGATGCCGATGCACTAGTAGTACTCGTGACACCAGCAGGTCCTGCATGTCATAAAGGGGATTACACATGCTTTAGTGATTCATTGTTTGGGGAAAATGTACGCACAAACCCAACAAGATTTGCAATTTTAGATGAGCTTGAGCAAGTGATTGYCCAACGCGAAGCAGAAATGCCAGAAGGAGCGTACACGACCTATCTTTTTGAAAAAGGGGTCGATAAAATTTTGAAGAAAGTCGGCGAGGAAGCAGGCGAAGTCATTATCGCTGCGAAAAACCGTGACCCAGAAGAATTAAAATGGGAAGTGGCCGACTTGCTTTATCACGTGTTAGTCCTATTACGAGAG
>NZ_LFEL01000113.1:0-5468 GCF_001037965.1 Bacillus sp. LL01 | reverse complement strand
CTAACTCTGTTTCGCCTTTAATGGCAGCACKAAACATATCACCTGTAGAAATATGAGGAATGTCATACTTCTCAACAATGCGCTCTGCTTGTGTACCTTTACCGGCTCCTGGTAAACCCATTAATATTAGATTCAACACTAATCCCCTCCATCGCTCCGATTTAACAACAGAAGGCGAACGGGAAGAATGCTTCCYCCCCTGCTCCCCTTGTTACTTAATAAAGCCTTTATAAGAACGTTTAATAAGCTGTCCTTCGATCTGTTTCATCGTGTCTAATGCTACACCAACTACGATTAATAATCCAGTACCACCGATCTGAATCGCCGCTGGCAAACCCATTAATCGTGTGAAGAAAACCGGGATAATTGCTACAGTTGCTAGGAACAATGCTCCAACAAACGTTAAACGGTATAAAATGCGTGTTAAGTACACTTGAGTTGTTTTACCGGGACGAATTCCTGGAATATAGCCACCTTGTTTTTTAAGGTTTTCGGCCATTTTTTCAGGATTGACCTGGATAAATGTATAGAAGTACGTAAACCCGATAATTAGTAATGCATATACAACCATACCAATTGGCTGAGTATAATCAAATACTTGAACCACCCATGCCGCAATTGCATTATCAGTTCCGAAGAACCCAGCAACCGTTGGCGGGAAGATGAATAGTGATAGTGCGAAGATAACCGGAATTACCCCGGCGCCGTTCACTTTCAATGGTAGATGTGTAGATTGACCACCTACAGGATTACGACCAACTAAGCGTTTTGCGTATTGAACAGGAATCTTGCGTAATGCTTGTTGAACAAAAATGACACCAACAATAATAGCTAGTACAGMTAAAGCTAATAGTAATAATGATACGATGCTCAAGAATAACTGATCACCAGCATCTTGAATTTGCGTTGCATACAGTTGGTTAAGTCCATTAGGAATACCAGCTGCGATACCTGCAAAGATAATGATTGAAATACCATTACCAACACCTTTAGCAGTAATCTGTTCACCAAGCCACATAAGAAATGCTGTTCCCGCTGTAAGAACAAGTGCAATAAACAAATAAGTAGGGATGCTTGGGTTAGGAATTAACCCTGGAAAGAAGGAATTAAATCCAACAGACATCCCAATAGCTTGTATAAAACCTAAAACGATCGTTCCATATCGGGTGAACTGAGCCAACTTACGTCGTCCAGCTTCTCCCTCTTTGGCCCACTCAGCAAACTTAGGTACAACGTCCATTTGCAACAATTGAACAACAATCGATGCAGTAATGTACGGCATAATACCCATCGCGAAGATAGAAAAGTTACCAAGTGCTCCACCACCAAATGTGTTTAAAAACCCAAAGGCATTTAATTGGTCGTGGAAGTTCAGAACATCACTGTTTGCCCCTGGTACAGGGATAAAGCTACCGATCCGAAAGACAACGAGCATGAGAAGGGTGAAAACAACCTTACGTCGTATGTCACCCACTCGAATAATGTTGGAGATCGTCCCGAACATTAAATCACCTCAGTTTTTCCGCCAGCAGCTTCGATTGCTTCCACTGCAGATGCAGAAAACTTATGTGCTTTTACTGTTAAGTTCTTTTCAAGCTTTCCGTTTCCAAGGATCTTAATTCCGATCTTAACGTTCTTTACTGTACCTGATTCGATAAGTAGTTCTGGTGTAACCTCAGTACCTGCATCAAAACGGTTGAGCGTCTCAAGGTTAATCACTGTAAACTCCTTACGAGTCGGGTTAGTAAAGCCACGTTTTGGTAAACGACGATATAATGGGTTTTGACCACCCTCGAAACCAGGACGAACACCACCGCCAGAACGTGAGTTTTGACCTTTGTGCCCTCTACCTGATGTCTTACCGTTACCAGAACCGATACCACGTCCTACGCGGTTACGTACTTTACGTGATCCTTCTGCGGGCTTCAACTCATGAAGTTTCATGTCGACACCTCCTCATGTATAAATTAAGCTATTAAGCTTCGATTTCTTTTACTGTTAAAAGGTGAGATACCTTGTTTACCATACCGCGAATCGCAGCGTTATCTTCTTGAACAACAGTTTGGTGCATTTTGCGTAATCCAAGTGTGTTCACTGTAACGCGTTGGTCTTCCGGACGACCGATAAGACTACGAGTGAGGGTAATTTCTAATTTCTTAGCCATTTACGTTCCCTCCTTATCCTAACAGTTCTTCCACTGATTTACCGCGAAGTTTTGCAACTTCCTCAGCACGCTTCAGTTCTTTAAGTCCTTGCATAGTAGCACGAACCATGTTGATTGGGTTGTTAGAACCTAGTGATTTTGACAAGATGTCACCTACACCAGAAAGTTCTAATACCGCACGTACAGGACCACCAGCGATTACACCAGTACCTTCTGAAGCTGGCTTAAGTAAAACGCGACCTGCTCCAAAGTGACCAATGATTTCATGTGGAATTGTAGTACCAACAACTGGCACTTCAATGAGGTTTTTCTTAGCATCTTCTACCGCTTTACGGATTGCCTCAGGAACTTCCTGAGCTTTACCCATACCGAAACCGACATGGCCGTTCTTATCGCCTACTACAACCAATGCAGCGAAGCGGAAACGACGTCCACCTTTAACTACTTTCGCAACACGATTGACAGCTACTACTTTCTCTTCAAGTTCCAACGTATTAGGGTCAATACGACGCATTCGTTTTCCCTCCTTTGTTCTTTAGAATTGCAATCCAGCTTCACGAGCTGCATCTGCTAATGTTTGTACACGACCGTGGTATACATAACCACCGCGATCAAACACTACTACTTTATGACCGTTTTCTACCGCACGTTTAGCAACAAGCTCACCTACTGCTTTAGCTGCTTCTTTATTGCCACCGTTCTCAAGCTTTAGTTCTTTATCTAAACTAGATGCTGAAGCAAGAGTTACACCATTTACGTCATCGATAAGCTGTGCGTAAATGTGTTTTGATGAACGGAAAACATTAAGACGTGGACGTTCAGGAGTTCCTGTGATCGCACGACGTACGTGAGCGTGTCTTTTCTTACGGCCCAAGTTTTTGCTAGGCTTCGTAATCATAGAACGTCATTCCTTTCCGTATATTAATTATTTACCAGTCTTACCTTCTTTACGACGCACATACTCGCCTTCATAACGAATACCTTTACCTTTGTAAGGCTCAGGAAGACGTACTGAACGAATATTAGATGCTACTGCTCCAACACGCTCTTTATCGATACCTCTAACGATAACTTTCGTGTTAGCAGGAACTTCAATTTCAATACCTGCTTCAGGAGTGATTTCAACTGGGTGAGAGTAACCAACGTTAAGTACAAGCTTAGATCCTGACTTCGTTGCACGATAACCTACCCCGATAAGTTCAAGCGTACGCTCGTAACCTTTCGTTACGCCCTCAACCATGTTGTTGATCAAGCTGCGAGTAGTTCCGTGAAGAGCTTTATGCTCCTTGTTATCAGAAGGGCGCTCAACTGTAACTTGGTTCTCTTCTACATTGATTTTCATGTCCTGGTGAAGGTTACGCTTAAGCTCACCTTTAGGACCTTTAACCGTAAATAGTGTTCCGTCAACTGTGATTGTTACATCAGCTGGAACCTCTACTGGTTTATTACCAATACGAGACATTCTTGTACACCTCCATTCATTTCAAGGAATGTATTACCAAACGTATGCTAATACTTCTCCGCCCACTTGTTGTTGACGAGCTTCCTTGTCTGTCATTACACCATTTGATGTTGAAACTAACGCGATTCCTAAACCGCCTAATACGCGTGGAAGTTCACCAGCTTTCGCATATACGCGAAGTCCAGGCTTACTAATGCGCTTAAGACCAGTAATTACACGCTCGTTTGTAGCACCATATTTTAAGAAGATGCGGATCACACCTTGCTTACTGTCTTCGATATATTCATAGTCACGGATAAAGCCTTCACGCTTAAGAATATCAGCGATCTCTTTCTTTACCTTTGAAGCAGGTAATTCAAGCTTCTCGTGACGAACTGTGTTCGCATTACGAATTCGAGTCAACATATCTGCAATTGGATCTGTCATGACCATAGTTTTTTACCTCCTTCCCGTTCTTAGCTTACCAACTAGCTTTCTTCACGCCAGGAATTTGCCCTTTGTGAGCAAGCTCTCTGAAGCAAATCCGGCAAAGTTTAAACTTACGCAATACTGAATGAGGACGACCGCAACGTTCACAGCGAGTGTACTCTTGTACTTTGTACTTTTGTGTACGTTTTTGCTTTGCAATCATTGATTTCTTTGCCAAAGTTTTCCCTCCTCTTTGAAACGACTTTGATTATTTTTGGAATGGCATTCCCATTTGTGTTAATAGTTCACGAGCTTCTTCGTCCGTATTCGCAGTTGTTACGATAACAACGTCCATACCGCGAACTTTATCCACTTTATCGTAATCAATTTCAGGGAAGATTAATTGCTCTTTCACACCTAGAGTGTAGTTACCGCGACCATCGAATGCTTTCTTAGAAACACCACGGAAGTCACGTACACGAGGTAATGAAACAGAAACTAACTTTTCAAGGAACTGGTACATACGCTCGCCACGAAGAGTTACTTTCGCACCGATTGGCATACCTTCACGAAGCTTGAAACCTGCGATTGATTTTTTTGCTTTTGTAATTAAAGGCTTTTGACCAGTAATCTCAGCTAATTCTTCTACAGCTTTATCTAATGCTTTAGCGTTAGAAACAGCATCACCAACACCCATGTTAACAACGATTTTCTCAAGCTTTGGTACCGCCATAACAGATGAGTAGTTGAACTTCTCTACTAGAGAAGGAACGATTTCAGTTGAATACTTCTCTTTTAAACGATTCATACGATTGACCTCCTTTCACACTCTGACTACTTATCTAATAATTCGCCAGACTTCTTAGCAATACGTACATTCTTGCCATTTTCAATTTTGTGACCTACACGAGTAGGTTCACCAGACTTAGGATCTACAGGCATAACGTTTGAAGAATGAATTGGCGCTTCTTGATTCAAGATACCACCTTGTGGGTTATCTTGAGATGGCTTTGCGTGTTTCTTCACAATGTTAATACCCTCTACAAGAACACGATTCTTCTTAGGAAAAGCTTCTAAGATTACACCTTGTTTCCCTTTGTCTTTACCAGAGATGACCTTAACTGTGTCACCTTTTTTGACATGCATCTTCGCCATGTTCGCACCTCCTTGACAGGGCCTTCCGTTAATATCTATTAAAGAACTTCTGGAGCAAGAGACACAATCTTCATGAATTGGTTGTCACGAAGTTCACGTGCTACTGGTCCGAAAATACGAGTTCCGCGTGGGCTCTTATCGTCACGTACGATAACTGCTGCGTTCTCATCAAATTTGATGTATGAACCATCGTTACGACGTACACCGCTCTTAGAACGAACGATTACTGCTCTCACAACTTCACCTTTCTTGACAACGCCACCTGGTGTTGCTTGTTTC
>NZ_LFEL01000112.1:0-5471 GCF_001037965.1 Bacillus sp. LL01 | reverse complement strand
CTCCTTCGCAATCGTTCGCACCGTTTTTCTTGTCTCGACGATATACTTGCCAATCTTGATTGTTCGCTCTTTGATGTAATCGTGCACACGTCTCGCCTCCCTAAATCTGTGTTGGTGATTGGTACAGTTTATTAGGGAGATTCAGCAGATATACCACATTTTAAAGAGGACGAGGGCTATTTTCAGACTTTTTTTACATATTTAAATGATTTTAGGACGTTTTAAGCTCTGGGGGGATCGGAAAAGGAAGTCATATGTGCGAAGGTTAATGGTTTATGTGCGAACTGGACTAGGTTATGTGCGGGATCTTTGTTTTATGAGCGAGCACCGGGAGTTTATGTGCGCTATTTTCAATATATGTGCGAGCGGCCTCTTTTACTCGTTTATATGTGCGAACGCGTACCGAACTGAACGGGACTGATCTGAACGCGAACCGCACAAAAACCCTCAACCCACCCCAACTCAAAAAAACGCGACCTCATCCGGCCGCGTTCTCTCATCTCACATTTAAAATACGACGCCTCTTGTGGTCGAGGTGCCTATTTCCAATAAGTCGGCAAGTGTTGTCTTGCCTCTGTCCTCTAAGTGGCGCATCAGCTCACAGAAGAGGTGTGCGGTGGTCATCGCATCACCGAGAGCTTGATGACGCTCATAGACCAATGTGCCAAATTGCAGGGCATACACCTCTAAGTCGCGCATGTCACGTGACGGATTAAGGTAGCCAATTAAGTCGAGTGTATCAACGACAAGAGGAGACTCAAATGTGTATTGCTTGCGTTGCAATTCTTTTTTCACGACCATCATATCAAAGCTGACGTAATGCCCGACCCACAGGTGACTATTGATGTCTTCATTAAATTGAAAGAACCGTTCGAGTGCATCAAGACCGACTGGAGCATCCTTCACCTTTTCTTCAGTAATACCGGTTAATTCCGTTATTTTTTGCGGGATTTCACGCTCTGGGTTGACAAAGGTTTGAAAGGTTTGCTCTTGCACCTCTAAATTCACTACCGGAACCGCAGCAATTTCAATCATACGATCAGAGCCATTAATCGCAAATCCGGTTGTCTCGGTATCAAATATCGTGAAGGTTAAATCACGAATATTTGTGTTCAATGGCACCTCTGATTGTAATTTATAATCAAGCTTTTGTTTTTTCCAAAACATCATCACACACACCTCCTCAAGTCGTCACATGATGGTTAATACATACCAAAGGCACCGAGTGTCTGGTTTTGTAAGCTGCGAATGGTTTTTAAGGCAATCATTAATTCCTCTTTATCCTTCGTTCTGAGATGAGCAAAATGAACTTTACTTGTTCGTTCTGTGTCTGACTTAAAGCTTTGCCATGCTTGATCGACCCGAATGGAGAGAACCACTTCATAAGCAAAACGAATTTCATCCGCTGTTTGCTCACTAAATACATCTCTTTCCACCAATCGATCGAGACGATCTAGTGGTGTCCCTCCAAATATTCCGTGATGGGCTGATAAAAGCTGCAAACAATGATGCATTGGGAATAGTGCATGCATCTTGATATCAATCGATTCCCGTTTCATCCGGAACAACGCACGAATCGGGTGATCAAGTGTTGGCACAGGTGATTCTTTTTCCTGCTCAGCCATGCGGTAAAGAAAGATTTTTGACTTCGTTAAAATCTCACGCACGACATCGACAAACTGATCATGAAGCTCAGCATCCCCGTAGAGCATGCGGTAAGATAAGAAGTTATGGCCAAGCAAGATGTTGTCATTTGTCGACCGTAAGCTCCAGCCACGGAGACGCTCTTGCCATTTCTTAAGCGAACCACGCCATTGCGATTCGCTTGCCATCATTAACCCTTTGCAACGTTTATAGCCGGCTTGCTGAAGATGGCGGACAATTTCTGTACCAAGCTCAGCAAAATAGGGGTCGATTTCTTCGCGTTTTTCTTCCGGGCTATCAGCATAAACAAGAAAATGATCTTGGTCCGTTAACATAAACTGTTCTGCTCGCCCACCACTGCCCATCATGTACCAATTGAAGGCTACAGGCGGTGCTCCTAGTCCACGGTCCTCTAAAGCATGAACGGCGAGCTGTWCCGCATGTCGAACGAGGCGGTCGTATAGCTTCGTTATCACATTTAAAAGATGAGTCGTTGGAATTCGATCTTGAATTAAATTACTAAGCACATCATAGATGGCGGGCTTCATGGCATCGATTGTTTCATAATTGGACTCTTCAATCGTATGAAGAATCTCCATCGTGCCCCGGTTTTTCTTCCGAAGGAGATCAGATAACGTCACCATTCCGATGACGCGGCCACGGCGCATCACAGGTAAATGCTTGATCCCATTCATCAGAAAGCTCGACATCGCCTCATAATAAAAGGCATCATCGGCTATGATGAACGGGTTGGCGGTCATCACTTCTTTGGCGACCATTCCAGGGCCGCCTCCATTTGCGACCACACGCGCGACGAGATCTTTTTCGGTGATAATGCCAATTAATTGGTCTCCGTCATTCACAACAACAACGGAGCTGGTACCCCGTTTGACCATGGTATCCGCCACGTCCTGCACATCATCATCTTGATCCACGATAACAACTGGTTCGGTCATCACATCGTGAATGCGGCGGATAAATGGCTCACTCTCCCCAAAATGGCTTGCTTGCTTCACTTGTTCAGCGAGAGATTGATAGATATCACGTAGTCTAATAGATGCTTGCCTGAGCATGAAATCACGAACGGTATCATCATRCCAGCGTGCTTCAATAACCGGATAGGGAATGTGCAGACATGTCGCTTCTTCTACTGCTCGTACTTCTACTGCATATTGTTCTGGATTTTCACTTTTTTCGCCTAAAAAATCAGCTAAGCTTGAAAATCCAATCATATCCCCTTTTTGAAGCACTTCTAGTACCTCTTGGGCATTGGCTTCCCCTCCGCTAACAAAAACTTCTGCCACCCCTTTCAKGATGAGCAGAAGTCCTTCTCGCGGCGTCTTTGAATAGAGCACTTTCTGAGATTTCGTGTAGTGTTTGAGTTCACAGGTTTCTAAGAGTTCCCGCAATTCGTCGGCTGTGATGCCGACAAAAAGCGGGTGAGTGTGGATCTCTTGTATGATTTGGCTATCTACCTGATGATTCATCCATCCATACCTCTCCGTCTTTGTAAGTCATTTGTTCAGGATAACGTAGGTCAACCACTTCATCTTGTAGTTTTTGTGATGGTGCAGCTGTCATTTTAGAAACGAGATACGTAACGATAAAGTTAATAGGTACCCCGATGAGACCTGCTCCTGTATCTTGAATGCCAAAGATCGTGATGCCGCTACGTGCTAATAAAATGTATGTCAGTGTAACAGACAACCCGACAAGCATCCCCGCAATCGCCCCTTTTGCATTGGCACGTTTCCACCAAACCCCTAGTAGGAGAACAGGGAAGAAGGTACCGCCGGCAAGTGCGAACGCCCACGCAACGATTTGCGTAATAACCCCTGGCGGATTAAGAGCAACCACACCGGCAACAATTGTTGCTAGAACAATCGCCCAACGTCCAGCAGCAAGACGTTTTTTATCACTTGCATTTGGATTGACGAGACGATAGTAAATATCATGCGCAAACGATGAAGAAATGGTAATCAATAAACYACCGGCAGTCGATAAGGCAGCTGCCATCGCACCGGCTGCAACAAGACCAATAACGAAWACGCCTAGGTTAGCAATCTCAGGTGTGGCCATAACGACGATGTCATTTGAGATGACAATTTCTTGCCATTGAAGAATACCGTCTCCATTTTGGTCAGCGACTTGAAGGAGGCCTGTATTAACCCATGTTGTAGTCCAAGCTGGTAATTCATCAATTGGTTGACCTGCTACACGTGTCATTAAGATAAAACGAGAAAATGCTGCGTATGCTGGTGCCGATAAGTAAAGCAAGGCGATAAAGACAAGCGCCCACGCACCACTCCAACGGGCAGCTTTCATCGTTGTTACTGTGTAAAAACGAACAATTACGTGTGGAAGCGYAGCTGTTCCGACCATTAATGTAAACATAAGCGCGATGAACTGTGACTTTTCACTTTCTGCAAATGGAGCAAAGTACTCCGAGATCCCCAGTTCCCGGTCAAGCTCACCTAATTGGGTGACGATATTTCCATATGTAAGCCATGGTAATGGATTACTCGTAATCTGAAGTGACATGAACACAATTGGAATAATGTAGGCAATGATTAAGATGATGTATTGAGCCACCTGTGTCCACGTGATCCCTTTCATCCCACCGAGTGTTGCATAGATCGCGATAACAACTACCCCAATCATCGTTCCGTACATCGCCGGGATGTTTAAGATACGACCAATAACAACACCAGAACCTGCTAATTGACCGATGATGTAGGTAAAACTAATGATAATCGTTGCAATCGCGGCAATTAAACGAGCCGTGTTACTATCGAAGCGGTCACCAATGAACTCTGGAACTGTATAGCGACCGTACTTCCGAAGCTGCGGTGCTAGTAAGAAAGTTAAGAATAAATAACCACCAGTCCAACCCATGATATAGGCAAGACCGTCATAACCTAGAATCATAACCGTACCAGCCATCCCGATAAAGGATGCAGCACTCATCCAGTCTCCACCGATCGCCATACCATTCCAGAACGGTGGAACGCCGCGGCTTGCTACGTAGAAGTCAGATGTTGCTTTTGCACGGTTATAGACCGAAATCCCAATGTATAGTCCGAACGTTGCCATAATCATTAATACTGAAACTAATGTCTGTTGGTCCACAATGATGCCCCCTTATTGTTCATTTGTCTAGTTCATTTGTCTATTTTTTAGTGATCGAGCGCTTTCCCTGCACTTGCTCTGACATTCTCTTCTTCATTAATGCCAAACTTCTTATCAATTTGGTCACTTATAATAGCGTTTCCAAATAATAATAGAACAAAGGTAACAACAGCCCCTTGCGCTCCCATGTAGTAATGAGCGGGCATTCCCATAATAGTAAAAGTGCTAAAGAACTCTGCAAAAGCTACTACACCAAACGATACAAGGCCTCCAATGATCAAACAGACAATAACAAGAGTCGTTCTCGCACGAAAATAGGCATCGGCTACTTTTTTATCAATTTTCTTCAAGTCTCACGCCTCCTTATAAAATGGCTTGCGATTTTTGTCCACTATACGGCTACTTGCCCATCATAGATTGGCACCGCCTCCCTTTTAAACTAAAATCGTTTCATTAAGCATGGTGTGTTCGTTTTTGTGGGGTCATGGTGTGGTGACAATTTGTGCAGCGTCTAAGAGGTGTTTTCTTTTTAGCAATTCGAAAATTCATCCACGCGACGAGTGGGATAAAAGCTAGAAATACCGGATGAACAACGAAAGTTAAGACGATTGCCATTAAAAAGGGTAGGGCACTAAGTAAGAAAAAGTATTGCCCCATCTGGATGTGGGTGAGTGTATCTTGATGACATTTCTCGCAAT
>NZ_LFEL01000111.1:0-5482 GCF_001037965.1 Bacillus sp. LL01 | reverse complement strand
CTCTGGCTGTTGTGGGAGGTACTCTACTTGAAAGTCATTAGCATGAATTAATTCTCCTTGATCCATACCCTCAATCCCTGCAAGAACTTTTAACAGAGTAGATTTCCCAGTTCCGTTAATCCCAATTAATCCTATTCTCTCTTTCTCTCCAATAGTAAATGAAAGATCATTGAAAAGCGTTTTTTCACCGTACGTTTTCGTTAAATGTTCTACTTGTAAAATACTCATATTCGTCCGCCCTTTACTGTTCGTCTTCTCTACCAATTCATTGTATCGCAACGTTCTTCAACATGCACCTTCACCCTCCATAAAAAAACATACACACTTATTGTTCTTTCAATAAGTGTGTATGTTTTTAATCATACGGTAGGTCTTGATAGAAGTAGTTTGGAGTCAAAACTTTATCTTCATAATCTTTATGAAAAATATGAGTGGTCGCTGGTGAAACTGGCGGGATCAACCAAGACCACGTCCCTGTTACAACTCTTCCTGCTTCATGCTCCCTCTCTTCAAAATGCTTAAACTGTTTAGCCGCTGTGTGATGATCAACGATGCTCACACCTGCATCTTTGAAGGAGTAAAGCACCGCACGATTTAATTCAACTAAAGCCTCATCACGCCACAGATAGGCTTCCTTCCGACAATCAAGCCCTAATAGTTCTGCCACTTTAGGAAGCATATGGTACCTAGTCTCATCAGCAAAATTCCTTGCTCCAATCTCTGTTCCCATATACCACCCATTAAATGGTGCGGCGACATAATCAATGCCCCCAACTTCAAGCCTCATGTCAGCAATAAATGGAACCCCGTACCACTTAAGCTTTAAGTCACTAAACGAATTAATTGTAGGATGAGTAATCGCAACTTCTATAATACACTCTTTTGGAATGTCAAACCATTTTGGCTCTTTATGATCACATTGGATAACAAGAGGCAATATATCAAAAGGGGTCTCCTTACCCTGCCAACCAAGCTCCTGACATTTTTTCGTAAAAGCAATCGAAGCGGGATCWCCAATGATACCCTTTTCATTCTCATAGCCTGCATAGCGAATTAATTGGTGATTCCAAATTCTTACGGGCACCTTCTCGTTATGTACAGGCTTAAATACGGTGATCGTAGGGATAATCTTCCCTGCGTTTGTCGCATATTTCAAATGATAAAATAGCGACTCTGCTACTTGATCCTCCGTTGTAGCTTCACGTTCATCAAGTACATGCATCGACTCCCAAAACAAACGACCAATGCAGCGATTACTATTTCGCCAAGCCATTTTTGCTCCGTGTCGTAATTCTTCTGTTGTATGTGTATAGGTGCCTGTTTCCTTCATTTCCCGACTAACTTCTTGAAGTCTACTTTCTAGCTCCATAGGCGAATAACCGAGCTCTTTGTAACATTCGCTTAAAAATATTGAAGCTTTACTTAGTATTGCGTTCATCTCACTCACCACTCCACCACCTACCTACACCGTTCTACTTACCATGTCTATTTTACCGACAAAAAAGCTACCTGGAACAAAAAAATGTTTCCAAATAGCTACTATTTGTAATTATTTATCAAGCAATTGCTTAATATCTTCTTCCATTTTTTCTGGAGGCGTATTAGGACCAAATCGCTTCACAACATTCCCTTTTTGATCAACAAGAAACTTCGTGAAATTCCATTTGATCTCTGAGCTTAGAAGTCCTTTTTGTTCTTTTTTTAAATGCTTGTATAGGGGATGTGTATTTGACCCATTTACATTTATTTTTGCAAACAAAGGAAAGGTCACACCAAAATTCACTTTGCACGCCTCAGTCATTTGGTCATCACTGACTGGTTCTTGATTCATGAATTGATTACAAGGAAAACCGAGAACAGATAAGCCTCTATCTTTGTATTCTTGATGAAGTTTCTCAAGACCTACGAATTGCGGAGCTAATCCGCACTTTGTGGCCGTATTAACCATGACCATTACATCGCCTTCATACTTCGATAAAGCAACTTCTTCACCTTTTGAGGTTTGCACAGAAAAGTCATGAACACTTGTCATTTCTACTTCCTCCTTTAGATCTTGCTATTTACATTCATTATACAAAACCAAAACGTAACATCCTAACAAAACAACTTAAAGAGAGCCCAATCATAATTGATTAGGCTCTCTTCTCTTACCTCACTCGTCTGGCAAAGTCTACAAAACGAAATTTATCTGGTCTATGTCTTGATTCAGTATATTGAAAAAGTCGTGCATCATCTAAATAAACATGACTTTTAACGACCACAATTGTTGAATAGCCTTCTAAATCTAATAATTCTAGGTCTTCTTCTGTCGGCTCTTCTACAGTAATTTCCTTTTTTGCAAAACTCACAACCAGCCCGAGCTCTTTCTCCAAGTACGCATAAATGGACTGTTCACACACTTCTTTTGTTAAAGAAGGGACAATTTCAGCACGTAAGAAGTCTTTATCAAGAATGATTTTTTCTTGATCGATCTCGCRCACACGCGCTACAGACCATACTTCTTCACTTTCTTGCGTTTGAAGATGTTCTTTTAAAAATTCATTAACGCGTTGACGCTCTATGGATACTACCGTGGTTCTTGCACGTTTCCCCATTTTATCTGCTAGTTCCTTAAAACTAACTAGCCCTGAGATCGGAAAATCAATTTTACTTATATCAAGCACAATCGACCCTTTCCCTTGAACTTTTTGAATGTATCCATGTTCTGAGAGTAGCTTTAATGCTTTACGAATCGTTTCACGAGAAGCTTGATACGTCTCTGCAAGTTCATTCTCAGAAGGAAGAAGGTCATTGGCTTTTCTATTTCCTTTTTGGATCTCTTGGGCTAATTCATCATAAATTAATCGGAATTTACTTTTCGTCATTATTTACCACCCATCGTAGTTTATCATGAATTTTTAATTTGATAAACGAGTGATTCATAAGGGCGTAGCGTTTTAAGTTCGGGTAATTCAGCTGAATCTGTGTAGTTCGATATTAAAAGCTTCGACTGTGCAAATTCACCTAGAACTTGCTCAAGATCAATCGAGGCTTCTTGTCCATAGAAGTTATTAACAACGACTAATTGTTCATCTTGGTAAGTACGTACATAAGCAAAGATTTGATCATCATTTTCTACAATTAAGTTGTAATCACCATAAGTGAGCACATCGTATTCTTTACGTAACTCAATTAACTTTTTGTAATGATAGAAGATGGAGGTTGGATCGGCTACGGCATTCTCGGCGTTAATTTGCTTGTAATTCTCACTTACATCAATCCACGGTGTTCCCGTTGTAAAGCCAGCATGCTCACTAGTATTCCATTGAACAGGTGTTCTTGAGTTATCACGAGATTTACGCTCGATGATCGCCATAATTTCACTTTCAGCTATCCCTTTTTCTTTCATGATCTCGTAATAGTTAAGGGTCTCGACATCACGGTACTGATCGATAGACTTAAACTTCGGGTCAGTCATTCCAAACTCTTCCCCTTGATAAATATAAGGAGTCCCTTGCATCATGTGCACAGTTGTCGCAAGCATTTTTGCAGATTCTTTATGAAATTCTTGATCATTTCCATAACGAGTAACGACACGGGGCTGGTCGTGGTTGCACCAAAATAACGCGTTCCAACCTCCACCTTTATTCATTTCAACTTGCCACTTTGTAAGGATTTGCTTTAAGGCTTTGAAGTCRAAATCAGCGAGTGCCCACTTTTCTCCGTTCGGATAATCAACTTTTAAATGATGGAAATTAAACGTCATACTGAGTTCGTTACGCTTTGGATTTGAATATTTAATACAGTGATCAATTGAAGTTGATGACATTTCTCCAACCGTCATACTGTCGTATTTTGATAAAACTTCACGATTCATTTCCTGTAAATATTCATGAACAAGCGGTCCGTCTGTGTAAAATTTCCGTCCGTCTCCCGGTGCAACAGAACCGTCATCATTAGGGAATGATTGATCTTTGGAAATCAAGTTAATTACGTCTAACCTAAAGCCATCAATTCCTTTATCAAACCAAAAATGCATCATCTCATAGACATGTTGACGTAGCTCTTCGTTTTCCCAATTCAGATCAGCTTGGCTCACATCAAATAAGTGTAAGTAGTATTGCTCGGTATTCTCATCCCATTTCCAAGCATTCCCTCCAAACTTAGATTGCCAGTTAGTCGGCTCACCCCCGTCTACTGCATCTTTCCAAATATAAAAATCACGATACTTATTGTCTTTTGATTGCTTAGATTCTTTAAACCAACCATGCTCAGTCGATGTGTGATTCACGACTAAATCCATAATTAGTTTCATTCCACGTTTATGCGTTTCTTCTAGTAAACGGTCAAAGTCTTCCATTGTACCGTATTCATGGTGAATCGAATAATAATCACTAATATCATACCCGTTATCCTTTTGAGGGGATGCATACACCGGCGTTAACCAAAGTACATCTACTCCTAGATGCTTTAAGTAATCGAGCTTTTCAATGATCCCTTGTAGATCACCTACTCCATTTCCTGTTGTATCATTAAAGCTCTTTGGATAAATTTGATATACGACTGACTTTCTCCACCATTCATTCATGTGTTGTCACCTTCCTTATCACATTTAAAACTTAACTTGTATATACAAGTTAAGTTTACCTTTTTTCCTATTAAAAAACAAGAAAGCCATTCGTACTCAGCCTTTATTCACTTATGAATAAGCTGACCAACAAATGGCTTCAATCATTACTTCCAATTATCCTTAAAGATTTGGCTTACGTACTTTCGCATATAGATACGTTAGGACGATTGGTACAACAAATGCAATAACCATACCGATAGAGAATACTAACCATTTTCCGCCTTCAATCGAGAAGACCGCTGGCAAGCCACCTACACCAATGGCAGGAGCTGTTACAGCATTAATGGTAATCCACACAGCTGCAATCGCTGAACCGATAATCGCACAAATAAATGGGAAACGGTAGCGTAGGTTAACCCCGAACATAGCCGGTTCAGTAATCCCAAGATAAGCTGAAACAGCAGATGTAAACGATAAACCTTTTACTTTGTCATCTCGTAAAACGAAGTACATAGCAAGAGCTGCAGAACCTTGAGCAATATTTGATAGCGCCACAATCGGCCACAAGAATGTTCCACCAGTGCTTCCAATTAATTGCAAATCAACTGCAAGGAATGTGTGGTGCATACCTGTAATAACAAGAGGCGCATAAATAGCCCCGTATAATAAACCACCAACAGCAGCAAAGTTATCAAAAATACCTACAAACACATCTGTAATTCCATTCCCAATAGCAAATGTGATAGGACCAATAACGATGAAGGATAAGAAACCAGTTACAAGCAACGCGATAGGAGCAACGACTAATAGTTGGAATCCATCTGGAATACGTTTCTTAAGAAATACTTCAATTTTAGCAAGTACAAACGATGCAAATAAAATCGGAAGAACTTGTCCTTGATAACCTACTTGCGCGATATCAAATCCAAATAA
>NZ_LFEL01000110.1:0-5499 GCF_001037965.1 Bacillus sp. LL01 | reverse complement strand
CATCAATTTTGCTAAGGGTCTTAGGGCCAGCTACTCCATCTGCTGTCAGGTTATGAGCAACTTGGAATGTACGGACTGCTTGTGCTGTTACGCTTGCAAAGTTCCCTGTTGAGTTTCCGTTGAAGAAACCTAGTGAACGTAGATTATCTTGAAGCTGCGTCACGCTGTTTCCTTTAGATCCTTCTCTTAGAAGTGAGCTATTTGTGCTTTGATTTGGGCTCGGTGCAGGGGCTGCATTCGAGTTATTAGAACTGTTAGAGCCGCTTGAGCTTGTGTTATTGCCACTTGTTCCTAATGCGGCGAATGTTTGCGGACCGGCAATCCCGTCCACTTTTAAGTTGTTCGCTGCTTGGAACTTACGGACTGCTTCTTCGGTAATCGCACCATAAATATTCGTCACAGAATGGCTGTAGTAGCCTTTATCCTTTAGCGCTTGCTGCAGGTTCCCCACTTGGCTGTTATTTGCACCGCGGCGCAAGATGGCTGTTGACGCGGGCGGAGCAGATGGAGCTGGTGTGCTCGGTGCAGCTTGTCCACTGTTGCCTTTTAGCGCAGCAAACGTTTGACGACCTGCAATGCCGTCTACTGTTAAGTTATTCGCTCGTTGGAAATCACGAACCGCTTGTTCTGTGATCGTTCCGTAATAACCAGTTGCTCGTTCGTATGTAAAAAATCCTTTTTCTTTCAGTGCGATCTGCAACTCTGTCACGTCACTATGTGTCATTCCTTGACGAAGTGTTTGATCTCCTAATGCTGCATCGGCAATTTGTGGTCCAGCCAGAAAGAATCCTGCTGCGATTGTTGATGACACTACTACTTTTCTCATACTTCCGAACTCCTCCTATTATCATATCTTCCATTTATCGCTCATTTCATCAGACTAAAGAAATAAGTTATCTGATAGAAATATCGGTTATTTTTACGTCTATTTTATCTATCGGTTCTTTTCTACTATATTCTATCAAAATCCTCTCTATTTCTCTCTATTGTTACACAAATGTAATATTAGCGTGCTTATCGATATGTTTTTCACCTAAATAATTCCATAAACTGCATAAAAAATGGCGCCTAGTCAATTTAGACTGCGGTGTGACTTATCTTCTCTCTTTCTCTTTTCTACATCATTAGATTTCAAGTTTTTTCCTATCAGAGTGCAATAATATCTTATTTGTAAGATTTATTAATGATAAAATCAAACAAATAGAGCTACTTCTTATATAAAATATGATATTGGCTAATAACAGGCATCGWCAAAAAGTCATTAAGATAAAGGGGAAGATAGGAATGGCAGCAGAAATAATGGATTGGAAAAAGAGTGCTCGCGGTCATAAATTTATAGCTTCATTTAGCGGAGGAAAGGATAGTGTCTTAGCTCTATATAAAGCAGCGAAGATCGGAGAAGCGGTTGGACTGATTGTCATGCTGGAGGAAGGAGGGAAACGTTCCAGATCACATGGGATGCCTCCAGAACTCATACATGCCCAAGGTAAATCAATAGGTTTGCCAATATATACTGCTGCTGCAAGTTGGACAGATTATGAAAAAGTATTTATGCAGCTCTTAGAAAAAGCTAAAAATGAAGGAGCAGAAGTGTTAGTAACTGGAGACTTAGATATGCCTGCTCATGGCTGTTGGCATGAAAAGGTTACGAAGAATGCTGGATTAAAGCTTGGAATGCCTTTATGGGAAATGAACCATCGTGAAGCGGTCGAAGAGTTCATAAATCTAGGATTTGTAACGATTATTGTAACTGTTAATTTATCATTGGGCATGCAAGAGGACGATTTAGGGCGAACGTTAACCCATGAATACGTGAAGGAGCTTGAAGCTCGTGGTATTGACCCCTGCGGAGAAGGTGGAGAATTCCATACCACAGTAATAGACGGGCCCATTTTTAAACATCCTATTCCAGTTCGTAAATGTGAGATTATTCAGCACGGAGAATATGCTTTTTTGCCTTTGGAGCTAGATCAGTGGGAGTAGCAACAATCCCTATAAAATTAACAATGAGTCCCATCGCAATTAATGTGTACACTAAGATAGGGAATTTCCCTAAGTATGAAAGCAGAACACAAATTGGAGCGACGAGGAATATTTTTACAATCACCATCTTTTCTAAATGTCTAAATCTTATAAATTTTATTATGATAAGCATCTCCTTACTAAAAAGCATGAGCATTAAATAGATTTTACTAGTATTATATTACCATAACCATTATACCGGTGTTATTATATTTTTTTGATATTCATTCAACGGTAAAAAGACATTGCACGTAGCAATGCCCGTAAGACTTTATTTAATTACAATAATGGTAGTCCCTATTATTTAAAAACCAATATAAGGTGGCACCCGGATTTGAACCGGGGGATCAAGGTTTTGCAGACCTATGCCTTAACCACTTGGCTATGCCACCGTAGTACTCGACTTAGTCGAGTAAAATTTATTCACTACAATATGCTTTTAATCTATTTGATGTCTCTGCTGCCTCTTTAATTAGCTCATAAATAATCTCTTTTTCTCTTGGACTAAAATTAGTATTATCTAAGCATTTTGAATAAAAGGCTTGAGCTTTTCTTGCTTGACAATAACACTTATAAATAGTTTCATTTCTCAAAATGATCACCTTTTTTTTAGTCTAGTAACAATCGCTTTGCTAACATTTTCTCATTAAATCCAGTAATGATTTCGTTAGTATTTTTAGACTTTAGTAAAGTAAGCGGTGTCCCTTTTCCCTCTAAGTCTAAAAACTCATTTCTACAGTCTTCGTTCGATATATCACGTTCTTCAAAAGGTATGTGCTTTTTATTCATCCATTCCATTTGTCTGTGACAATGACTGCAAGATTGCTGAGTGTAAACGATTATTGATGTACTCATACTGTAACCCCCTAAAATTTTACCGTTTTATATGTTACATCTAATAAAAGGGCAAAAGCCTAAAAAATCACAACCTAGTACTTAAATAAATTAAACCATTACCTTCAACATTAATTGGGTAACCTAAGCTTTTGGTACGCTTCATTAGTTGAGCATAAATTTCCGTTTCTGAGATTGTTCTTTGTAGTTTTATTTCAATGTCTTGAATCAGCAAGCTAACTGCCCCTGCAACAAATGGAGCTGCCATAGAAGTACCGGACATTAACTTATAACTATTATCTAGGTAAGTAGASTTTATATTGACTCCTGGAGCTAAAATATCCATTTGATTATTCAAATTAGAGAATTCCGCTATTTTCTCATCTACATCTACTGCTCCCACTTGGATTACTTCATTATAGGCTCCYGGATAACCTAAATTTACATCTTCTACATTTCCTGTTCCTTGGTTACCAGATGCGGCCACTACGACGATCCCTTGACTTATAGCAAATTTAATGGCTGCATACAGCTGTCTATTATCCTCTGCAGTACCCAAAGATAAGCACATGACTCTAACTCGTTCATTGTTTCTCCCTCGCCAATTTACGGCGTAATAAATACCATTAATTAGATTCTTAATACTACCACTGCCACTTTTATTTAGGACCTTCACCACTAACAGTTTGGCTTCAGGGGCTACACTTGTCATTCTTCCTGTTTCATTATTAGAGCATGCAATCCCAGCTACATGAGTTCCATGTCCATTATAATCATGGTACCTTTTAAAATTCCCCTCATCTTCCTCTGTAAAGTTAGCGCCATCTGTAATTCTAGTTGATAAATTCAAGTGCTCATCATCACAACCGCTATCTAAGATGGCAATCGTGATTCCTTTTCCTTTTATCCCTTGATCCCAATATGATTTTACGTTAATGATTTCTAAAGCTTTATTATTTGTTTGGTTCAAAGGATAGGTTCCCTCAAAAACAGGTATTGCTTTAATTGAATGATTCTCCATATTAAATCGCCTCTTTTCTACTTATTTATTAATTTATTTACGTACTCTAAAAAGCTTGGTGCTCTCTTTACATCAAAACGTTTGATCGCCTTGGTAATTTCGATTGTAAGTTCTTGCTTTAAATCCTCACCAGCATGAATGTCTAGGGTACGGGTTTTACTCTTTATTTTCGGATCAAAAATAGAGACGATCTCCGAAATCGCGTGATTATCATTACTCACTTTTACTTTCTTTGTTAACTCATATAATCCATTCATGTTGTTCAGCTCCAAACTTTCCTATGATATAGTCTCTCTGATCTTTTGCAACGATTGCTTTATTGTTTTAGAAACTGATTGTTGACTGATATTTAAGTGCAAGGCTATTTCTGTATGAGACATTTGATGTAAGAAATGGAGATTCAGGATCATTAACTGCCTTTTAGTAAGCTTATTGAGAGCATTGTGTAAGTTTTGATCMTGTACTTCATCTAATATGGAAGATGTTTGCAAAAAGAAACCATCTTTGTCCCCCGACTTCAAAAATTGCTCGTTAACCTCTTTACTCTCAAAAATAGATTCATCTTCAAACGCATATACATAAAGCTCTTTTTCTCTATTCTTCTTTCTGTAGAAGTCCCTCGAATAATGATTTATTAGTTGAGAAATGTATTTGATTAGCTGAATCTCTGTGTAATACCTTTCAAATGCCAAGTTTAATCCTAGGATATTTACTTCACTAGGTTCCTTTTGTGCATCCAACAATAACTTTTCATTACTCTCTATACTTARGAAGTTTTTCACTAATGGGTCTTTTATACTTTCGAAATCGTAATAGAGTAAATCTTCATAAGAATTCTTTAGATCTGTGATTATAGTAGTGCTCATGATTTACCTCCTTTTATATATAAGAAGGGAGTATATGGTAAAAAAACAACCTAAACAGAAATAAAACGAGAACATAAGTTCTCATTTTATTATGACAGATTATTTGAATTTTTTCATCCAAGTTGTTAATTAGTGTACTTATTCCTTTTTATCGTATGTAAGGCAAATACAACAAAAGAAAAGGAAGTGTTACTATGTACAGAATTATTAATGGAGCTTATCTCTCTGATCAGGAGACGACCAACACAATTAAGGAGCTTAGTAAGTTGCAGGCTTATCACGACTTAATGGAGGTACTAAGTAAAGAATTAGGAACACCTATTAAAAACCTAAAAGTTAAGAAAGCTTATCAACTCAATGCTAAGGGTGAACGTAAGGATGAAGGGGAAACCTTCTTCACAACTAAATCGTTAACATTAACGGATACTAACGAGTCATTAGTCATTGATTTTAGTGACGTTCATTATGAATCTCCTTTACTAGACGATGTAGTATTAATTAGTGGATCTATTTTTAAGAATGTAGATGACAATACGAAGCTTCAGAAAGTATTTACTGTTACTGAAGATGGTATTGAGGTTACACTGAAAAATCTAGTTGCAGAAGCAGTATTAGAAGGGTTATATCTAGAGGAAAACCTACCGAATGATCCTGGTTTCAAAGCGGGTGTTTATAACGAGGATGCAGTCGAAACCGCTGCTTGGTATGATTTCTGTGCACCTGGTGGATATCAGCATTGTGGATCAGGTTGCGGGT
>NZ_LFEL01000011.1:0-56559 GCF_001037965.1 Bacillus sp. LL01 | reverse complement strand
CTGGGTAGCTACGTGCGGACGGGATAAGTGCTGAAAGCATCTAAGCATGAAGCCCCCCTCAAGATGAGATTTCCTTTTGCTTCGGCAAGTAAGATCCCTGAAAGATGATCAGGTAGATAGGTTCGAGGTGGAAGCGTGGCGACACGTGCAGCTGACGAATACTAATCGATCGAGGACTTAACCCAAAACATTTGAACGATAGGAATACCTTGATATGAACACATTATCTAGTTTTGAAGGAACAAGATAGTTGAAAAACTTCTTGCTTTTTTCACATAGTTATATTATAATAGTATATGTCTGGTAATGATGGCGAAGAGGCCACACCCGTTCCCATACCGAACACGGAAGTTAAGCTCTTCAGCGCCAATGGTAGTTGGGGGATCTCCCCCTGTGAGAGTAGGACGTTGCCAGGCAAATGCTTTTATAAAAAAGCATAAGTAACTTAGATTAATTATTATTGTCGCGGGGTGGAGCAGTTCGGTAGCTCGTCGGGCTCATAACCCGAAGGTCACAGGTTCAAATCCTGTCCCCGCAACCAAAAGGTCCCGTGGTGTAGCGGTTAACATGCCTGCCTGTCACGCAGGAGATCGCCGGTTCGATCCCGGTCGGGACCGCCATTTTTTTAAATGCGAAACTAGGTTTCGTTATTTTTTTTGTCTTTTTTTAGGTTTGGGATTAATTTAACAAGGCTCTATTCTCAAGGCTCTTTTCTCAAAGATTGTTGCTATTCACCAGTAAAAAGTCGGCAATTGGACTTTTTATCGCTTATTGACTCTAAACTAGACATGAAGTCTATCCTGTATAGCTAAGAAAAGAGCACGATAGCAAGGAATATAACGGGTGGTTTATAAATACGAAAAAGCAACAAAGTTTACGAAAAAAGCTATTCTCAAAAAAAGATGAAGCCTTACTCAGGCTCCAGCTTCTCCGAAAATCCGATATTCAAACGTTACCTACAGGCTATTAATTATAATTCGCTTTATGTGCCTCCAGAATTTCTTCTGATGTAGCGGCAGTCCAGTCTTCAATGGAAGAACCTTCATTTGCGTCTACATAGGATTTGACCATCTTGTAGCTTTCGCTGTATCCATATTGGCCAGGTAAACCATTTCTTCCACCTTTGAGTATTTCTTGTAATTTTTTATCGTCTTCTTTTTCCAGTTCACCTTCGATTCTTGCCCAAAGATCTTTATTATAGGATTCGTCTAAAGGAGCTGCGTTGATTTTAGGATATACAAGTTTTTGGAACATGGCGCCTTTTCCTTCGATTACAAGGCTATCCAATACGGTGAAAGTTTCGCCGTTATAGTGATTATCCACCCAGTAGCTGTGGTGGTATTTGTTTGCTACACCTGCTTTGAGAAGGTTGTCTGTAGTATTACGGTTATATAATACGACAATCTGGCCTACACCGGCAGTGACGATACTTTGGGATGCATTATTGTCTGTTGGGAATACACATACTGTGGTTTTGCTTCCTTCAACAGGTAATTCGTTGGACGATTTTGTTAGAGCTTCTTTAATGGCAGCGTTGATCTTGCCTGTGTCCATTCTTTTTAGGTTATCTTGAACAGCAATTCGGTTCTTTGGTGGAGCTAGAACATAGTCGGTCATCTGTTCAAATTCTCCGCCCTTATAGCATCTATCTGCAACCTCATCAAGGATGCTGGAAGTGTACAGCGCAGTTGCTTCTTCCCCTTTAAGTCCTTCTGCATAGAATGCTTCAAACAACTGGTACACATGGATTATTTCAAATTCTTGTCCATTGTTTTCGAAGGAATAGTCTAAACCTACTTCCTCTTCGGCGTCTGCTTCTACTCCCCCGTTGTTACAACCTGTTAATGCTACAGCCATGATGAGAAAAAATAAAAAACTAGTAAAGCGCATTGAATTCCCTCCTAAGTAGTATTTGCCCCCTATAAATTATATATCGGCAACCAAGTTTAAATATTCTATAAATTATGACAAATTCCTTCTTTTTTATTATATTTTTATTGAGGAAATTTTACCCATAAAAAAACCACCTATAGAGGTGGCAGGCTAACAAATGGTGTCTAGCATGTATTTTATATAGGCTGTTTTCGTAAACTATGTTGCTATTTCGTATTTTTCAACCATCCGTTATACACCTTGCTGTCGTGCTCTTTTCTCGGCTCTACAGAATAACCTACATGCCTATTTTAAAGTAGGTAAGCTGTAAAAAGTCCAATTGCCGACTTTTTATCAGTGAATAGCAACAATCTTCGAGAAAAGTGCCTATATATAAGAATATGGTAAATTTATACCGGTACTATTAATCTACCAGTTTGACTAGCATATGGGCGAGTTTATGACGCTCGTCCTTTGTCCCAACTTTCCATAGCTCCTGAAGAAGTTTTTCTTCACTGTTTCTAGGGTCTTCATGCTTGGCGAGGTAATCCGCTACTTTTTCGGCTGCGATAGCAAGCTGCTCTTCCCCTAAGCCTACTTTTTTTCCTTTGGAGACTTTGTCACTTAAATAGCTTTTGAAGGTATCGAAGTCGGCCAGGATCTGCTCTTTCTTGCTTGGGTCCATGTTTTCAACTTTACGTTCTACTCTGTCTTCCGTAGCTTCACGGTCTGTATATGCCATTTTTCATATTCCTCCTCTAAATTTAAGCGTTCTCTTGTCCATATCCTTTTTCTAGGAGAGTTAAACCTCCTTATGTGTAATTTCGTCATACATATTATCTGTTTTAGGTGTGCGCTTATCGCTGTTGTTTTTACATGATGATAATATTAGGATAATTATTTTCTTTATGAGGTCCCATTCGCTATAATAGTGGATAGCAGTCGGAAGCAGAGGAGTGAAGAGCTTGTCCATTTCAGATGAGTTTGCTTTTATTAAAGATATTCAGCCGGATCGATTGTTTCATGAGCAGAAGGTGGTAGGGATCGGCGATGACGCTGCTATCATTTCTTTAGAGGAAGGCTATGAGAAAATCGTGTGTGTGGATACGATGGTGGAGGACGTCCATTTTACGAGACAAACAATGACTCCCTTTGATATCGGGTTCAAGGCACTCGCCGCCAACATTAGTGATGTGGCAGCAATGGGTGGATATCCGATGTATTATCTTGTATCCATCACCATTCCGAAGAGCTGGAAGCCAGAAGAGTTAAAGGCAATCTATGATGGTATGAAGCAGATTGGGGATCAATATGAAATGGATCTAATAGGTGGAGACACGACTTCCGGCAAAATGATGGTATTAAGTGTGTTTGTGATTGGAAAAGTGGAGAACGGCAAAAGGCTGCTCCGTTCCAATGCGAATGATGGGGATGTGGTGTTTGTCTCCGGTACATTGGGCGATGCGGCAGGTGGTCTAGATATTCTTTTACATAATCAGAGTGGGTCCATGAACCATCCAGCTTTAATACAACAACACCAACAGCCGAGGCCACAGGTGACGTTGGGAAGGATTTTGAGCAGGTTTGATCGTGTTTCCCTCAATGATGTCAGTGACGGCTTGGCAAGTGAGCTTTTGGAGATAGCAGAGGCAAGCCGGGTAGATATTACGGTGAATAAGGAAACAATACCTATAAGTACCGATGTAAAAGACTATAATAGTGAAAATGCCTTCAACTGGGCCATGACAGGTGGGGAAGACTTCGAGTTGGTTGGTTCGATCCCTGAAGTGGATTGGTCTTCGTTGCAAGAGGAATGTCTGTTATCTGGAATTTCCATCACTCGGATCGGCACTGTCCACACAGGTACAGGACAAGTATTCTTGAAGACAAATGAAAGCATACAGACACTGAAAAAAGAAGGATATAATCATTTTAATAGAAGTTAGGAGTTTGGTGATATGTTACAAGTGGAGGTAATGACACATTCTGCCGAGGAGACTATGGCAAAGTCCGAGCGACTTGGCAAATTGATGAGAGGCGGAGAGGTTCTGCTGTTGGAGGGAGACCTTGGTGCGGGGAAGACGACTTTTACTAAAGGGTTGGCAAAAGGCCTTGAAGTCAAAAGGAATGTGAATAGTCCCACCTTTACCATCATCAAGGAATACCAAGGATGCCTTCCCCTCTATCATATGGATGTGTACCGCTTGGCTGATAGTGAAGAGGACTTGGGATTTGATGATTACTTTGAAGGAGAAGGTGTGACGGTAGTGGAATGGGCACACCTGATAGAGGAGTTTTTACCGAAAGAGCGTTTAGAGGTCTATATCTATCACCATGGGGACGATGAACGGAAGCTCGTACTCACACCAAAAGGGGACAGATATGAAGCTATATGTAAGGAGCTAATGGAATGACGAAAGTATTAGCGATTGATACGTCTACATACGTGCTTGGCGTAGCAATTGTCGAGGAAGATAAGGTTATCGGGGAACTAGTGACAAATGTGAAAAAGAATCATTCATTGCGAGCAATGCCTGCAGTGGAGAAGCTGATGCAGGATTGTGATGTGAAACCTGCAGACTTGGAACGGATTGTAGTAGGTAAAGGCCCGGGATCCTATACGGGAGTCAGGATCGGTGTCACGCTTGCCAAGACGCTTGCTTGGTCGTTGAAGATCCCACTTGTTGGTGTTTCTAGCCTCGAGCTTGTTGCAGCAAACGGGCGTTATTTTCAAGGAAGTATTTGTTCCTTGCAGGATGCCAGACGCGGGCAGGTGTACACGGGGTTGTATCGCTTTGGCGGTGGCGAATTGGTTACAGAGATAGAGGACGTCAACATCCTGATGGCGGATTGGCTGCAGGCTTTAAAAGAGAGACAGGAACCGGTATTATTCATAGGAAATGATGTGCACCTCCATAAGGAAACCATCATAGAGTACCTTGGGGACCTGGCACAATTTGCACAGGTCAGCGAGAACAATCCCAGACCAAGTGAGCTTGCTTTCCTTGGCTTGAAAAAAGAGGCGGAGGATGTCCATTCCTTTGTACCGAACTATACAAGACTTGCAGAAGCAGAGGCGAAATGGCTGGAAAGTAAAGAAAAATAGGTGAGCGGGATGAATTCATTAATTGGAATCACAAAAATGACGGTTTACGATATTGAAGGGGTGCATCGAGTAGAGCTTCAGTCCTTTGCTACCGCTTGGACGAAGGATGCCTTCTACTACGAACTGACCAATAATCCCTATGCCCATTATCTCGTTATGAAAGAGGATGAACGGGTGATTGGCTATTGCGGGATCTGGATTGTGATGGGGGAAGCGCAGATTACAAACATTGCCATAGATCCTTCTTGCAGAGGCCGGAAACTTGGGGATCTTTTACTCGGAAAAGCAATGGAATATTGCAAAATGGTTGGAGCGACGACTGTTTCATTGGAAGTGAGGATTTCGAATGTGGTGGCACAGTCCCTCTATCGCAAACACGGCTTCCAGAACGGCGGCATTCGAAAAAAATACTATGTGGATAACAATGAAGATGCATTAGTTATGTGGGTGAATATATGAAAACAATCGAAGAAAAAGATGAATTAATATTGGGGATTGAAACAAGCTGTGACGAGACGGCTGTAGCTATTATTAAAAATGGCAAGGAGATCGTCGCAAATATCGTCTCCTCCCAGATCGAGAGCCATCAGCGTTTTGGCGGCGTTGTACCAGAAATTGCTTCACGACATCATGTGGAGCAGATGACTGTTGTACTAGAAGAAGCACTTGAAAAGAGCGGGTTGACCATGGAAGACATGGATGCAATTGCGGTAACCGAAGGACCAGGACTTGTTGGTGCACTGTTGATAGGCGTGAACGCGGCTAAGGCGGTTGCATTTTCCCACCAAAAGCCATTGGTCGGTGTCCATCACATTGCAGGTCATATCTATGCCAATCAACTTGTGGCAGACCTGGACTTCCCATTGCTTGCTCTCGTTGTGTCTGGTGGGCATACAGAGCTTGTGTATATGAAAGAGCACGGTTCTTTTGAAGTGATCGGAGAAACGCGTGACGACGCTGTAGGAGAAGCCTATGACAAGGTGGCGCGCACACTCCACCTACCATATCCGGGTGGACCTCATATTGACAGAATGGCGGCGGTAGGGACGCCTTCTATCAAGTTGCCAAGAGCGTGGCTTGAAGAGGATTCCTATGACTTCAGTTTTTCAGGTTTGAAGTCAGCAGTTATCAACACCCTCCACAATGCGAAGCAAAAAGGGGAGGAAATCGTCCCCGAGGACCTTGCGGCAAGCTTCCAGGAGAGCGTGATTGAAGTACTTGTAGGAAAAACCCTTCGTGCCATGAAGGAATATGGCGTGAATCAGGTGTTGCTTGCAGGTGGCGTCGCAGCTAATAAAGGATTGCGTGCAGCATTGCAGGTAGCTGTGGATAAAGAAGGGAAGAACCTTGTGATTCCACCGTTATCACTTTGTACGGACAATGCTGCCATGATTGCGACAGCAGGAAGTGTGATGTACCGATTAGGAAAGCGATCTGGGATGGAATTGAATGCGAATCCAGGATTAGATATCGAAAAGCCTTTTAACTGACTTGGTGCAGTTGAAAGGCTTTTTTCTTGTTGTTTTGCATGGTTGAGCACTTTATCCACAGGTCTGTGGAATACTTGTGGACAGTTACCCGAATATCCACTAAAATAAACCTCTGAAATGTGAATAATAATTGTGGATAACTTTGTTGGTTTCTGTGGATAGTGTGAATAATTATCTTGATAACTTATAAAACAAGGGTGGATATGTGTATAAGTCTGTGGGTAACTAGGGGTAGTCGACAAGCTTCACCAAGATTCCTTTTTTTCTCGACAAAAAGCGCGATGTTGGAGATGGATACTTACTATCTCTTAATAAATTTGTAAAATATGTTAAAAAGTCTATTGACTTACAATTGTTTAACTTATATAGTTAGTTACATAAGTAATGAACCAAATAACATAACACACAATGTACATTACATTAAAAACAACACCAGAAAACCAAAGTAGGTGAAAACGTGGAAATCAACCTTAAAAGTGACATACCCATCTTCCAGCAGGTGGCCGAACTAATCGAGAGTGGTATTTTAGAAGGCAGCATGCAGGAGGGAGAACGGGTACCATCCACAAACGAATTTGCGAAATATTATCAGATTAATCCGGCAACAGCAGCCAAAGGAATCAATCAGTTGGTAGATCAGGAAATCCTATTCAAGAAAAGAGGGGTCGGAATGTTCGTTGCAGAGGGAGCAAAGGAAATCATTCTCACGAAAAGAAAATCGGCTTTTTTCAAAGATTTCATCATTCCTTTAAAGCAGGAAGCAAGCAAGCTTGGTATTAGTGAAGAAGAATTGGCAACCTTTATTCGCAAGGGGGAAGAGAAATGAAAGTAGAATTGATGAATGTATCTAAAACGTACGGAGCAAAAAAAGCAGTTCATAACTTGACGCTAACACTTGAAGAAAACAAAATTTACGGCCTACTCGGTCGGAACGGTGCTGGTAAAACCACCCTAATGCAGCTGCTCGCCGGCCACGCACTTCCTTCATCAGGGGAAATCCTCATCAATGGCCAAAATCCATTCAACAACAGACAGATCACTAAAGATGTTTGTTTGGTAAACGAGAGCAACAACTTCATCAAGCGTCTGAAAATAAAGGATATCCTCAAGGTTGCGTCGCTGTTTTATCCTAACTGGTCCTGGGAGACGGCAAATGCATTGCTCACAACTTTCAACCTCGAACCTTCCCTGAAAACAAAGGGGCTGTCAAAAGGGATGGAATCTTCCTTAGGCATCATCATCGGGCTTGCCAGCAGAGCGAAAATCACGATTCTCGATGAGCCGTATATTGGCCTGGATGCGGCGGCAAGGTATAGATTTTACGAGGTGCTTCTTGAAGAGTACGAAGAATATCCAAGAACCATCATTCTTTCCACACACCTGATTGATGAGGTAAGCAATCTGTTCGAAGAGGTCATCCTGTTGAGAAGCGGGGAACTTCTTTTTCATGAATCGACCGAAAAACTATTGGAATCAAGCATCACTGTTTCCGGTAAAAAAGAAGCGGTGGATGAGTTTGCACAGGGCAAGCGGGTTCTTCATGAATCAATCTTAGCTGGAAGAAAGACAGCAACTCTGTTCGGTGAAGGCTTAACGGTGGAACAGGCGACCATACACAATCTTGATGCCGACCGCAGCTCCATCCAGCAATTGATGGTATATATGACGGAAGAAGAGTTAAAGGGAGGAAAAAAATATGCTTAACGATATGAAAGCTGTACTTTACTATTTAACGGTGGACATCCGTTTTTCCTTCATGGTGTTTTGGTCCATCCTGATTCTCAGTCTGACAGCTATGTTCATTATTGTCCTTTCATTTGATACAAGAATGATTGTAACAACCAGCATGGCCATTTATATTTTCTGCGGCATTACAGGGTTTTTGACTACAAAAGAGACGTTTCCTTACTGCATCAAGCTTGGTGCGACAAGAACGCGATATGTAGTAAGTGTACTTGTTTATTGCTTTGCGGTAGCGGCGGTTTTCTCCATAATTCATGTGATCATTCAAACCATTTTTAATAGTCTTGTGCAAGCGGCAGCAAGCGAACGCTTCCTGACCTATCATACTGTGGAAGCGACGACCTTGGCGAATACTTGGTACAATGCATTGCTTGTCGACATGATCATCTGCTTCCTATTGTTATCGCTCGGCTTTCTGCTTGGCACGATTTTCTTTCGACTTGGCCTGATTGGCGGCCTTGGAACATTGGCAGTACTGGCTATTATCGTAATCCTGCCATACACAAGGAACTTTATATTTGATGCAATAGTAAATGTGGAGGGCTGGAAGCTTGGTTTTAACTTTCTGATGCTGGTGGGGGTGGCCTTGTTAGCCTACTTGCCGAACTGGGGAATGTTGCGCAGGGCTTCTACTGTACCTAGTGCGACAAGATAGAAGAGGCGAAACTTGCATTTAACGTTGAGCTCCGTTCCAGGCGCTTCGCTTTCCGTGGGCGGTCCGGGAGCCTCCTTACTTCGTTGAAGGCCACTGAAAAAGTACTGAATTTTAGTTCTTGGGTAAACACCGCTGTTGATTTCCCCAAATAGCTTCGCTTTCCGCGGGGCGACCTTGAGCCTCCTCGGGCTGCGCCCTGCGGGGTCTCAAGATTGTCGCTACTCCCCTGCAGGACAAGGAAGGCTACGGCAGCGATACATCGCACGCAGAAAATGCTCGCATTTTCAAGGAGTCTACGCTATTTGCTCCAATCCACAGCTAGAAACCATTAAAAACAATTCGTTTTTAGTTTTTCAATGCCCTCCTTCGTTGCGGGGTCTCCCTTGTTTCTTCCTTCCGCAGGACAAGGAAGGCTACGGCAGCAATTCGCACGAAGAAAATGCGTTAGCATTTTCGAGGAGTCTGCGCGCCTTCCACTGCGATCAACTGGGTATATCCATTTTCAATAAGAAGAAAAAGAGGAAAGGGATCTAACTATAATCAAAGTAGGAATATCAGGACTTTATATTGCTGAGTAATACATATAATTCTCATACTTGCTCATAATATTTAAAAAGAACGTGATGAATGAGAGGTATTTTGTCATGAATACTGATATATCAGATTTAACATCAGCAGAGATGGGAAAGCTTTGGGCAACTTATATTGGGAATACTATGGCAAAATGTGTACTTAGTTATTACCTAAATAATGTTGAAGATGAAGAGATTAAAAAAGTTTTGGAATATGCTTTACATTTGACTGAAAGTTATGTACAAGAAATAGGTGCGATTTTTAAACAAGAGAATTTCCCAATACCAGTAGGCTTGGCAGATGAAGATGTGAATTTAGATGCACCAAGACTGTTTAGTGATGAATTCTACCTTTATTATTTACAATATGTAGGAAAAGCTGGAATGAGCATTTATTCTGCTGCAATCCCCATAGTAACCAGAAATGACATCAGGGATTTTTTTGTAAAATCTCTTAGTGATACTGTCAAATTGATGACCAAAACCTCTGATCTTTTAAAATTAAAAGGAATGTTAATGAACGCTCCAGCAGTTCCTAACCCGAAAGAAGTTGAATTTGTTAATAAGCAAAGTTTTTTAAATGGTTATTTAGGTGATGTAAGACCACTTCATGGACTTGAAATTGGACATTTATTTGGCAATATTAACAATGACATCACAAGTAAAGCACTCATTATTGGATTTAGCCAAGGAGCACAAGATAAAAGGGTAAGAAAGTTTCTTGAACGTGGTAGAAATATCAATAAAAAGCATATAGAAATGTTATCGAAAAAACTAAATGAGGATAATTTACCGTCGCCTTCACTACTGGACCACTTAGTTACATCATCTACCATTCCCCCATTTTCTGACAAGCTAATGGTTATTCATAAAATAGATATGTTTTCAATGAAAATAAGAGAATATGCAAACGGAGCATCGTTAAATGGAAGAAGAGATATTGGAGCGATGTATGCTCGATGTTTAATGGATGTTTCTTTATATGTAGAGGACGGTGCAAATATTATGATTGAACAGGGTTGGATGGAACAACCGCCAATTGCGATAAACAGAAATAAACTGTCCTCAAAAGAACAATAATTAAAAATACACCTATTGAAAAACAAATATTTATCAACAAACGTGGTGCGTTCCTGCAATAAAAAAGGGACGCATTTTCTTTTGTGCCCCACAAATGTAAGTTACAGAGATTAAACCAAACACTGTACGGAATGTATTACAAAATCCTCCTAAATGCTGAAAATGAAGATGAATTATCTGAGCTGGATTTTGAGACGGCTTATGAGATGTGTGTGTGGGTGCTTACTGACTATTATAAAGCCGTCTGGAACGGATCGGATATTATATTGGATTCATTTATCGATAACGATAACCTTAAGCACAAATAATTAGCTCAGTTTTATGACTGGGATCTTTTTAATGCAAAAAGCACCACAATTAGCGGTGCATTTAGATATACATTTTCATCTGTAAATCTTGCTTTTGCGATAGATATCGGAACCCGTTAGGATCTAACCCCTTCTTCTTTTCTGCTTTTTCTGGAAAAACAAATAATACACTCCAAGTCCCAGTCCAGCAAGGTTAATAGCCAGCATGACAAAATAATAGGCTTCGACCGGTCCGGTAAAAATGTAACTGATGTATCTGATGGTATTAATAATAATGACTATCAATATAATAATCGAAAAGAATCTATTCATGCTAGCCCCCTAAAAAACACAAGACATCCGTCTCTGGAAATCTTGTGTTCTGTCTTTTTTTACACGAGCTCTTCCCATTCCTCCATCAAGGCAAGAAGCCTTTCCTGATAGGCTTCATTAGCCGTGTTCAGCTCCAGCACCTTTTCATGATCCTGATAGACTTGGGGCAGGCACAGTTCACTTTCGTTATGCTCGATTTTCTGCTCAAGCTCTTCCATCTCTTTTTCTATCTCTTCCACGCGGCGTTTCCGCTGACGCTCCAGACGTTTCGCCTCTTTTTCCTGTTCGTAGCTCAGTTTCTCAGGTGCATCAGTGGTGACAGTGGAAGTAGTCCTTGCACCCTTTGATTGGGACGTCTCCGCCTCCAAACGCTCAAGCTCCAAAACCTCTTCTTTTTTCTCCACATAATAGTCGTAGTCACCAAGGTATTCTGTTGCGCTCTCCGTACTCAGCTCATACACTTTCGTCGCCAAACGGTTAATAAAATACCTGTCATGGGAAACAAAAAGGATCGTTCCTGGATAATCAATCAAGGCATTTTCCAGGATCTCTTTGCTGTCTAGGTCTAAGTGGTTGGTAGGCTCGTCCAGAATCAGCACATTGGAGCGTTGCATCATCAACTTGGAAAGGGCAAGTCGAGCTTTTTCGCCACCACTCAACGTGGATACCGGCTTAAGCACGTCATCCCCGGAAAATAGGAAGTTTCCAAGAACGGTCCGGATTTCCTTCTCCATTTTTTGTGGGTACTCGTCCCAGAGTTCAGCTAAAACCGTCTTGTTGGAGGTAAGGTCTGCCTGCTGCTGATCGTAGTAGCTGATGGACACATTGGCTCCAAAGGAGAAGGTGCCCTCAAGCGGCTTCAATTTTCCGACAAGCGTCTTCAGTAATGTCGACTTCCCGATCCCATTTGGACCAACAAGTGCCACGCTGTCTCCACGGCTCATGGAAAAATCCACATGACGGAACACAGGGGTCGTATCATACGAAACGGCCAGATCTTTCGCCTTCAGGACATCGTTCCCACTCTGGCGGTCAATATCAAACATAATCGAAGCGGACTTCTCATCGCCTTTCGGTCGGTCCATTACGTCCATCTTCTCCAGCTGTTTGCGACGGCTCTGCGCACGTTTTGTTGTAGAGGCACGTGCCAAGTTTTTCGCCACAAAATCCTGTAGCTTGGTAATCTCACCTTGCTGCTTTTCGAACATTTTCATCTCGCGCTCATACTGCTCGGCCTTCTGCTCCAGATACTTGCTGTAGTTTCCGATGAATTTGGCAGACTGCTTACGGGAAATTTCATAAACAATGTTTACAACCTTGTCCAAGAAATAGCGGTCATGGGAAACGATTAGCAAGGCACCAGGGTAGCCTTGAAGGTAGTTTTCCAACCAGGAGAGCGTATCAATGTCCAAGTGGTTGGTAGGCTCATCCAGAATGAGGAGGTCAGGCTTGGTCAATAGCAATTTTGCTAAGGCCAAGCGGGTCCGCTGCCCGCCACTCAACGTTTCAATCGGTGTCTGGTAATCGTATTCTGAAAATCGAAGACCATGCAGAACGGAGCGGATATCCGCTTCATACTGAAAGCCGCCTTGCTGTTTGAAGGATTCCTGTACCTCGTCATATTCTTTTAGGACACGGGCATAAAGATCCTCGTCTTCAAAACAAGATGGATCACCCATTTTCGCTTCAAGCTGGCGCATCTGCGCTTCCAATTCGCGTAGGCCGGAGAATACCGTCAGCATCTCGTCCCAGATCGAGCGCTCAGTCTGTAGACCGGTATCCTGAGCAAGATAGCCCATCGACACACCTTTAGGTTTGATGAGGTCCCCTGAATCAAAGGACATCTGATTGGATATGATTTTTAATAAGGTGGATTTCCCAGCCCCATTGCGCCCCACAAGGGCAATTCTATCTTTGGATTGTACTTCTAGTTTTATATTCGATAAAATAAGGTCAGCGCCGAAATATTTCGTCAGCTGATTGACTTGTAATATAATCATTATTTTCACCTCGAGTAATTCTAGGTTAAGTGTATCGTTCTTCAGACGTTACATCAAGATTTTGGGTGGTTTGGTCAACTTTCTGTTGATTTACGTTCCGGGTGTTCGCTTTCCGCGGGATTATTATAGACATAGAAATGTAATCGTTTTCGTTACATGATAGAATAGAAAAGCAAACGGTTTCGATAAATGGGGGAGTAAAATGAATAACGAACAACTGAAAATTCCACAGGCAACAGCTAAGCGGCTGCCGCTCTACTATCGGTTTATCCAGAATCTGCATTCATCGGGGAAACAGCGGGTATCATCTGCCGAACTGAGTGAAGCGGTAAAGGTTGATTCCGCCACCATTCGCCGGGACTTCAGCTACTTCGGTGCACTGGGGAAAAAGGGATATGGATATAATGTTCAATATTTGTTAACTTTTTTCAGGAAAACGCTCGACCAAGATGAATTGACATATGTTACTCTAATAGGTGTAGGTAATTTAGGAACCGCCTTCCTACATTATAATTTCATGAAAAACAATAATACGAAAATAGTGATGGCCTTTGATGTGGACGAGTCCAAGATCGGCTCGGAAATCGGAGGAGTCCCTGTTCATCATTTAGACGATATTGAAAAACATTTGCCTGAGAATGTAACGGTAGCCATCTTGACGGTTCCGGCTCCGGTAGCACAGCCAATAGCGGATAGACTAGTAGAAAAAGGAGTAAAGGGCATACTGAACTTTACACCCGCACGTATCAATGTTCCGGAGGCAATACGCATCCATCATATCGATTTGGCGGTGGAACTGCAGTCATTGGTATATTTTCTCAAGCACTATCCAACAGAGTAAAAAAGTAGTAGAATGAGTATATTTCAAGGAGGTGGCAAACAATATGCCAGGTGGATTAGGAATGGGAAGCCTCTTACTTATAGTATTTGTCGCACTATTAATCTTCGGACCAAGCAAGTTACCTCAATTGGGTAAAGCAGCAGGAAACACATTGCGTGAATTCAAGAACGCAACTAAAGGATTAGCTGACGAAGATGATAATAAAGAGAAAAAAGAAGAAACGAAGTAATGTAAGGATGAACATATATGCTAGATAGAGAAATGTCGGTGTATGACCATATAGGCGAGCTCCGAAAAAGAATCATCATCATTGCATCCTTCTTTTTCGTTTCGGCAATCGGTGGCTTCTTTCTGGCCGAACCGATCATTGTCTATTTACAGCAAACAGATCAAGCGAAAGACCTCACCATGAACGCCTTTCGCATGACAGATCCCATCAAGATTTTTATGCAATTCGCCTTTCTGATTGCATTTATCATTACGTTCCCGGTCACACTCTTTCAGCTTTGGGCCTTCATCAGCCCCGGCTTGTATGATAGAGAGCGCCGTGTCACATTAAGCTATATCCCGATCTCCATCATTTTATTTATCAGCGGTCTTGCTTTTTCCTACTATATTCTGTTTCCATTCGTCGTGGATTTCATGAATAGGCTGGCAGAACGTCTAGAGATAAATCAGGTTATCGGAGTAAACGAATACTTTCAGTTCCTCTTTCAACTGACCATTCCATTCGGCATCCTGTTTCAGATGCCGGTAGTTGTCATGTTCTTAACAAGGCTTGGAATCATTACACCGGACTTTTTGGTGAAGATCCGTAAGTTTGCCTACTTTGGGCTTCTTGTTGTCGGTGCACTGATCACACCGCCGGAACTTTTGTCACATCTAATGGTAACGGTCCCGCTCTTCATTCTGTATGAGATCAGCATTGTGATTTCCCGCATTGCCTATCGAAAAGCAAAGAAAGCGGAAGCGTTGATGGAACAGGAACAGAAGATGAATAATTAGGCGACAGGCTCGTACCTCTTTATAAAGGGGGACGAGCTTGTTTTGTTTTGTTGGATATGTGGGTTAAAGGGATAGGTGGCACGGGGGCTATGCGCTAAATGTCCGAAGATTTTCGATTTATGACCGAAGTTTTCCCGATTTTGACCGAAGATTTTGGAAAGTTGACCGAAGTTTTTGCATTCTTGACCGAACGAAATTTTGGGGTGACCGAAGGAGGTTGATAGTTGACCGAACAGCGACTTCAAATGTCCGAACCCTCTGTTCATGAACGAGGAAAATGTCCGAACTATGGAACGAAATGACCGAACGCATTTTGAGGCGCATCAAAATGATTGTTTTTCCTGTTTTTTGTACAAAATAAGTCGCAATTACAAATATCGGCGCTGTCACCTTAAATCGCCACCCTAATTACCTAAAACCACTTTCAGAAAGAACCCCTTAATTACCCAAAACCACTTCTAATAAAATCAAATATAAGACCCGCACCTCCAAGCGGTACGAGTCTTATATCACTTCTTCTTCTGTTGTATCTCTTTTATCTTTTGATGAAGAAAATACGACCGGATGGCGACTCCAAAATCAAACGTGGCAATGAGCATCAACAGGATCGTGTGCCAGTGCCAGATGGTATCCTTCACAGAAACAATAGCCAGGTACAAAAACAAACTGCCCATGATTGAGTAGAAGAAAACCATTCTTAACGGTGTTATTTTCATGTGCAAATCCTCCAGGTAAAGTCAACTCTTAGGTATGCTGTTGACGAATGTTACTGAATTGAAAAACCGAATCAGTGGATTGGAGCGGAAGGCACTTGACTCCGACGGGAGATAGAGGGAAACGGGAGACCCCGCAGGCGAAGCTGAGGAGGCTTCCGGCCCTCCCCGCGGAAAGCAAGTGCCTGCAGCGGAAAGAAACGGACAAACTTTAAAGAAATGAGAATTGAGTAAGTTAGACTAAGAAAAGAACGAAATGAAATTCGGTAAGTATTTCTGCATCTCTTCCATCTGACGCATCATCTCTTCAATATCATCTCTAAATACATACTGCACCGTCACCACAAACGAGTTCATGGCCACATGGGCAATGATCGGAACAATAATGCGGTTGGTCTTCACATATAGAAAAGCGAAAATGCCTCCCATGACAAAGTATATGAGCAAATGCTTGAAATCTTGATGGACCACAGCAAAAAGTAGGGAACTCACGGTCAGTGCAATCGCAAAGTTAAACCGCTTGTAGAAGGCACCGAAAATGATCTTCCGGAAAATGATCTCCTCCAGAATCGGTCCAGCCACAGCCACGGCAAAAATCATGACCGGAAAAGCGGTAACAAAGCCCATGATTTCCTGAGTGTTTTCAGAACCTGGCTGAATGCCGAACAGCTGAAGCTGAATTTGGGCAGCAAGCGCCTGACCAATCAATGCAAGGGGAAAGCCGACAATCGACCAGAGCACCGTTTTAGGGATGGAGGCCGTCTCGCCGCGAAAGTCCCCTTTGGTCCACTCGTTTCTGAGTATCCAACTGACGATAATAAGACCAATCGTGAAGCTGATAAATGCCCAAACCCCAATTAAAAAGGCTTCCCTGCTGCTAGGTTCCATTCCCTCCCCGACACCAAGCCAAATAAGAAGGGGATACCCGAGTAATCCGGACAGCTGCATCAGGACATATGTAATAATGATATACCAATAATTTTTCGTCATAATAAGCTCCTCTTATTCAAGGCTATTTTCGTAAGCGTTGTTGCTTTATCGTATGGATAAAGTGCTCGTTATACTCCTTACTGTCGTGCTCTTTTTTTGGCAAATCAGAAATAATTGCACGCTAAAATAGAGTAGATAAGCAGTGAAAAATCCAAAGGCCGATTTTTCTTGGTGAAAAGTCCAATTGCCGACTTTTTACTAAAGTATAGCAACTATCTTTGAGAAAAGCCTTAGCATTATTCACTTTTCGTATTGTACCATATAATTTATATGTCCTTATAACGATAAGGTTTCCCTTAATATGGCGATTTTACGAATTTAGATGAGTGGAGAGGAAGCTTTGTAATAAATCTCCCGAGTGGGGGACAAGTTTCTGTAATGATGGAGTATAGAACTTTGTTAATGGTAACCACTTAAGTACAAGTCAAAAGCGCGCGATTTTATTAAAATTAGCACTACAAAAAAATAATCCCGTCACAGGAAGAGTGAATCCCGTCATAATCAGGAGAAATCCCGTCACTAAAGTCAGTATTCCTGAGATAACACCCCGGGGAAAGTAAGCCATATTCATAATCCCGTCACAACAGAGGAAAATCCCTTCATAAGTCGGCGGAATCCAATCATAACTATAAAAAATCCCGTCACAAAACCTGTTAATCCCGTCACAACAAAAATCCACCCCAAAAAACTTTTATAAAAAACAGTTTAAAGCGCCAACCAGATGATGATAATGAAAAGGGTTCCAAGTCGAAAAAAATTAAGTCAAGATACTTGCAATAAAGTAACAAATTCATTATTATAATAATTGTGTTAGCACTCGAGTGATAAGAGTGCTAATAAAAATAAAACATTACATATGAAACCAAGGAGGTTGTTTTCATGTTAAAGCCATTAGGTGATCGCATTGTAATTGAGCTTGTTCAATCAGAAGAAAAAACGGCAAGTGGTATCGTATTACCAGACTCTGCGAAAGAAAAACCTCAAGAAGGTAAAGTAGTAGCAGTAGGATCAGGTCGCGTACTAGAAAGCGGAGAACGCGTAGCACTTGAAGTAGCAGCTGGCGACAGCGTAATCTTCTCCAAATACGCAGGAACTGAAGTGAAATTCGAAGGGAAAGAACTTCTTATTCTAAAAGAAACAGACGTACTTGCAGTAGTAAGCAACTGATTTAAATCTCAAAAGCGGCAAGGCTTACAGAAAGCCTCCGCATTCTTTATAAAAAATCCCCAAAATAGTTGATTGCAGCGAACACCTGCAGCGAAAATCAACCAAGCAGCAACCCAAAATTTACTGAGGAGGTCTATCTATTATGGCAAAAGAGATTAAGTTTAGTGAAGAAGCTCGCCGCTCCATGCTTCGCGGTGTAGACAAACTAGCTGACGCAGTCAAAGTAACATTAGGACCAAAAGGACGCAACGTGGTACTTGAGAAAAAATTCGGTTCTCCACTAATCACTAACGACGGTGTAACGATCGCGAAAGAAATCGAACTTGAAGATGCATTCGAAAACATGGGTGCAAAACTTGTAGCAGAAGTTGCAAGCAAAACAAACGACGTTGCCGGTGACGGTACAACAACTGCAACAGTTCTAGCGCAAGCAATGATCCGCGAAGGATTAAAGAACGTTACAGCTGGTGCAAACCCAATGGGTATTCGTAAAGGAATCGAAAAAGCGGTTGCGGTTGCAATCGAAGAATTAAAAACAATCTCTAAACCAATTGAAGGCAAAGCTTCCATCGCACAAGTTGCAGCAATCTCTGCAGCGGACGAAGAAGTTGGCCAACTGATTGCAGAAGCGATGGAGCGCGTTGGTAACGACGGCGTTATCACTCTAGAAGAGTCCAAAGGCTTCACAACAGAGCTTGAAGTAGTAGAAGGTATGCAATTCGACCGTGGATATGCATCTCCATACATGGTAACAGACTCCGACAAAATGGAAGCTGTTCTTGAAAACCCATATGTGTTAATCACAGACAAGAAAATCACGAACATCCAAGAAATCCTTCCAGTCCTTGAGCAAGTAGTACAACAAGGCAAGCCATTGTTACTGATTGCAGAAGACGTAGAAGGCGAAGCGTTGGCTACATTAGTAGTGAACAAATTACGTGGAACATTCAATGCAGTAGCAGTTAAAGCTCCTGGATTCGGTGACCGTCGTAAAGCAATGCTTCAAGACATCGCAGTACTGACTGGCGGAGAAGTGATCACAGAAGAACTAGGTCTTGACCTAAAAACTGCGAACATCAGCCAATTAGGACGCGCTGACAAGATCGTTGTAACAAAAGAAAACACAACAGTTGTTAACGGACACGGTAACACGGACGAGATCAAAGCACGCGTTGGCCAAATCCGTGCACAATTAGAAGATACAACTTCTGAATTTGACCGTGAAAAATTACAAGAGCGCCTAGCTAAAATCGCTGGTGGCGTAGCTGTAATCAAAGTCGGAGCGGCAACAGAAACAGAACTAAAAGAGCGTAAACTTCGCATTGAAGATGCTCTTAACTCCACACGTGCTGCTGTAGAAGAAGGAATCGTAGCCGGTGGTGGTACTGCTCTTGTAAACATCTACAACAAAGTAGCAGCAATCCAAGCGGAAGGCGACGAAGCAACCGGTATTAAAATCGTTCTACGTGCGATTGAAGAGCCTGTACGCCAAATCGCGCACAACGCTGGTCTAGAAGGATCTGTCATCGTAGAACGCCTGAAAAAAGAAGAAATCGGCATCGGATTCAACGCTGCAACAGGCGCATGGGTAAACATGCTTGAAGCTGGTATCGTTGACCCAACAAAAGTAACCCGCTATGCACTACAAAACGCAGCATCCGTATCTGCGATGTTCCTAACTACCGAAGCAGTAGTAGCAGACACCCCAGAAGAAAACGCTGGCGGCGGCATGCCTGACATGGGTGGAATGGGCGGAATGATGTAATCTGCCCCTCAACCCTTGATTTAAAAGGATTTGATAGTAAGGTGAGAGTGAAATGCTAACATTTTGCTAACATAGAGGTAAATTAACGGAGGCTTCTCATGAGTTCAGCGAACTTTTGAGAGGCTTCTTTTTTCATTTCTTGCGTTACTTGGAGATATACATTCTTCGTAATTTGATCGTCAGTATGACCCAAAGGATCCATGATTTGTTCGAGACTGACACCTGCCTCGGCAAGTAGTGATGTAGTGTTCTGAATTTTGACAAAATAATGATTGCGTTTTCATAATTATGGGCTTATAATAAATTTACGAAAGCGGTTTCAGTAAATGAGAAACTGAAACAACAAACTACCAACAGCAATAAAGCTACAAAAAAGCTTTAAATAGTAAAATGGCAACAAATAAGTAAGAACAATTATTATATTTTTTTGCTGATTACGAAAGCGGTTTAGTAATCTTGTATTTTTTTATGAATTACGAAAGCGGTTTAGTGTAAATTATATTTTTTGTTAGATTATGAGAGGGGTTAACATCATGGCGATTATACAATTTCCAAAAGAAATGAAGTGGGGAGTTGCGACTGCTTCCTACCAAATTGAAGGTGCTGTGAAGGAAGGTGGAAGAGGGCTTTCTATTTGGGATACATTTTCTAAAAAACCAGGTAAGGTCGTAAATGGTGATAATGGGGATGTAGCTTGTGACAGCTACCATAGATATGATGAGGACATAGAAATAATGAATGACCTTGGCGTCGACTATTACCGTTTCTCTGTTGCATGGCCAAGAATTTTTCCAAGTGGAACTGGAGAAGTAAATCGAGAAGGGTTAAATTACTATCACAACTTAGTAGATCGGTTACTAGAAAAAGGTATTGAGCCGATGTGTACACTTTATCACTGGGACTTGCCACAGGCTTTACAAGATAAAGGTGGTTGGGATAACCGCGAAACGATTGATGCCTTTGTAGAGTATGCAGAGGTAATGTTCAAAGAGTTTGAAGGGAAAATTAAATATTGGATCACATTTAATGAACCTTGGTGTGTTTCATTCTTATCAAATTATATCGGAGCACATGCTCCTGGTCATAGAGATCTTCAGTTAGCGGTGAATGTAGCTCACCATTTACATGTAGCACATGGTAAAACGGTCATTCGTTTTAGGGAATTTGGGTTAGAAGGAAAAATTGGCTACGCTCCCAATGTAGAGTGGAATGAACCGTTCAGCGAAAGACAAGAAGATATTGACGCATGTAACCGTGCAAATGCTTTCTTCATTGATTGGTTCCTTGATCCAGTATTCAAAGGATCTTATCCACAATATATGGTTGATTGGTTTGCAACAAGAGGTGCTACTTTAAATATTCAAGATGGTGATATGGAAATTATTAATCAACCAATCGATTTACTTGGTATTAATTACTATACAGGTAGTGTTGGAAGATACAAAGCAAATGAAGGTTTGTTTGACCATGAAAGAGTTGATACAGGCTACCAAAAGACGGATATTAGTTGGAACATTTACCCTGAAGGATTCTATAAAGTGTTAACTTATATTAGTAAAACGTATGGGGATGTGCCAATTTACATTACTGAAAATGGTTCTTGCTACAACGATGAGCCTGAAAATGGACAGGTTAAAGACAATAGACGTACAGATTATTTGAAACAGCATTTAGTTTCATTAAACCGTGCAATGGAGAATGGAGTAAACATTAAAGGTTACTTGACTTGGTCATTATTAGATAACTTTGAGTGGGCAGAAGGATACTCTATGCGTTTCGGAATAGTTCATGTAAACTACCGCACGCTCGAACGTACGAAAAAAGACAGCTTCTATTGGTACAAACAGACAATTACAAATAATTTCTTTGAAGTATAAGATCTAATCTAGTATGTTAGCTCGGAGTGTCAACTCACATTATAGGGGGAAAATTGGCGCTTCGGTTTTATAATATATACTACAATAGCGCTTTAGTATTAAAAAGATTATTTTTTATAGTTTGAAGTAAGCGCTTACGAGTTAGGTGGATTATATCGAGAGATCACCATCACATTTAAATCTTGCCTGTTGGTATCCTGGTCTTTTGAGGGGGTGAGGAAGTAGAGCGGTAATTAGACTTACTTGTCATAAAAGTTTTTCAATAAAATTTAATTTTCCAGGGGGGAAAACAAAATGAAAAAGTTTTGGAAACTTGCAGCAACATCAGTTCTAGCTGTGTCTTTATTAGCAGCTTGTAATAATAATACTAGTAGTAATAATGCTGGTACTGATACATCTACTGAAAAAATCGGTAGCGGTGAGGTGGAATTAGTATTCTGGGAGTTTGGGAATACGGGATACGATAAATTAATTGAAGAATATGTAGAGGATAATCCACATGTTTCTATTAATCTTCAAAATAGTGATATGAATGACTTACATGACAATCTATTTACATCTATTTCTGCAGGTTCCGGTGCACCAGATATTACAATGATTGAAGAAGCGCAAATTGAGAGATATCGTAACGCGGAGCACGCGTTTGCAAACCTTTTCGACTTTGGTGCAGCTGATATAGCAGACAACTACCTTGATTGGGTATGGCAGAATGGAGAAAATGCAGCTGGAGACTTCTTATTCGGATTACCAACGGATATCGGTCCAACTGTAATGTTCTATCGTACAGACGTATTTGAAGAAGCAGGCTTTGACTCATCACCAGAAGCTGTTTCAGAATTAATTACTACTTGGGAAGACTTCGAAAATGTAGCGAACGAAATAAAAGAAAAAACTGGTAAGTTAATGACTGACTCTGGTGAGCTTGTTTACAATGCAAGACGTGACCAATCAACTCAACAATATTTCAATACGGACAATGAGTTAATTATTGATAAGCACAACCAAATTAAAGACGCATTTAACTATGTAGCGGATTTATTTGAGCAAGATCTAGTAGGAGATATTCCTTTATGGACTCCAGAATGGTTTGGAGGTATGGGTGAAGGGACTTATGCAACAATGTTGGCACCAGCTTGGATGCAAGGTGTAATTAAAGACAACTCTCCTGAAGAAGGTGTTTGGTCTATTACAACAATGCCAGAAGGCGCTGGTAACTGGGGTGGATCTTATCTAGCGGTTCCAGCTGAATCTGAAAATGCTGAAGAAGCTTATAAATTTATCGCTTGGTTAACAGCACCTGAGCAACAATTAAAAGCATTCTTAGGTTACGGTTTATTCCCATCTTCACCAGCTGTATATGAGATGCCTGAGTTTATGGAATATGAAGATGCATACTTCGGTGGAATTGCAACGGCACAAGTATTCTCTGAAGCTGCACAACAAGTAGAGCCGGTTTACAAAGGTAGATTATATTACCCAGTAGATGACGAAATGAAACAAGCACTTGATAACGTTTCTGCTGATAGCGATCGTGATCAAGAGTGGAAAGAAGCACTTGATAGAATTCAACTTATTCTAGACAGATAGATTATATTTTATAGGGTATGGCAACTGCTTGTCATACCCTATAAAAAAGTAATCTTGTTGGTTCGGATTAAAATGACTTGTTTCGAGAGTGGCTTCTATCACTTCCATACCTCTGGGTGTGGTGGTCGATATAGGACATTCTCGAAAACCAACAAGAGGTTGCCAACATATATCTTATTTCCGTAAGGGGGTTTAAAGGTGGATACAACTAAAAAGCCTAAACGTTTATCCGAGAAAAAGCGTACTGCTTTATCAGCATATTTATTTATCTCTCCATTCTTCATCTTATTTGCCATTTTTGGGTTGTTCCCTATGATATTTAGTTTCTATTTATCTTTTTTTCGCTGGGATGGTTTAAATCCGATGGAGTTTAATGGTTGGAAAAACTTTTCATTTATTTTTAACGACCCTGTGTTTTTCTCTTCCATTAAGAACACATTCCTTATTGGGATTATGGGAACGGTTCCTCAAATCGTGGCAGCATTACTAATTGCCTTTGCATTAAACTCGGCATTATTACGTTTTCGTAACACATTTCGTACGTTGGTATTTTTACCGTATATTACATCAATTGTATCAGTAGCAATTATATTTGGACTTATTTTTAATAATCAACCTTTCGGGTTTGCGAACTATATATTAAGTTTCTTTGATATTGGCCCTATTCGTTGGAATGCTGAATATTGGCCAGTTAAAATCGCCATTGCGACCATGGTATTTTGGAGATGGGTAGGATATAACACGATTATCTTCTTAGCTGGTATGCAAAGTATTCCTAAAGAGTTATATGAAGCAGCAAAAATAGACGGGGCAACAGTTGGTCAGCAAATTCGACTTATCACCTTACCAATGTTAAAGCCGATTACAATGTTCGTCGTGTTCACAGCAACAATCGGAAGTTTGCAGTTATTCACGGAGCCGTTGATTTTCTTAGGCAGAGGCTTACGTGAAGAAGGTATTACAGTGGTTGCATACCTTTGGAGAGACGCGTTTGTGTATAACTCCTTCGGAACAGCATCTGCAGCAGCAATTGTACTATTCTTAATCATTATCACGTTAACTGCAATTAACTTACTAATTACAAATCAAATTGGACGTTCGAAAAAAGTTAGCTAGGGGGGACCTAAATGGCAGGGAAAAGAGAAGTAGGACAAGGGAAATTCTCACCTAAAAAATTATTAGTATATGTAAGCTTAATCATTGGTTCTTTAGTTTCCCTTTTTCCGTTTTACTATATGTTCGTAATGGCTACTCGATTAAATAGAGAGATTAACCAAGTACCGCCTCCGTTTACTCCAGGAAAACACTTGGTAGAAAACTTTCAGAAAGTGTTAAGCAGTATTGATTTTTTTGGAGCGATGTGGAACTCCTTTTTCGTAGCAACGACCGTAACGTTAGGGACTCTATTTTTATGCTCTCTAGCAGGTTACGCATTCGCGAAGCTTGACTTTAAAGGAAAAAGTATTTTGTTCGGGATGATTTTAGTCACGATGATGGTCCCACCACAATTAGGCTTAATTCCGCAATATTATATCATTACGAAGTTAGGTTGGTTAAATGATTTTAGAGCGATTATTATCCCTGGTTTAATTAATGCATTCGGTATCTTTTGGATGAGACAATATATAAAAGATGGTGTACCTTATGAAATCATGGAAGCGGCAAAAATCGATGGTTGTTCAAACTTCCGTATTTATTGGAATATTGTTGTACCAATGATTTTACCAGCATTCGCGACGTTAGGAATTATCGTCTTCATGGCAGTATGGAACGACTTCTTATGGCCGCTAGTAGTGTTAAGAGATCCATCTATGCATACACTACAAGTTGCGTTACGCTCTTTAAATGATGCTCGTCTATTAGATTATGGTATGATTATGTCCGGAACATTCTGGGCGACAGTACCGCTGCTAATTGTATTCCTGTTGTTCAACCGTTTATTTATCCAAAGTTTATCTGAAGGTGCGGTTAAGTAATACGGTGTTTTTGGAAAAAGGTACAATAGTAGAAAAGTGAATATATAATAAATGAATCTAGAATCTATCTTACCAATAAATAGGGTTGGCTATGAAGCGATGAAAATAGTTTTTTAGCCGACGCTATCATTTCGAGGTGATACAGTTGGGGAAGTTAATTGTTCAAATTGCCGAGTTTATTTATAAATTTACCGCGCTAAATATTTTGTGGGTGTTTTTCTTTCTATTAGGATTAGGCGTTTTTGGCTTTATGCCTTCAACCGTAGCGTTATTTCGAGTGGTGAGAGAATGGATCAAAGGCGAGAAAGACTTCTATTTATTTAGAAATTATTTTAAGTTTTATAAACAAGAGTTTATCCGTTCTAATATCAATGGTGTAATTTTCTTACTATTACTTTATATTATTTATGTAAACTTTACGTTTGTTTCTTACTTTTACGATGAATCTATACATTTCTTTATATACTTAGTCATTTTCGGGATTTCAGCAATTGTATTAATGACTTTTGTAAATTTATTTTCAGTGATGGCTCATTTTGAATTTAAAACATTAAAGTACATGAAAGTAGCAGTTGGATTAGTGTTTGCTAGTCCGATTAATACAATCATGCAACTAGTGTGGTTAGCTGCTTACTTCTTAGTTGCAATTAATTTACCGAAACTATTTATACTAATTGGAATTAGTGTTTTTGCATACGTACTAATGAGTATCAACTATTCCGTGTTTAAAAAATATAAAGCAGTATAGCCTATCAACAACGTGATGTGGAGGAGCGGGGGAATAAAATGGCCACTATATATGATATTGCTAAAAAGACAGGCTATTCAATCAGCACTGTTTCTAAAGCATTAAACAATCGTTCCGATGTAGGAGAAAAAACAAAAAAAATAATAAATCAAGCGGTAGAAGAATTGGGGTATTTTCCAAGCTCTAGCGCGAGAACGTTATCAACGAAAAAGTCGTGGACGATTGGAGTCGTATTCGTCGAGGACTCTGGAATTGGCATGGAGCACCCATTTTTCAATGCGGTGATTGAAAGCTTTAAGAAAAGTGCGGAGAAAGAAGGATATGACCTTCTTTTCGCCTCTAATAAAATAGGGAAAGAAGCCCGTTCTTATTTAGATCATTTTATGTACCGAGGAGTAGACGGAGTAGTGGTCGTTTGTTCAACTTTAAATACACCAGATATAGAAAAGCTAATGGAATCAGATATCCCCTCGGTCGTTATTGATTTAGATACTAGAGGAGTTAGTGTAGTTTTTAGTGATAACCTTCATGGAAGTGAGCTGGCAGTCGATTATCTGTTTTCACTTGGTCATCGAAAAATTGCCCATATTGCTGGTAGTGAGGAATTGTACGTCGGTGTTCAACGTCTGAAGGGATATACTCAAGCGATGGAAAAACATGGCCTTACCGTTCCTAAAGGATACGTAGCAGATGGTGGATACTTTACGTATGATGGTGGAAAAAAGGCGATGGAAAAATTATTAAAACGTAAGGATCGCCCGACAGCTGTTTATGTTGCTGGGGACTTAATGGCAATTGCTGCGATTGATGCCATTAAAGGGAATGGCTTAAACGTTCCAGAAGATATTTCAGTTGTAGGCTTTGATGATATTCAGATGGCTCGTTATATTTCTCCGGGGCTAACGACAATTCGGCAAGATACGACGTTGATAGGGAAGACGGCTGCGAATATGTTGTTAGATCAAATTAATAACAAAAAAAAGCAATTTATGTCTGTGAAGATACCGGTTTCTCTTATGGAAAGAGATTCTTGTAGACCAATATAAAAATATTGGTCTATGGTCCTTTTATTTATTTTGTTGCTTTCGAAAGTGGGTTCATGGAGTTGTTTCAGAAGGTAGAGAGCGAAGTAGTTGGCGAGTTAGCTTCGTCACAAGAACTCGCGATTAGCGCTTATCTAACACTGTTGATTTGATTATAAGTGAATTTTTTTTATTACGATTAATAAGGAGTTAACTCATTTTGCAAAACTTACAAGGGAAAAATGCTCTAGTCACTGGTGGGTCAAGAGGGTTAGGAAAGGTCATTTCTGCCACTTTAGCAGAAGCTGGTGCAACGGTCATTGTAAACTATGCACATAATACGAAGTTAGCAGAGGAAACAGTTCATACTATTACCGCGGCTGGAGGAAAGGCGCTTGTCATTCAAAGCGATATTACGAACGAAGAGGCTGTGCATAAACTTGTTCAAGAGGTAGAGGAAAAGCTAGGAGGAACAATCGACATCCTAGTGAATAACGCAACAGGGCCACAACCGGAGTTATCTATAGAAGAGAGTTCATGGGAAGATTATTTGAATCAGTTAAACTTCTTTGTGAAAGCCCCTTTGTTTCTAGTGAAAGCAGTGTTACCCGGAATGAAGGAAAAAGGAGAAGGCCGTATTATTAATATAGGAAGTGAGGTAATAACGTTAGGGAATCCTAATTTTTCATCCTATGTTACGGCTAAATCTGCTCAACTCGGGATGACACGGTCATGGGCAAATGAATTAGGCCCTTTCGGCATTACAGTAAACTTGTTAAATCCAGGATTTGTACCAGTAGAAAGGCATGAAGGAATCGATGCAAGTGAATATGCCAAGAGCGTGCCTTTACGAAGAGCGGGATTACCTAGTGATATTGCTTCAACAGTACTATTTTTAGCTTCTGATCAATCAAAGTTTATTACTGGGCAAGTGGTAACGGTGAATGGTGGAAATACGTTTGGTATATAGGTAAAGGGTTTAAAAGCATGCTTGTGAAAGATAGAGTATTATCACTTAGTAGACCTTTCTTAATGTATTGAAATATGAATAATCCCTTTTCAAAGAATGAAATGGGATTATTTTTGTTATTTCCTCATAGATTGCTGAGGGAAGGTTCTGGACTTCCTTCGACTACAATGAAGCAGAATCGTCCCTCTCCTTCCTAGGAGGGGTAAGTAAAGGGGGATAGGTTTAATGCATCCAACAGAAATAATAGAGTTAATGATTGTTGGGGTTGTAATTATGTTAATCGTAATTATTGCAACCTTTTTGAAAGGTAGATGGCGAAAGACTGGTTGGTTATTAGCGTTGGTTATATTGGTAGCTTATTGTATATTTTTTGTCGCTCGTCCTTTTTGGATCGATGGGCAAATTGATAAGAAGGTGCAATTACTAATACCTTACTTAGAAGAACATTATCCTGATGAAGAATGGACTATTTTCACTGTTCCTCACCATAAAGAAGGCTTTAAACACCGAAACCCATATTATATTGGTGTTGTTTTTGAAAATGAACCAGATGTTACTTATGATTATTGGGTAGAAAGTAAGGATAATATCTATCAAATTAGTTTTTTAACAAACAAAAGGTTAGAGGAATTAGACCATTTAGAATGATTCACCCCCCACTTTTAAAACCCCACAAAACTGGGTATAAAAACCCTATACGAATGTGAGGGAAAAGCCAAATGATAAGAATCGCCGGAATGACAAAGGGTCATCAAATTGACAAAAACATTAACATCGATAACCTCGATAGAAACGCTTATAAATGGATCTGGGTTGACTTCAACCAACCGTCTGAAGAGGAATTAAAACATTTAGAAAGTACGTTTCACTTCCACCCATTGGCGATAGAGGATTGTATACATAGACTGCAGCGGCCGAAGCTTGATCATTATGAGGATCATACGTTTTTCGTGACGCACAGTATTCAGCAAAAGGAAGACGAGCTTCATAAAGAGGAAGTGAATTTCTTTTTAGGGGAGAATTATGTCGTGAGCTATCACCAGGCACCTTCCAAAGAGGTGGACGAGGTGTGGGAGAGCCTGAACAAGCCACCAAAAGACGTGGAAAAGTGGGATGAATACTACGTGTTCTATGAAATTCTCGACAACATTGTAGATGATTATTTTCCGTTACTATATAAGCTGGAGGACCAGCTGGACAAAATCGAGGAAAACAACCAAGACAAATCAATGAATCAGCTGATGGAAGAGCTGTTCGATACGAGGTATTCTTTATTGGACCTACGACATACGATCAACCCAATGCGGGATCTGCTATACCGCATGCTCAATACGCATCGCCTGGATGGGGTGATGAAGAGGAAAGAGTATTTCGCGGATATTTATGACCATCTGCTGAAGCTCTCTGACATGATTACCTCCAACCGGGAATTGACGGCGGACATTCGGGATAATTACCTTTCCTTGAACTCCCATCAATCCAACAATGTCATGAAGGTCCTTACCATTATCACCTCCATCTTCGCACCATTGACTTTTATAGCGGGTATCTACGGCATGAACTTTCAAAATATGCCCGAGCTGACTTTTCATTACGGATACTTTGTCGCGCTTGGCTTCATGGCCGTCATGGGGGTAAGCTTGTTTATTTGGTTTAAGTGGAAGGGATGGTTTAAGTAGGCTCTTTTCTCAAGAATGTTGCTATTCACTAGTAAAAAGCCGGCAATTGGACTTTTTACAGTTTAGATACTCTAAAATAGGCATGCAAGCTTTCTTGTACAGCCAGGAAAAGAGCACGACTGCAAGGGATATAACGGTTTGTTTCTAAATACGAAAAAGCAACAGAGTATGCGAAAACAGCCTTTAAGTAAGATAACTCTGAAGGATTCGCCTACATTTAGCGTGAAGCGAGTATGAAACCTATACTCGTTTTTTATTTTGAAAATTACACAAAAAAAAACAGCATACCTAACCCCTCCGGAATAAGTATGCTGCCATGTTTGTTCCTCAAAAACTTAGTAAACCTTATCCCCATTAAAAATAGAGTTCTTCACAATCACATAATCTACGTGACGGATGGAGTCCAAAGTGGTCCCACCAGCGTAGGAAATAGAAGATTGAAGGTCTTGTTCCATTTCCGTTAATGTATCTTGTAAGGCACCTTTATGCTCGACGAACATTTTTTTGCCTTCTACGTTTTTCTTTTCGCCTTTTTGGAATTCGGAAGCGGATCCGAAATATTCTTTGACTAGCTTTCCGTTTACTTCGCTCGTTTCTCCTGGTGATTCTTCATGGCCGGCAAAAAGGGAGCCGATCATGACCATTGTTGCACCGAAACGTACGGATTTCGCGATATCACCGTGTGTACGAATTCCACCATCGGCGATGATTGGTTTGCTTGCTGCTTTTGCACATAAACGAAGTGCCGCCAACTGCCAGCCTCCAGTACCAAAGCCTGTTTTAATTTTCGTGATACATACTTTACCAGGACCAATCCCGACTTTAGTTGCATCAGCACCAGCATGTTCAAGTTCGCGCACCGCTTCTGGCGTACCAACGTTTCCAGCAATGACAAAGCTTTCTGGCAAGTGTTTTTTAATATGTTGAATCATATTGATAACAGCATTGGAATGCCCATGGGCAATGTCGATCGTGATGAATTCAGGAGTAATTCCTGCAGATGCAAGCTCTTCAACGAATTGATATTCTTCTTCTTTCACTCCAACACTGATGGAAGCGTAAAGACCTTTTGCATGCATGCTCTCGATGAATGCCTGACGCTTTTGTGGCTCAAAGCGGTGCATGATGTAAAAGTAGTTATTTTCAGCAAGATAAAGGGCAATCTTTTCATCAATGATCGTTTGCATATTAGCTGGCACTACAGGAAGTTTAAATTGACGGCCACCAAGTGTTACAGTGGTATCACACTCAGAACGGCTGTTAACGACACATTTATTTGGCACTAACTGAATATCTTCATAATCAAATACATTTTCCATGAGACACACTCCTAAAGAATAATTTTCATAGTAATGTTCGGTTAAATATCTACGCAACAAAAAATCCAGACTAAAAATGGGCAGAGTGAATCCACCCATTCGTAGTTAGGATTTCACGGCTCCTAGTAGAAACTCTTAGACCATATCTCTAAGAATATACGAATGAAACTAAATAAGTTATTTCAACACAAGTTTGATTATAAACGAACTTTTTCGTCATGTAAATGATTATTGTTCGTATTTTATTGAAAATTAGATAGGAATTTAAATGTTTTCACTCGAGGTGGTGATTTTTCCACTAATAAAGCATATAGAACACACTATTGTGATCTTTGGATTTTCCATGTGTCTTTTTTCCGTGAAGCAGTTTAGACTTAAAGAAAGAGGAGTCTGATTACGAAACACTCGAATCTTATATTTTAGTGAGAATAGTAATTTTTAATCAAACGTTTGATTAAATTGAATTTTGTTATTGGATTAACGGGCTTGAAAGTGGTTCGGGAAATATCGACTATTTTCGAAAGGTATATTGAAATACAAATATAGTGTAGTTACTCATTAAGGGGAGGATTAGATATGAATTTAGTAGAGAAAGCCATCGTTTTTGCAGCAGAGGCTCATAAGCAACAAACAAGAAAAGGAACAGAAACACCGTATATTACGCATCCTTTTTCGGTTGGGATGATGTTGCAAGGTGCAGGTTGCTCTGAAGAGGTGATTGCTGCGGGTATTTTACATGACACCCTGGAAGATACAGAAGCCACTTTTGAACTGCTGGTGGATGAGTTTGGTGTCCGTGTAGCAGATTTAGTTGTGGCTGCTTCCGAGCATGATGAGAACCTGTCATGGGAAGAAAGGAAACAACATACCATTGATATGTTAAAAGATGCATCCGCAGAAGAATTGCAAGTCATTGTTGCGGATAAGTTGCATAATTTACGCTCCATTCGAACGGACCTTAATGTAAATGGGGATATGATTTGGCAAAGATTTAATCGTGGGAAACAGAAACAACATTGGTACTATGCAAGCATTGTGAAAGCATTAGTTCCTAGAAAAGAAAGTTTTAAGCTAATCAGTGAATTGGAGGAGGAAGTTAAGGGGGTTTTCGGTTCTATAGAACTTTAGATGGAAAAGTAAGAGTGTGGAGCCATTTTTGATGAGCACGAAGCCTTGTTCACGGGAGTAGCGGATGAGTACAGGGTAAAGGTGGAAATAGAAGAAATCAACAACAAAGAGGAGGGGAATAATTGAAAAAAACAGTATTTATATTATTGTTAGCAATTATCTTAGGTGCTTGTGGTCTACAAAAAGAAAGAGTTAACGGAGCAGTGGATAATGAATCTATTGGGAAAGAACCCCCAGTATTACTGGTCCGTTCTAACAATAGTGAAGTCGCTGCAGTTCTAGGAGAATATAGTTGGTCTTTTGATAATGGAGACGGAACAGCTACTACTGTTAGTGTTGACTCAGATATACCCCCGAGAATAGTGAGGAATCAAACGACTCCATTTACTACTGAGCTGGACACTGAAATTCAATTGGATTTTGCTGAACCCCCACAAGAAATAAAAGTACATATATGGAACAATAGTCAAATGGAAAGAGAAGTTGATGTTGAAGGATCTACTTTTAACACAGATGAAAAGGGTTATATATTATACGAGATTATTGCTACCTGGGACCAAGGTTCTGTTCATTACGCAGTAAAACTAAATGTTCAATAATGAGGTCTTTTTAAATGAAAGGTGCGATACTTTTATAGAATATTGAGCTTTCATTAATGCAACAAATCCAACCAGGAAGCGTGTTGTAGTTTTAAAATTAAGGCACATGGAATTTTCCTTGTGCTTTTTCTATAGGGGTTGGATCTGAAATGAATTATATTTATGTAGTAATTTTTAAACAAACGTTTGATCAATTTGATTTTTAGTATTGTATTGGAGCGTTAAAAAATAGTTCGGCATACATCGACTATTTTTTCATAATATATTGAAATAGCTCTTTGGGTTTCAGGGGTTAGTAATTCGTGATGAATTGCATAAAACAAATTAGGAAAGGTTGTTATAAATATGGCTACAAAAAAGAATTCGCAAGCTTGGGCAGATGCTAAAAAGAGATGCCGGTTAAATGCGAGTGATATACAAATGGCTAAGGAGTTGGGGATGGCACCAAAGAGTTTGATAAAAAATATTCCAGGGCCTAATCAGAAATGGAAAGCTCCTGTTAAGGTTTGGATCCGTGATTTATATGAGGAAAAGTTCGGAAATGGCGGGAGTGGACAAAGCAGGGTAAGCAAGATTGATATGAGCTATTTAAAGGATCGGAATAGAGGGATGATTCTATTGTTGCTTCAGAAAATAAAAGAGTCTGGAGATCAAGCGTTTATCCCTTATCTGGAGTTATGGGAGAAGGTAGATTATAAAAAGGTAAGGGAAGAGATCCGGCAAACGATATTGAACAGAAAAGAACCAATTGATCATTCAGCTATAAAGGAAAGATCAGAATCAATTGAAGAAGCAATTGAGGGTTTGGAGCCGCATGATTTACTTCTAAAATGCTGGATATATGGAGATCGATTTGAATTTTCACGGGGAGAGCAGGAGTTTTTTTAGAAAAAGGGCTTTTCATACCCTGAAAAATGTAAGAGGTGCTGAGATAAAGAAGATTTTTTAGGTTGTTAATAAGGGTTTTAGACTTCAACTTTTACTGTGATAACATTGTTGTTTTAAGACTACTTGCCGTCCTTTTTCACTAAACTCTTCCTCTGTTACTATCACTTAGAAATCCCCCTTTTTTGACTTGGGTCGAGGAACCTGTCCCTGCTACTCATTTATAAGACTACTTCCTAGTCAATGGGGGTAGTCTTTTTTCGTGCTTTTATAAAGGTAAGTTGTCTTATGAAAAGTTTAGTTTATTGATTTGAATGATATATAAAAACGGCCACTCTCAGGGAGGTCGCAACTATTTACTAAAGCGCATTTTATTAATGCTTTTATAGTTTTTAATCTGCACTTCTTTAGAAAATGATTTTATTAGAGGTGTATATACAATACACAAAAAAATAACTTCAGCATTAAATATATATATAACTTTTTATATGGAGGTAATGATTTATGGGTGTATTATATATTGAGTGCGATTTTTCTTATTGTAAATACAGTAAAAAAAATAAATGTGGATGTTCCGCTTGTTGCCCAACACTGTGTCCACCAGGACCAGCAGGACCAATGGGACCTCAGGGACCTGTAGGACCTGCGGGACCAGTGGGTCCATCTGGACCTGAGGGAGAAGCGGGGCCAGCCGGACCACAGGGAGAAATAGGAGAAACAGGGCCAGCGGGGCCAGCCGGACCACAGGGAGAAATAGGAGAAACAGGGCCAGCTGGACCAGCCGGACCACAGGGAGAAATAGGAGAAACAGGGCCAGCCGGACCACAGGGAGAAATAGGAGAAACAGGGCCAGCTGGACCAGCAGGACCACAGGGAGAAATAGGAGAAACAGGGCCAGCTGGACCAGCCGGACCACAGGGAGAAATAGGAGAAACAGGGCCAGCTGGACCAGCCGGACCACAGGGAGAAACAGGAGAAACAGGGCCAGCTGGACCAGCCGGACCACAGGGAGAAACAGGAGAAACAGGGCCAGCTGGACCAGCCGGACCACAGGGAGAAACAGGAGAAACAGGGCCAGCTGGACCAGCCGGACCACAGGGAGAAATAGGAGAAACAGGACCAGCTGGACCAGCCGGACCACAGGGAGAAACAGGAGAAACAGGGCCAGCTGGACCAGCCGGACCACAGGGAGAACCAGGTGGGTTGGCTCAATATGGGTATATATACAACTTTACTCCTCAAACGGTAGAAATTGGGGATCCAGTACTTTTTGATTCAAATGGCGTTATTACATCGGGAATTCTTCATATTGCAAGCACCTCTACAATTGAGGTTGTTGAACAAGGAGACTACGAGGTTACTTTCTCGGTGTCAGGCACAGAGCCCAACCAATTCGCACTATTTTTAAATGCAGCACCGCTTCCGGAAACAGTCTACGGTTCAGGTGCTGGCACACAACAAAATAATGGTCAGGTGATTCTCACTTTAGCTGCAGGTGATGTCTTGAGCCTTCATAATTATTCCTCGTCTTCAGCAGTTATCCTTGCTTCTGTTGTAGGGGGCACTCAAGCGAACGTAAACGCTTCTATTGTCATAAAAAAATTAAATTAGCGCTCTGAAGAACTTTATTATCTACATGGATTTTCAACTTTTCCAAATTATAATTATAAAATTGCTTGTGAACTTCCCTTTGCGCTTTATGAAAAGGAGACAAAATATTGTCTTTAGCTATGTGATTAAAACAGGGTCTACAATACTCGCGGAAAATCAAGTCTACTGGTGGTATGTAGTGGTAGAAGATGAGCACACGGGACAATCAACTTCGGCTATCTGGACTTTTACGTGGGTGTGGTGGCGGATGGAGCCAAGTGATCCAAGTGAACCGTGAACCAGATCCTGTCGATCCAAGTAAGCCTGGCCCAGTAATTCCAAACCCAGAGCGGCCTGTAAAACCGGAAGAGCCGATTGAGGAAGACGAGCCAGGAGTGCCAGGTGAGGACGCGGAGAAGGAAAAGTAACAAAAACAAGAGAAGAAACGGAGTGGAGAAAAGCTTCCAACACCGCAACCAAACTATATAGCTTCTATGTAATCGGATTTATACTGCTGGTGATTGGAGCAGGGTGTTTGGTATATATGAGAAATAGAAGGAGAAGAGTATTATAGGTAGTTCAGTGAGACTCATGGAATCGTTCATGGGTCTTTTTTCTATAGGATAGCAGGTTGAAGTTTGATAATGAGAATATTTTATGTTTCTAAATAATCGTTAAACTATTCTCTTTGCACCTTTACCCTATACTCATCCACTACTTCAATGAACAATGCTTCGTTCGTCAATTTTTCCTTTGCAAAGGTCTGCACTAAACAGGTGCAAACTTTTTATTGAGTATTATACAGAAAACACAAAAAAACAGGCTCTATAAAAGAGCCTGCTTGCATAAACGATTTAAGATTAAGAAGCTTTTTGAACGTTGGAAGCTTGAGCTCCACGAGCACCTTGCTCAACGTCAAACGTTACTTTTTGACCTTCGTCTAAAGATTTGAAGCCATCACTTTGGATTGCGGAGAAATGTACGAATACATCGTCTCCATTTTCGCGTTCGATAAAGCCAAAACCTTTTTCTGCATTAAACCATTTTACTGTACCTTGTTCCATTTTTGTTGCCTCCTAGTGCGTTACCACACATTGTATTACTATCCTTGGCCAAAGTAGGATCAAGCTGAAAAGTTGTTTCATACTATCCTTTACACCGAACAAAAATAATTCTTCTTTATCATATCAGGAAACAAGAAAAATTGCAAATTACGGTGTTTAACTAAATAGAAAAATTTAAGGATCCCATTCTGTTATTTTCCCTTTATTGGTAATCCGACATGATTCCTATTACTTTTTTTGATTTTTTGAGAAAAGTAGTTGACGAAGAAAATAAATTTATGATAATATTAAAATTTTGATAAAAAATAGTATATGTGTTATGCTTAAGAAGGATACAAAATATGGAGGTGGATTATTTGTTTAATATTGGCGATAACATTGTTTATCCAATGCACGGAGTAGGTATAATTAAGGACATAGAAGAAAAGGAAATTTCAGGGGAAAAACAACAGTATTATGTTATAAGAATGTTAATCAGTAATATGCAAGTCATGATTCCTACTGGTAAAATATTGAGTTCAAGTGTACGCCCAGTTACTGACATAATTGCATTGAAACACATCATAGACATTTTTCAGCATGGAGAATCTGATAGATTACTGCCGTGGAAACAAAGGTTTAAAGTGAACACGGACAAAATTAAAACGGGCAAAATACAAGAAGGTGCTGAAGTTGTACGTGATTTAATGCGTATGAAGAAAGAGAAAGCACTTAATTCAAGCGAAAAAAGAATGTTGAATAACGCAAATGAATTTTTGATTAGTGAACTGAGATTAATTAAAGGAATCACTGAAAATCAAATAAAAAGCTTTTGTTAAGGTTAACTTTTAGGAATGTGAATAATTTTTAAAAGTTCAAAGACACCCTACTTCTTAAACTCACTTTTGGAGCATTAACCTCTTTTGTTATTTCTACAACTTAATCCATTTTTATTATTAGGCTGTTTTCGTAAACTTTGTTGCTATTTCGTATTTTTACAACGACCGTAATAATTGTTGCTGTCGTGCTCTTTTCTTGGTTATTCGGAGAGATTGCATGATATTTTGAAATTAGATACTCGGTAAAAAGTCCAATTCCCGACTTTTTACAAGCGAATAGCAACAATCTTTGAGAAAAGAGCCTATTATTACGTAAAAGAGACAAATCGATAGTAACACCATAAGGTCAACAACAAAAATGGTTTCCAGACTAGGAAACCATTTTTTTGTGACTTTAATTAAAGCCGGAGCTCGTTTCTCCTGAAGATGATGCGACATCCTTTTGCGGTCGGGAAGGTGTTACACGTTGAAGGTTGTTCTGAAGAAGTTGTTCCTGAGGGGATTTTGCACGATACACTAGAGGATACCGAAACCTATTATGAAAGCTCGGAGGAAGAGTTCGGTGTCCGCATCGACTTCCATTTCTACCGTAATATCTTCGTTTTAAGAAGACAACCTGCCGTCCTCTTCACTGATCATCTATAAACTTTTCCTTTCAGTAAGAAATCCACTTTTATTGACGTGGGTAGAGGAACCTGCGACTCTTCTAAAAACAAGTGGAGAAAAAGGTTTTTTGCTCTCCACTTGGTTCATAGGGATTTATTAGACAGCCGCAAAATTAATTTAATGTGGGCTCATGATAATTTATTTAGATTATACACCAGGGGTAACTAAAACATCATAATGAACATTAAGACAATATTTCCCCCTGCATCTTCCTTCTCCAGGTGGACAACTAATACTAACTCCCGTAAGATTTAGAACCGAAATGGATCGAGTATTTCTAGGAGTAACATCAAATGAGGTATCAGGTAAATCTTTCCGTGAAACGGTGACTGTCACAAAATCGCCGCATCCACTTTCAAAATAAACACTAACAGTACCAGCCGTTTGTGCTAGAGCATCAAAAAAAGTTTGATCCAGAAACCATAGGACTTCCGGTCCTGTCCCGCAAGCAATGTCAAAGTTTCCGCAAAATTCATCTGTAGCTAAAGTACCAGTCTGTTGGTTATCATCAGGACAGCATGCATTACATCCCATCTTTTCACCCCCCTATACAGTATTAAATGTAGAAAATAAATAATTGGTATTAGGCAAAAGCACAATTTTTAATTTTCATTGCTCCTTTTGTGAAAATGCAATCGATGGTAGATAATGCATAATCATAGGTACACCTTTTCAATAATAATGCATATTTTATAGAAGCCCAAAAAAAGACGGTAGAGAGAAGGTAGTTAGCTGTTGAAGTAAGGCGAATTGATTGACCTGCAGGAGAACACTTCGATTTTAAAAGGGGAGCAGGAATGTGTTGGATAAAAAGAACTGCAGTATAAAGTGTGTGAGTGTAGAGAAAGTGTATGATTGGGTTATTGTCCCTTTGCAATTTACTAGGTGTATAGATATACCTATAACTATACGAGAAGTTACCGATAAAGTTTGTGGGAATTTTGAGATAGCTGCGACCGAACAGAGCAGCATACTTTGGGAATCCGCCCTTCCGACCCCCTTGACTGGATCCGTTTCCTTATCGTTGAGAAATGGTAGCTTAAGTGACTTGGATCTCATTATAAACGGGAAGACAATTGAAACAGGGGATGGGAAACAGTATAACCTAACTTTTTCATCATTGAGTAGTGTGGGGATTTTAAATAATAATCCTCTAATCACTGTAAGGGGAAAATATTGTCTTACAATTCATTATGCCTTCTTAAGTGAACATAATGAGAATTTATGGAATTGCGGGGAAGGGGATTGTTATTTGTCTAATGAGTGTGGAAACCCAATTCCCTTTGGTGAAATTATATGCAAAGAAATGGGAGAGCGAAAAAATAAAGAAATCATGCTCCCTAATGGAGACCGGACTGTATTACAAAAAGTAAGCTTAAGTAAGCAAGGTTGGATAGGTTTAACTTACGATGGGAGACGACAATCTTGTGTAATCCCTTTTATTAAAGTGGAGCAGGTTTTATTGTGTGCTCCTGAAGGGACTAACATTCATTGTGAAGTCACGGATTTCTCTTGCCGAATTAGCTCTATTACAGAACTGGATAAATGCTGGCGTATAGAAATCTTCATAGAAATTTGCCAAAGTGTAGAGGTGACCGGAATTACAACCTTGGAGATTCCAGCGCGGTAATTGTTCACCGAATCATCTTTCTGAGGAAAGGATCTTCTTGAAATTAAAACTTTGGTACACCACTTTTCGTATTCACCTTAAGAAAAGTTTAGAATGCTGGCCACCTTGCATATAGAGAGAGCTATAAAAACATTGTTATCACGTAATTTTACGATGCCTAAACCTGTTTCTAAAATTTCCATGTTGGATAAATTATTAAATGCTGGACCAAGGGCATCTACATCCGCTGTCATTATTTCATTAAAAAACTCTCGTACAGGTCTTTCGCAGCAGCTACACTCTCCATCACCTGGAAGAGGAGGAGGTAATAAGGCGATGTTCTGCACTTGAGTGTTCTGTACACCAACAACCAAACAAATAGGAAGAGCAATAGTGTTAGCACCTTGTCGGATGATGACGATATAATCATTAACAGATAATATGGTAGCGCTCGGATAAGTGCCTGAACTCGAATCTGTAGTCCCTATTCGCACAACCCGACCAATCAACTGCTCTAATACATATTGCATGGGATCTACGCAACAATCACAAAAGCTGGAACCGCTTGGATCTGGGCAACACCCACAACCTCCCGTATTACACATCTCTATGAACCTCCTTCTCTACTCGATCTTCTAAATACGTTCTGATATATTGTTTGCATTTATATTTCCTCCAATTTTGTTACTTACTCTATTAGATGCTAGAAACGTAGACGATTCTTGGACTAATATAGGAGACGGAAAAGATTACTCATTTATTTTAAATGGAGAAGGTGCTTTAGAAAAGGCTGACTCAATATATCAGTTAATGACCTTTGCAAACTTTTCAATCCGGTTGCTATGCCTCTAGGATAATTAATACTTAATCTATTTAAAGTTTGTGTTAAAGCGGCTTTTGACGGGAAGGGACAGATAAAATATGATAAAGGAAAATGATAATGGTTAGGGGTTTGATGGATGAGAGTGTTGTTGGTGGAGGATGATAGGACGATTGCTGTTGGTTTGGAGTATTCTCTTCGGCAGGAGGGATATGAGACAATTCTTTGTCATGATGTCCAATCAGCTGAGTTGGTGATTAGTGAAAGGCTTGATGAGATAGATCTATGTTTATTTGATTTGTCCTTACCTGATGGAAGCGGCTATGACCTTTGCGGACAGGTGAAGAAGCGTGGAGACAAACCGGTTATTTTTCTAACGGCCTTTGATGATGAGGTAAATGTGGTGATGGGGCTTGATATGGGAGCGGACGATTATATTACGAAGCCATTCAGGATCCGTGAGCTACTTTCCCGAATTAAATCGGTCTTACGTCGCTACCATAAGCAGCCTGAACAGGCAAAAACCTACATAGATATTGAAGACATCCGTATTAATGCATTGGAAGGAAAAGTATTCAAAAATGGGGAAGAGGTAATGCTGACCGCATTGGAATACCGGCTGTTGATGATTTTCGCCAATCATATCGGACAGGTACTGACTAGAGCTCAACTTCTTGACCGCATATGGGATGTGGCAGGCGATTTCGTCAATGACAATACGCTGACAGTGTATATCAAGCGCTTGCGGGAAAAGTTGGAGGACAATCCTCAAAGCCCCGTGATCATCAGAACCGTTCGCGGAATGGGCTACAAGGCAGGTCAATGATATGTTGCGAAACAGAGAAATCCAACTATACCTTATCATCATGATCATGATCGGTGCTGTAGTCAGTGGGGGAGCAGCCTTTTTCTTGAACGTATCTGCAGCAATACTGGTTCTTATAACATCCGTGCTACTTATTGCTTGTAGTTTGATTTTCACCAGGTGGAGGTACCGGGAAATCGAAAACCTTTCGGGGTATTTACGCCGTATCAGCAATGGCGATTATGAATTGGATGTCCGTGACAATCATGAAGGTGAACTGAGTATTTTAAAAAGCGATATCTATAAAGTCACCCTGATGCTTTCAGAGCAGAGTTCCTACTTGGAACAGGATAAAATCAAATTAACGAATGCAATTTCAGATATCTCGCATCAACTGAAAACCCCACTTACCTCCATGATGGTCATGGCTGATTTGCTCAGTGGTAATAAGCTAGATGAATCGAAGCGGGCTGAATTCACCCAGAATATCCGTGTTCAATTGGAAAGAATCGAGTGGCTTGTCTCTTCTCTATTAAAATTATCAAAAATTGATGCAGGTACTGTTATCTTTAAAAAAGACCAAGTTTTAGTCCATGATCTTATTGAAAGGGCTGTGCAGCCGGTGTTGATTCCAATGGATATTAAGGAGCAGACTTTATTGGTGGAAGGGGACGACTCTGTCACTTTTACAGGAGATAATCATTGGACAGCAGAAGCGCTGATTAATATTTTGAAAAACTGTGTGGAACATACTTCAGTCGGCGGCCGAGTTTCCATTTCATTCTCGGAAAACCCCCTTTATACAGAAATCAAGATAAAGGATAATGGGCAGGGAATTCCTAAGGAAGATCTGCCCTATATTTTCAGGCGTTTTTATAAAGGGAAAAATGCAGGAGAGGACAGCGTTGGCATCGGGCTTGCGATGGCATACAGCATCATCACCAGCCAGCAGGGGGATATCGAGGTCAGAAGCGAACAAGAAAACGGGACAGAGTTTCATATTAAGTTTTATAACAAGGCCAGCACCTAACATAAGGGGATAGGTTCGTCAGGTGGGACATGAATCTGTCCCCTTAAGTGACTAAACTGTCACGATAGAAGTCACTTTATAGTCATCTTAGGCAGATATACTAAGGTTACATTTGAAAATAGGCTGTTTTCGTAAACTTTGTTGCTTCTTCGTATTTATAAATCAACCGTTATATTCCTAGCTATCGTGCTCTTTTCCTGGCTATACGGGATATACTGCATGCCTAATTTAGAGTCGATAGGCTATAAAAAGTCCAATTGCCGACTTTTTACTATGAATAGCAACAATCTTTGAGAAAAGAGCCTAAATTATGGAGGGAATGCAATGAGCATTTTACAAATAGAAAATCTGTCTAAGGTATATGGTAAGGGAGATACAGCGGTAAAGGCATTGGATGATGTATCGTTTTCAGTTAAAAAAGGAGAATTTGTCGCGATCATCGGTCCATCTGGATCCGGTAAATCAACTCTGCTCCATTTACTCGGTGGAGTGGACAGACCGTCAAGTGGGAAGGTACTAGTTGATAACACCGATATCTATCAATTGAATGAAACACAGCTGGCAATTTTCAGACGCAGGCAAATCGGATTAATCTATCAGTTTTATAATCTGATCCCAATTTTGACGGTGGAAGAGAATATGACGCTGCCGTTGCTCTTGGATGAACACAAAGTCGACCAAAAGCAGTTCAATGACATCTCGTCCATTTTGGGATTGACGAATCGTCTGAATCACTTGCCCAATCAGCTTTCCGGGGGACAGCAGCAGCGAGTATCCATCGGCAGGGCGCTAATCAGCAATCCGGCGATTATACTAGCTGATGAGCCAACAGGTAATCTCGACAGCAAAAATAGCGGCGAGATCATGGAGCTTCTGAAAATGTTTAACAAAACCTTTAATCAGACCCTTATCGTCATTACCCACGATGAAAGGATTGCCCTGCAGGCTGACCGTGTGATTGAAATCAATGATGGAAAAGTTGCCAAGGACGAGGTGATCCGTCCATGAACATCGTCAATAAGTTGACATTAAGGCATTTGAAGAAAAATAAGAGAAGGACACTTGTGACCATCATTGGGGTGATCATATCAGTTGCGATGGTGACGGCCGTCGCGACGCTTGGAGTCTCCTTTCTCGATCTTTTGAAAAGACAGTCCATTGCAGACAATGGAGAGTGGCATGTTCAATATAAAAATGTAACCAGGGATCAGATAAAAGCTATTGGTGAAGATGAAAATACAAAAAGTTTGATCCTCTCCAGCGATGTGGGCTATTCGAAATTGGAAGGAGATGAGGTGACAGATAAGCCCTATCTCTTTTTTAAAGGATACAATGAGGAGGGCTTAAAACAATTTCCAATTGAGTTAAGCAGTGGACGCCTTCCTAAAGTGGCGAACGAAGTGGTCGTATCGGAGCATATTGCGAAAGACACAGGGATTCAATATGAAATTGGCGATGAAATGACCGTTGAAATTGGGAATCGCACGATGGAAGGTGAACTAGTACCCTTGTTGCAGAACTATTCGGTTCAGAGGGGGGAAGAGGGATATCTTGAAAACTTGGAAATCCACACAACAGCAACCTTCACCGTTGTAGGCACAATCGAAAGACCTTCTTGGGAGCAGCCTTGGGCACCAGGATACACAGTGATCAATTATATTGATAAGGAAAATGTAACGGCGAGTGTCGATGCTATTGTGGTTGTAAATAAACTCAATGGATCACTATTTAAACAGGCATCACAACTTGCTGAGCAAAACGATATAGTTGGGGTGGGTTTCAATGATGAATTGCTCCGCTTTTATGGTATCACAGACAATGATAACCTCCATACGACCATGTATTCCTTGGCAGGCATCATCATTGCTGTCATCATCATCGGATCGGTATCACTGATTTATAACGCGTTCGCAATCAGTGTTTCAGAACGGGCAAGGCATTTAGGTATGCTTTCGAGTGTGGGGGCGACCAAAAGACAAAAACGTAATTCCGTCTTTTTCGAAGGGGCAGTAATCGGGTTGATCAGTATCCCGATTGGCGTATTAGCCGGTCTCGGTGGTATAGCAGTCACATTTATGTTCATTAATAATTTTATTGCGGGTGCATTAGGGACATCCGAAAGACTTGAGGTCATTGCGACACCAGCGTCCATTCTAATTGCATGTCTGATCTCAAGTGCAACCATTTTCATTTCCACCTACATGCCGGCACGTAAAGCATCTAAAGTCTCAGCCATTGATGCGATTCGTCAGACGCAGGATATAAAATTAACAGGTAAAGGGGTCAAAACCTCCAAGTTAGTCAGAAAAATTTTCGGCTTGGAAGCGGAAATCGGAATGAAAAATGTAAAAAGGAATAAAAAAAGGTATTATGCCACACTCTTTTCACTCGTCATCAGCATCATCCTTTTCTTATCTGTATCTTTCTTCACGAATAATTTAAGCAGATCCGTGGAAATGTCTCAGAACGGAACCGATTTTGATATTTTAGTTTCAGGAAGCAACGGAGATGTTTCCGACCTTGAATCCTTGGTTCGTATAGAAGGTGTAACGGGTTATAGCCTCCAAAAGACTGTTCAGTTAACGTCATTAATAGGAAAAGATAAATTTACTAAAGAGTTGATCGCTGTTATCGAAAAAGAAAATATAGAACTTCAAGATGGCAGATATCAATATTACGTCAATGTATATGGCTTGAGTGAAAGTAGTTTTCAAGAGTATGCCGATAAGGTCGGTACGGACGCGGAAACCTATCAGGATTTAGAAGATCCGAAAGCCATCATTATTGAAAAAATATCTTATCAGGATTACGAAGCATCCAAGTTTGTGGAAACAAAATCGATCAACACTAAACCTGGTGATGCAATCGAGCTCCAATTTACCGATTATGAAATAAATGAGAGCACCACGCTTGCGGAACTTGAAGTAGGTGCACTGACAGACGAGGTCCCTATGGGAAACAATACAGCCGGAATCGGCGGTTTGGATATAGTCGTACCGATGGAAACTTTGGATGCCATTCTCAATGAGAAGGCAGGTAGCGAGGTACAATCATACCTTTACCTAAATAGCAGCGATCCCATGGAGACGCAGGAAGCACTAGAAGAAGTCGTTCCCTCATCCATGTATATTTATAACGTCTTTCAAAGCAGAGAGCGTGACCAACAAATGATCTTGTTCTTATCGGTCTTCACCTATGGATTCATTGCATTGATTTCTTTGATTTCCATTGCCAATATCTTTAATACCATTTCTACTAGCATCTCCTTGCGAAAGAGAGAATTTGCGATGCTGAAGTCTGTCGGAATGACCCCGAAAGGCTTTAACAAAATGATCAATTATGAAAGCATCTTCTACGGAGTGAATGCGCTGCTATTTGGCTTACCGATCAGTATCGCTATCATGTATCTGATCCATCGTTCCGTAAACGAAACATTTGAATACGGTTTTAGTCTGCCTTGGCTTGATATCCTTTTTGTAGTAGTCGCCATTTTCATCATCGTCGGCTCGGCCATGCTGTATTCCATCTCCAAAATCAAGAAAGAAAACATCATCGACGGATTGAAACAAGAGAATATTTAAGAAGAAAAGATGAGCCGGTTTAACCTGCTCATCTTTTCTTCTTTTGGTGGATGTGCCAGGCCTGCACACATTCTGTAGGGTGGGAGTCATTCTACAAAATCAGCTCTCTATAAGCAATGCTTATAACCAAACATAAAATAACAGTCATTTCTATTATGCCTCCCCTTGAGTATGATGGAAGTATATTCTAATAACACAGGAGGGATTGCCATGTCATTTACTATTAATAAAATTGACCACGTCCAGCTTGCTATGCCAAAGGGGCTTGAGGAAAAAGCATGTATATTTTATGGTGACATTTTGGGCTTTGAAGAAATGGAAAAGCCGGAGACGCTTAGAAAAAGGGGTGGGGTGTGGTTTACGAGAGGGGCGGTTCACCTTCATTTAGGGGTGGAAGAGCCATTTGTTGCTGCTAAAAAAGCACATCCGGCCTTTGAGGTTTACCTAATAGAAGAATTTAAAAGTTATTTAAGCTCACAGACGGTGGATTTCACAGTGGATGAAAATCTGCCTGGGGCAAATAGAATTTATGTTAATGATCCTTTTGGAAACAGGTTGGAGTTTTTAGAATGGCTTTAAGTTCGGAGTGGTTCTACAGGCTTGAAAGAGTTTGGTCAAAACTATAACTTGAAGCCCTTTTATCCAATAAAGGCGATGAAGAAGTGGGGCGAGGAACCTGTCCCTGCTATCCTCAAACTAATTTTTCAACCACTTCACTACCTTAATCCTTGTACCTTGTTGAAGCGCTGAATCTATCAAAAATTCATCCATCAACCGCTTCACCCCTGGCAACCCTGCACCTAAACTGTTTGAGGTGGTAAAGCCGTCTTCCATCGCTTTTTTTACACTAACTATTCCAGGGCCATTATCGGCCACAACGACTAGCAAACCAGGTACATACTTATGTATAACTTCAATGGAAATGGTGCCGTCCCCCGCGTACTTGACCACGTTTCTGGCTAGCTCAGAGATAGCTGTGGTAATGCGGACTTGATCTATGTGGTTAAATCCAAGATTGGTGGCTACTTCACGTCCAAGCTTTCTTACAAGGATAATATCTTTTTCATCTTTAATCGTCATTTGGTGCTTAATGTTCATATCTTCAACCCTCCAAGGGTAAAGTGCGTATTCTTCATAGGATATGTGAAATATTTCCAACAAAAAAAGCCAAAAAGCAGGGTAGGAACACCCTCTTTTTGGCTTATGTCTAGTTCCATGCCTAGATCATTACTGCCTGCGGTTACGTGTGTGGGGATAGAATAAAAACGATGATGCTTTTATCCATTGTAAAATCCCAGTTAACAAATATATCGTCTATCTTTGCATCTAAATAATCTTCAAATAATTCTTTTCTTTGATATAGAAGCCTTTTTTCAAGTTTTCGCTTGGCTATTGTCAATGCTTCTTCATATCCCAAATCTATAAGTTCTTGTTCGATTTTCACTAGAATACCTTTTCTCATTACAACTAGAGTACGGTTACTTAACATGTGAGAATAGGTGACCTCAGGGTACTTTTCTGCCTCTTCGCTTACTAGTGAGATTTCTCTTTCCACTAGACTGCTATTCTGGTAGTTGTATTCATGAAGATTGGAGAGTTCTGCACCCATTCCGACAAGCAGACCTGAACCTTTTTTGAAAGACCAGTCATAGTAGAATTCTTTCACATCTATACCTGTAACAGCATGGATAAATCCCATCATTTCCGGAGCGAGCTTTTGCATCATTTTATCACGTGTCTCTTCAACTGTCACCACGTGATGTTCTTCGAGAAGCAGTTGTTCCATAGGAGTGAGGAAGTTACGTAAATAAATCGCTACATAAGGAGCAGAAATACTCACAAAAACGGACTCAGGCCCTTTGCCAAAATGCTTTCTAAGAATTCTTCCTATACCACTTGATAATTCCGATTGCTGAACTTTTACTCCCATTTCTTCATCCCTTTAAGAACAAGTCATCTGATCATTGTTCCGTGAATTTAGTATAAGGGCATGTTTTATGTAAATAGGAATATAAAGTTTACCATTACATGTAACGGCCACTTACTTTTGTTCATTACACCCTTTAAATGTATTTATTCTACAAAAGAACGAAGAATCCTTCCTCCGAACTATTTTTTCGTTTTTCATTTAGAGTGAATAATACCATCCTAACATAGTTTCCTGTTATTCTTATATATAAGGAATATTTAAAATATTCTTCGTATATAAAAGGGTTTTTATGACAAAAAGCGAATATAGTGTAGGTTAGGTATCAAATTTATTTGTTTATTTTGTCGTTTCATATACAAACATAGAGTATCTAGGGGGTACAGTTGATGGAAACTTCACAGTTACAGGTTAAGCGTATATTAGATAATATCGGAAATGTCATGATTGGGAAGGAGCAGGTGGCGGAACTTAGCATCGTCGCGTTGCTAGCAGGGGGGCACGTATTGCTTGAGGATGTTCCGGGAGTCGGGAAGACGTTGATGGTTCGTTCCTTGGCAAAGTCGATAGGTGCGAATTTCAAGCGTATCCAGTTTACGCCTGACCTATTGCCATCTGATGTAACAGGTAGCTCTATCTATAACCCGAAGGAATTGAAGTTTGAATTCAGGCCAGGTCCTATCATGGGGGACATTGTGTTGGCGGATGAAATTAACCGTACATCACCGAAAACACAAGCTGCCTTACTGGAAGGGATGGAAGAGGGAAGCGTGACAGTAGATGGAAACACCCTCTCTTTGGGAAGTCCGTTCTTCGTCATGGCCACTCAGAATCCTATTGAATATGAAGGGACCTATCCGTTACCGGAAGCGCAGCTGGACCGTTTTCTTTTCAAAATGAACATGGGTTACCCATCGCCTCAGGATGAAGTGAATATTTTACATAGTACTGAAAAGAAGCAGCCGATCAATGAACTCCAGGCCGTTATCACTTTGGAGGAGTTACAGGAGATGCAGAAGCAAGTGAAAGGTGTCCATGTGGATGTGACGGTTAAGGAGTACATCGTGGATATGGTCAACCGTACCCGTACCCATCAGTCCGTCTATCTTGGAGCAAGCCCTCGTGGTTCTGTAGCGCTGATGAAGGCTGCCCAGGCCTATGCGTATATCCATGGCAGGGATTATGTGGTACCGGATGATATCCAATACTTGGCTCCTTACGTATTGCCGCACCGAATTATCTTGAAATCGGAAGCGAAGTTTGAGGGAATGACGGCAGAGCAAGTGGTGAAGAAGGTTATTGACCGTACGCCAATCCCTGTGCAAAGGTCGATGAGCAGATAATGAAGTTATTTTTTCAGAAAACAAAAAGAATCTGGAAATTGGTTTCCTTTCTGCTGCTTGTGGTGGTCACCTTTGTGTATGCCATGTTTCAAGGGGGCTTTGTCAGCTGGTTCTTGTTTATCAGCTTTCTTCCCTTCGCCATGTATGCCTTTTTAATCTTGTTATATCCTCTGAAGGATTTTGATGTGTCAAGGACAATCAACCAGGAGAAGTACCGAGCAGGGGACCGTCTCGTTGGCACGATTACACTGAGACGGACAGCACCGGTCCCGCTTGCATTTCTTTTGGTGGAGGAAATACTTCCTAACAATCTATTATTCTGCCAGCAGACCAAGCAGGCTAAACGCATCCTTTTTCCGTGGTTTAAAAGCACCGTGACGATTCAATATGCGCTGGACCGCCTTCCTCGCGGGGAGCATTCGTTGACCGGTATTCGTATGGTGACGGGTGATTTTCTCGGATTGATTGAAAAAGAGAGAGTGATAGAGCTGGATCATCATTTTCTGGTGTACCCGAACTATGTGGAGATGACCTATAGGCAAAACGAGAATAAATTCGACCAGGGTTCCACCTCCTCCAAAATGAAAATGGTGCGCGATACGTCCATGACAGTTGGTGTCAGGGAGTATCAGCCGGGAGATCGCTTCTCCTGGATTGATTGGAAAGCGACTGCCCGTCGGAATGATATTATGACGAAAGAATTTGAACAGCAGCAATCGCATGATGTCATGCTGTTTCTCGACCGTTCCCAATCATCTTCTTTTGAAAGTGCGGTCAGCTACAGTGCTGCATTAACGAAGGCAATCCTGAAATATGGTTCACAGGTCGGCCTTGTATCCGTTGGGGAAGACAGGTCTATCTTTTCCTTGCGGAGCGGCGAGGAGCAATTTGCGGAAATCTATTATCATCTAGCAAAAATCCAACCGAATAGCAGAAGGGATTTTTCTAAAGTGATAGAGATGGAGATAGGGAAGTTTCAGCAGACAGTAACGTTCCTTTTTATAACAGGTAAGCTTGTGAAAGGGATGGTGGAAAGCCTCGAAAAACTTTCTCCCCGTCATCTTCATCTTGAAGTACATATTACAAAGGATGAAGGAGTTCGTCTGACGAAAGAAGAGCTGGCCTATATGGACCAGTTGAAACGCCGTAACATTTTTGTGAAGACTGTTTACCCAAGTAAACCTGCGACTGATGTCATAAGTGAGGTGAGTTAGCTATGGCCAAGTCCAATCCATATCAGCGCAATGGTTATGCTTTCCTTATGCATGTATTCGGTTTTGTTCTACTTCTGGAGTGGATACTTCCTTTGAAGGATGTCACCGATACAGCTAATCTGTATGTATTTGTGGTGTTCCTGCTCCTATCATTCGCCCTCTCTTTTTTGCAGATCATCCCATTGTTGAGTTTTTTCGTTCATCTGGGGTTCATGTTTTACTTTATTCATATCATCTACTATATGGATGGAAGGTTTTTAAGTAAAGACTGGTTTTCTTACCTATGGAATGACATGAAGTATAACGCCAATGTCATTTGGGCGGCGGATTGGGTAGGGATGACAGGTATGTTCCGGAGTATCCTATTGTTTATCTTGTTATGGCTTGTAAGCTATCTGGTCATCTACTGGATCCTTTACCGCAAACAGATGCTTCTGTTTGTCATTTTTACCATCACATACGTTGCCATCCTTGATACTTTCTCTCCTTACCAAGGGGATGGAGCGATTGTACGATTGATGATTGTGGGACTTTCCATTGTCGGATTTGTCCATCTAGAGCGGTTGAAAGAGCGGGAAGGTGTCTATAAAAATAGCAAGCTCCTGTTTGGGTGGGGTATTCCGCTGACGATATTCATTCTGTTATCGGCAACAGTAGGTTACCTGTCACCAAAAGCAGAACCGATCTGGCCTGATCCTGTTCCATTTCTGACAGGACTCGGTAACGGGGACGGACCTGGTAGAGGGAATGGCGTCCGCAAAATCGGGTACGGGGAAAATGATTCACGCCTTGGCGGTCCGTTCGTCCCGGATGACAGTGTTGTATTTCAGACGGAGCTGACCCGTACCCATTATTGGCGCGTCGAAACGAAGGACATCTATACAGGGAAAGGCTGGGATTCCACAGATGGAGAGCGGGTGGAGCTTGGTGAAGGGGTAAATGACCAGGTTTCCTGGATGAGCGATTCAGTGGAAACTGACGCCCTTACCGCGACACTGAAAATGGAAAAAACGTACCCGCATATCAATTACCCATTAGGTCTGACGGAAATACAAGCTGAAGATACCTTCTACAGGCTTAATGATAGTACAGAGAAAATCACAACAGTGGACGGGAACGACGAATCGGTTGAACTCGAAGAATACCGGGTGAACTACGAGTTTCCAAGGTATTATATAGAAGCGTTGAAGGGAGCGGAACCGGGAACAGGCGAGGAGGGTAACGAGGAATTTATCGAGCGTTACACACAATTGCCAGATTCCTTGCCAGATCGAGTGGTTGATCTGGCCGAGGAAATCACGGGTTCCTTCCCGAGCCGCTTTGACAAGGTCAATGCGGTGGAAAGATACTTCCGAAACAACGATTTTGTCTATGAAACGACAGATGTTGCCGTCCCGACCGGTAATCAGGACTATGTAGACCAGTTCCTGTTTGAGACGATGCAAGGATATTGTGATAACTTCTCCACTTCCATGGTTGCCCTGCTGCGTGCAGTGGATATTCCGGCAAGATGGGTGAAGGGCTACACACAAGGGGAGTTTGTGGATGTCACCGATAACTCCACCCGGATTTTTGAAGTGACCAATAATAATGCTCACTCATGGGTGGAAGTGTACTATCCGGAAGTCGGTTGGGTAACGTATGAACCGACAAGCGGCTTCTCCAATCCGTACCGTTTTGTGTACCAGTCCGCAGAGGAGAACACGGGTGAAGCGGGCGAAAATGAGGATGTGGAACAACCTGAAAGACCGGAAAGGGATGAAAGTGACATTCCCGAACTTGATCCGGGCGAAGATGAAGGGGCAGCTGGAGCTTCCGATTCGGCTGGCGGTGGCGGATCAGGCTTAGCGATTTCCTGGAAGCCTGTATTACTTTTTGTAGCAACGTTTTTGGCGGCAGGTCTTGTAGTATTTTTCGGCCGTAACAAGTGGATCCCTTATCTGTATATCATCCGCTATAAAGGCAAAAAGGAGGAGGATACCTTCAATAGAGCATATCCTGCCTTGCTTAGACAGCTGCATGCAGTCGGTCTCATCCGAAAAGATGGTCAAACACTGCGCGAGTACGCAAAGTATATTGACGACCATTACGATACAAATGACATGCAATCGCTGACGGCCAATTACGAGCGCGTTCTCTACCGAGGGGATTCCTCAGAACACGAATGGGAGAAATCGGTGGAATTATGGGAAAATTTAATTAAAAAGACATCATCTTGACCTCTCTTAACTTGGTTGATAGAATAAGGACAATTAAATCAAGAAATATAATTATTGGCTTCATATATCCTCGATAATATGGTTCGAGAGTCTCTACCGGGTTGCCGTTAACTACCCGACTATGAAGGCAGTTCTTTTTACCTAGTGTGGTAGTTTGAATTTGAATGACACAATTCCTTCAAACACCCTCTAGTAAACTAGAATTCTGCCTTCTTATGTATATATGAGGGGAAAATTCTAGTTTTTTTGTGTTTAAAGGGTGTTTTTCTGATTTCCCTGTAGATTGCAGTGCAAGGTGTGAGACTCCGGCGGGAGGTAGCGGTAGACTTGAGACCCCGCAACGAAGTGAGGAGGCTCAAGCACCGCCCCGCGGAAAGCGAACACCTGGAACGGAAATCTACAGGAGTTAAACAGATTAACTTACTTTTTAAAACGCAGGCTATTTAAAGGCATATATTTCCTTTTATGGGTCAAAATAAACGGAACAATATGCTCCGAAAATTAATTATCTATGAGGTGAATTCGGGTGGAAGGTATTCAAGAAATGGTCGTCGTCCTCGACTTCGGCAGTCAATATAATCAATTAATTACGCGACGTATCCGTGAATTCGGTGTGTACAGTGAGCTTCATCCACATACAATTACAGCAGAAGAAATCAAAAAAATGAACCCAAAAGGAATCATCCTCTCCGGCGGACCTAACAGTGTATATGGAGAAAATTCCTTCCGTTGCGACGAGGAAATCTTCGAGCTTGGCATTCCTGTTTTAGGTATTTGCTACGGTATGCAACTGATGACGATGCACTTTGGTGGAATCGTGGAAAAAGCAAGCCACCGCGAATACGGAAAAGCTCTTGCTACTGTATCCAACCAATCCACATTATATCAGGAAATTCCAGAGCAACAGGTCGTATGGATGAGCCATGGAGATCTTGTTGTCGGAGCACCAGAAGAGTTTGCTATTGACCTGACAAGCCCGGCATGTCCAATCGCTGGTATCAGTAATGAAGACAAAAAAATGTATGGTGTTCAATTCCATCCAGAGGTACGTCACTCTGTATATGGAAACGACCTGCTTAGAAATTTCGTCTATAATATTTGCGGCTGCACAGACAGCTGGACGATCGAGAACTTCCTTGAAATTGAAACGCAAAAGATCCATGACATTGTTGGCGACAAGAAAGTGCTTTGTGCACTAAGCGGTGGTGTGGACTCTTCCGTTGTTGCTGTACTGATTCATAAAGCAATCGGAGACCAATTGACTTGTATATTCGTAGATCACGGCTTGCTCCGCAAAAATGAAGCGGATGCCGTTATGAAAACATTCTCTGAAGGCTTTAATATGAATGTCATCAAAGTGGACGCTAAAGACCGCTTCCTTAACAAACTGAAAGGTGTTTCCGACCCTGAGCAAAAACGGAAGATCATCGGGAACGAATTCATCTATGTGTTTGATGACGAGGCTTCCAAGCTTGAAGGTATCGACTACCTAGCTCAAGGTACCCTCTACACAGATATCATTGAGAGTGGAACAGCAACAGCACAAACAATCAAATCCCATCACAATGTGGGCGGACTTCCAGAAGACATGCAGTTCCAACTGATCGAGCCGTTGAACACATTGTTCAAAGATGAAGTTCGTGCATTAGGTTCGGAACTAGGAATTCCGGATGAAATTGTTTGGCGCCAGCCGTTCCCAGGACCTGGACTAGGAATCCGAGTACTTGGTGAAATCTCTGATGAGAAACTAGAGATTGTCCGTGAATCTGATCACATCCTTCGTGAAGAGATCAAGAAAGCGGGACTTGACCGTGACATCTGGCAATACTTCACGGTGCTTCCAGACATCCGCAGTGTCGGCGTAATGGGAGACCAACGTACGTACGATTACACAATCGGTATTCGTGCGGTAACATCCATCGATGGAATGACGTCTGATTGGGCGCGTATCCCGTGGGATGTGCTTGAGATTATCTCGACACGTATCGTAAACGAAGTGGACCATATTAACCGCGTGGTGTATGACATTACAAGTAAGCCGCCTGCAACAATTGAGTGGGAATAGAATAGAGTAAGAGCCGGCTGGAGAGCTTCCAGTCGGCTCTTTTTGGTTAAAAACGAACGTTAGTAAAAATTATTTGTCGAATGTTCGCTTTTTGTGTTGACGAATCTCTGTGAGCTTGGTAATATGAAAAAAGAAATTATCATACATTATATAGTTCAAATCTCGTATAAATTTGGGAATATGGCCCAAAAGTTTCTACCAGGCTACCGTAAACGGCTTGACTACGAGGTAATAGGATTTAGATATGTTCGCCCTCCATTTATTTTGGCTGGTGCTGCTGACTATTCCTATCCTCGTCTGTTAATCGTTAACGCTCCTGGTTTATGCCAGGGGCGTTTTCTAGTTTTTACGAATTATCTTGAGGAGGATTCAGCATGAAAAATTATTTTGAGTTTGACAAACACGGTACAAGCTACAAAACAGAATCCATTGCAGGGCTTACAACATTCCTGGCAATGGCCTATATACTAATCGTTAATCCACTCATGCTTTCCTTGGCGAGTGTAGGGGATTATCCTGATGCACTTCGCATGGACCAAGGTGCGATCTTCACTGCGACAGCACTATCGGCAGCAATCGGCTGTTTGATCATGGGCCTCTATGCAAAATACCCAATCGCTCTAGCACCAGGAATGGGCCTTAACGCATTCTTCGCCTATTCCGTTGTACTTGGCATGGGCATTCCTTGGCAAACGGCATTAGCAGGCGTGTTGGTTTCAGGTATCATCTTTATATTCTTAACTCTATTCGGTATTCGTGAAAAAATCATCAACGCTATCCCTGCGGAACTGAAATATGCAGTAGGAGCTGGTATCGGACTCTTCATCACTTTCATAGGCTTGCAAAATGCCGGCGTCATCGTTGGTGACGAAGTGGTTCTTGTAGCACTAGGAGATTTGACTAACGGAAATACATTACTTGCAATCTTCGGTCTAGTAATCACGGTCATCCTGATGGTAAGAGGATTAAAAGGCGGCATCTTCTTCGGGATTGTCATTACAGCAGTTGTTGGTATGCTGTTCGGGCTAATTGACCGCCCTGAGCAAGTAGTAGGTGCAGTTCCAAGTATGGACTCCACTTTCGGAGCGGCATTTGCTAGTCTTGGAGATATCTTCACGATCCAAATGCTAGTCGTTATCCTTACATTCTTGTTCGTTGACTTCTTCGATACAGCAGGAACACTGGTTGCAGTTGCAAACCAAGCAGGATTCATGAAAGACAACAAACTCCCAAGAGCAAACAAAGCACTATTCGCAGATTCTGCAGCAACAGTAGCGGGAGCAGTACTTGGAACATCCACTACCACTTCCTACATTGAATCATCTTCCGGTGTAGCTGCTGGAGGGAGAACAGGATTTACATCTGTAGTAACGGCAGGATTGTTTATATTGTCACTAGTGTTCTTCCCATTACTTTCTGTCATAACAGAACCTGTTACAGCACCAGCCTTAATTATTGTAGGTGTACTAATGGTATCCGCACTAGGTAAAATTGATTGGAACAAATTCGAGATTGCAGTTCCTGCTTTCTTAACGGTTATTGCAATGCCATTGACTTACAGCATCGCAACAGGTATTGCAGTAGGGTTCATCTTCTACCCGATTACAATGATTATGAAGGGTAGGGCGAAAGAGATCCACCCTATCATGTACGCTTTGTTTGTAATCTTCATCCTGTACTTTGTTTTCTTGATTGAATAGATTAATAGAATAGAAGGAAATCCCCGCAGGATTGAGCGGGGATTTTTCTTTGGAAAAATGTTTGGGAGATTGTGGAGGTGGTACCCATATAATAAGAGGTTGAGGTGAAGGATATTTTATATAGAAGAAAGAGATTCTAAATTATAAAAGAAACCACTCTTACAATATCAGATTATAATTATATTAAAAAAGTAGTTGACCTTAATGTTGGTGACGTGGTATATTATTATTCGTTGCCGCATAACACGAAATGTTGTTTCGGAGTAATGATTGCAACAAAAACTTTAAAAAACATGTTGACGAAAAACACGCAGCATGATATAGTAATTAAGTCGCCACAGAGCGACAGAAAATGATCTTTGAAAACTAAACAAAACAACAGCGTCAAACGTTAATCCTACGGGATTAACAAATGAACGAAAAGCAAGACAAGCTAGCAAATTTTGAGCAAAAGCTCAAACTCTTTATTGGAGAGTTTGATCCTGGCTCAGGACGAACGCTGGCGGCGTGCCTAATACATGCAAGTCGAGCGGACTTCTTAAAAGCTTGCTTTTAAGAAGTCAGCGGCGGACGGGTGAGTAACACGTGGGCAACCTGCCTGTGAGACTGGGATAACTTCGGGAAACCGGAGCTAATACCGGATAATATAAGGAACCTCCTGGTTCTTTATTGAAAGATGGTTTCGGCTATCACTTGCAG
>NZ_LFEL01000109.1:0-5524 GCF_001037965.1 Bacillus sp. LL01 | reverse complement strand
TGACAAGTCAATTCAGTTCATTTGTTCAATTATTATCTGATAATGATCGTACCAACCGCGTATCAGCTAAAATTGTCGGCGATCAAACTCTAAATGGCTTTATCGAAGGGTATGACGAAGATCGAGGCTTGCTCATTATGAGAAAGCTAGATATTGAGGCTGAAATTGAAGAAGAACAAATGGTTACAACATCAGGTCTTGGAGGCGTCTATCCTGAAGGCTTGTTAATTGGAGAGGTCGTAGAAGCTGAGCCGGATGAGTATGGACTAACTCAAAATGTCTATATTAAGCCAACAGCAGATTTCTACTCTTTAAACTATGTTTATGTGATTGAGAGAACAAGTACGTCTATTGACCCAGAGTTATTGGAGGGGGATTTGTAGTGAGTCGTGCATATCTTCCAACGCTGCTTTTACTTACTCTAGTGATCGAAGGTAGTCTATTTCCCTTTTTTATGCCGGAACGTTATGGCTCTGATTTAACAATGGTGCCACGATTTCTAGTTGTCTTCCTTGTCTTTATTGGGATCTACACCGGAAGAAGTACAAGCTTWCTTTATGCGCTTTGTTTTGGTGTGATCTATGATGTTGTATATACCGAATTACTAGGAGTTTATGTATTTGGTTTTGCAGTAGTAGGTTATGTATTTGCTCTATCTTATAAACAAATTCAAGATAGTATTCTCGTGCCCCTACTTCTTGCTCTTGTTGCGGTTGCTTTGTTTGATTATTATCAGTATGGTTTATTTCGTTTAATTGGAATCACTGATATGGGAGCTTACACGTTCGTTATAGATCGTTTACTGCCAACATTACTATTAAACGGAGCGTGGGCAATTGTGATGCTTTATCCGGTCAAGAAGCTTTGTGAGCATGTTCAACATCATTCAAGGCTACGTGAGAGATAACTTGTAAAATCGACAAATTCTAAAAAAATTCACAGACATCTAGTTGTGAAAGAGGGATTCTCCCCTTACATGTTGAATTAAACTATCAATCACCGATTTGAGCCTTTTTACTCATGACTTTGCCTGAGACGTTAATGAGGCAGGTTTCGAATGCGAGTGTGTCTGAGGTGAACGTTGAATGACGCAGAAAAAACAACATGTTACGATAAAAGGAACGAAAGATGGACTGATCTTTCTATTAGATGACCACTGTTCATATGATWGTTTACTAGAAGAATTGTATGATAAACTGTCTACTAAGCACTATCAAGGCTCTGATGAACCTGATGTGAAAGTGAATGTGAAAGTTGGTCATCGGTATTTAACAGAGGAACAGTCAGAAGAAATTACAAGGATTATTACAGAAGGTCGTAACCTTGCGATCGAACAGATCCATTCAGAAGTATTAACAAAACAAGAAGCTGAGCTGCTACGACAAGAGTCTCAAGTGGTGACACTAACGAGAGTTGTGCGTTCCGGGCAAGTATTAAAGGTTCGTGGTGACCTTTTGCTTGTTGGAGATGTCAATCCAAGCGGTACAGTAATGGCCACAGGTAATATCTTTGTGATGGGTGCCTTGCGCGGTGTAGCACATGCAGGCTTTGAAGGCGACACACGCGCGGTTATTTCAGCTGCACTTATGAGTCCCGCGCAACTCAGAATTGCTGAGGAGATCCACCATTTTGGTGAGGATGAACAAGAAGCAGCGATGGAGAGTGCACATCTAGATGATGAGTCAGGAGCCTTCGTATTAGAAAGGGTTCAGCAATTGATCCATCATCGTCCAGAGCTTCAAAAGAATGATTCACAAATAATAGATGGATGACGCGTGGAATAGAAAGGGGTCATGAGCATGGGAGAAGCAATAGTCATTACAAGTGGTAAAGGTGGAGTTGGTAAAACAACGACCACTGCCAACATCGGTACTTCCCTTGCGCTTTCAGGAAAGAAAGTTTGTTTAGTTGATACAGACATCGGGCTTCGAAATCTGGATGTTGTCATGGGGCTTGAAAATCGCATCATTTATGATTTAGTAGATGTAGTTGAAGGCCGTTGTAAGTTAAAGCAAGCACTCATTAAAGACAAACGTTTTGAATGTTTGTACTTACTACCAGCTGCTCAAACGAAAGATAAGCATTCTGTTGAGCCAGAACAAATGAAACATATTGTGAATGAATTGAAGCAAGAATATGATTATGTTCTAATTGATTGCCCAGCGGGTATTGAGCAAGGCTTTAAAAATGCTGTTGCAGGTGCTGATAAAGCAATTGTTGTGACAACACCTGAGACTTCTGCTGTACGTGATGCCGATCGAATTATTGGTTTACTTGAGCAAGAAGACGTATCAGCTCCGAAGCTTGTCGTCAATCGAATTCGTGGACATATGATGAAAAATGGAGAAATGCTCGATGTTGACGAGATTGCTTCCATTTTAGCTATTGATTTAATAGGAATTGTTGTGGATGATGAGGATGTCATTAAGTACTCCAATAAGGGAGAACCTATTGCCTTACATACTGGGAGCAAAGCCTCCATTGCCTACCGCAATATTGCTAGACGTATTTTAGGAGAGTCCGTTCCATTAATGTCTCTAGAAGAGGAAAAAGGAATCTTCGCTAAAATTAAACAATTTTTCGGTGTTCGTTAAACCATCTGAATTCTCAGATGGTTTTCTTTTTTTTCTATTGTAAAATGTTTAAGCTACTGAGCAAAGGGTATTCTATCACTAGAATCAGCTGAAGGAGTGATAAATCGTGGGTAAGAAGATTGCGGTAGTTATTACGGATTTATTTGAAGATGTGGAATTTACGGATCCTGCAAATGCTTTTCGTGAAGCAGGACATGAACTAGTCACAATTGAAAAAGAAGCTGGTGCGAAGGTTACTGGTAAGAATGACGAAGAAACCGTAACCATTGATAAAGGAATTGACGAAGTATCAGCAGATGATTTTGATGCGCTGTTCATTCCAGGTGGTTTCTCACCGGATATTCTTCGGGGAGATGATCGCTTTGTTGCATTTGCTAAGGAATTTGCAACAAATGATAAGCCGATTATGGCGATCTGCCATGGTCCACAATTATTAATAACAGCCGAAGTATTAAATGGACGCGATGTGACTGGATTTAAGTCGATTCATGTAGATTTAAAAAATGCTGGGGCAAAACTTCATGATGAAGAGGTTATTGTTTGTGGTGGAAACTTAGTCACGAGCCGTACTCCAGATGACCTGCCAGCATTTAATCGAGAATCACTAAACGTATTAAGTTCTTAAACGTAAGCGGCTCCCAACTTTTATGGGGGCCATTCTTATCTTATGACACTCAATGCTTATCCTTTACAGCTTCGACTATCCAAATCTTCAAGTTTGATTTATTCGGAAAAAGTAAGCTTCATATGGGATTTGCTGTAAACACTTTTAATGCATGATGACGAGTAGACATGATTTTCTTATATATGAGAAAATTTCTTTATATACGCTCGCCCTTGTTCATTAGAATTGTTCAGTTCACATATCCTACTTAAATCCTCCTTTTTATACTGCATCCCCGTCATTTCAAGGGCTGCGGTTTTGCTGTGGGAAATCTATGTTATTATAATTGAAAAGTTATTTTGTTAATCTAAGGGGGGCTCAATATGCCGATAGAAGAAAATAAAAATGAAGCACCAGCATTAGTTCGATGCATGATATTAACGGTTTCAGATACTAAAACGTATGACACTGACAAAAGCGCTAAACTGATTCGTGATTTATTAGAAGAGGGCGGACATAGTGTTACGGAATACCAGATTGTGAGAGATGAATACAKCCAAATTCAACACTGGTTAAAAATCGCAGCGAGCCGGGCTGACATTGATGCGATACTTATTACCGGTGGAACGGGGATTGCCCTACGTGACACTACACATGAAGCGGTTCGCGATAGTCTAGATAAAGAGATGCCAGGCTTCGGAGAGATCTTTAGATATTTAAGCTTTGTTGAAGATGTGGGAACAGCAGCCATTATTAGTCGCGCAATTGCTGGAGTTCGTGATGGTAAAGCCATCTTCTCAATGCCAGGGTCAACTGGAGCTGTTAAGTTGGCGATGGACCGGATTATTGTTCCGGAACTTGGTCATGTAATGCGCGAGATTTTAAAAGATCGTTAACACGTTGTTTGCAGATTTTATGCAAAATAAAAAGGAGGAAGATTTCTATCATTGAAACCTTCCTCCTTTTCTATTATTGGCGATGTTGTTTGTAAGTAGAGGCTTTTGTTATTGATTTTAGAAAGTCTACTTGTTCACGTGTAAGCGACTCAGTGTTAATGGCTCTTATATTATCCTCTATTTGTTCGATGCTGCTGGCTCCTGCTACGACTGCCGCTACGGTCTCATGAGCAAGACAATAATGCATAGCTTGCTCTGATAAAGGACGATTTAGTGTGCTGTTTGTCTTTAATTGTTCTTGCAAGGTTTTTAATTCCTCAAATGAATAATCAAGATATCCCTTCTCTTGTATCGATTCTGATGCTGCACTTAGAGGCTTGCTCGTTAAAAGTCCTTTAGCAAGAGGGCCTCTTGCCACAACGGAGATATTATTTGACTGTAATAAGTCAAACCACTCTTCCGGTCTACGGTCTAGTAAGCTATATTGCATCATCACGCTGACAATCGATGAACGTTTAACATACTCTTTAATGACGTTTGGTCTAATAGAGGAGATTCCATAATATCTTATGACACCTTCTTGCTTTAACTCTTCAAACGCTTCAATTGTCTCATCAATATGATCCTCGATGGTACCTCCGTGTAATTGATAGAGGTCGATATAGTCAGTCTGTAGCCTGGTCAGACTATCTTTAACCGCTTTTTTGATATGTTTTTTAGAAGGATCCCACTCCCAGCCTTCTTCATCTGTCTCAAAACGATTTCCGGCCTTTGTTGCTAGAATCAGGTCTTGTCTGCGATGCTTGATTGCATTTCCTACAAATTGTTCGTTCAAGCCTTTATCATATAGATCGGCCGTATCAAAATAGTTAATTCCAGCATCTAAAGCTGCATCAATCAGTTGCGTGGCGTAATTTTGATCGGTTCCAAGTGACATGCAGCCAAGAGCTAATTCACTTACTTCTAGATCAGAGTGACCAATTTTTCTCTTTCTCATAGGTGATTCTCTCCTTTTCACTATTGAACTATGTAAGGTGATACTGTTTTATCGGTTGGTACGTTTCAACGCTTAGTCTATCCATGGAAGCCTTCCTTATTTCCTCTTCCCGATTATGTCATATCAAAAACGGACAAGTCATATAGTTATTGTAACAAGTTCACGATAAAGGTGGAATGAGACATGTCCAAGGAATTAAATAAGGTTCGTAAACGCTTTGAGTCAAGAAGAAGAGAAATTAAAGGAAATGTAGCCGAAAGAGAGAGGTCGGCTCCTATGCTTATGAATAGACATGAGGAAGCGAGAGAAGAGCCAGACTTTTATATGGAACCAACGGCATACAAAAGTAGTGCTCCTCCGCTTAAAAAGGGACAAGATTTCTTCTTAATACGAGCGATGGTCGCCGTCTGTATTTTTCTGATCATCGCCATCA
>NZ_LFEL01000108.1:0-5524 GCF_001037965.1 Bacillus sp. LL01 | reverse complement strand
CTCGGATGGACGCAATGAGCCAACATGGCTTAAAGACATCCGTTTAAAAGGAGCAGAGCTTTTTGATACGCTTGCTCTTCCAAAACCTGATAAAACGAAAATAGATAAATGGAATTTCACAGCTGGTAGCTATAACCTTGCTGAAGTAAAAGCAGCAGATAATGTCGCTTCTCTTGCTGAGGGAATTCGTAACCTTGTTGGTGAAGAAGATAAAGTAGAATCCCTTCTCGCTCAACAAGATGGTTCAACTGTATACACAAAGACTTCTAAAGAATTAACGGACAAAGGTGTTATTTTCACAGATCTTGCAACGGCTGTAGCTAAGCATGAGGACCTTGTGAAGAAATATCTTTTCGGTGAAGCTGTGCAAGTTGACGAAAACCGTCTAACGGCTCTACACGCTGCGTTACTTAATGGAGGAGCATTTATCTATGTGCCACGTAATGTAGAAGTAGAAGTGCCTCTTCAAGCGGTTTATGCGCTTGGTGCAAAAGATGCTGGTTTATTCAACCATGTAATCGTTGTAGCAGAAGAGAATAGCTCAGTCACTTACGTTGAAAACTATGTATCACTTAGTGAAGATGCAACAGTAGCAAACATTGTCGCTGAAGTATATGCAGCACAAGGAGCTAAAGTAGCATTTGGAGCAGTGGACAACCTTTCAAGCAATGTGACTACGTATGTTGTACGTCGTGGACATGTTGATCGTGATGCTCGTCTAGAGTGGGCGCTTGGTCAAATGAACGATGGAAACACAGTGTCAGAGAACACAACTCATCTAGTAGGGGATGGTTCTTGGACAGATACGAAAACTGTTACTATTGGTCGCGGCAACCAAAAACAAAATTTCACAACACAGATCTTCCATCACGGGAAGAATTCTGAAGGATATATTTTAAAGCATGGTGTTATGCGTGATTCCGCAACAGCAATCTTTAACGGGATCACAAAGATTGAGCATGGTGCTACGAAATCAAATGGTGAACAAACGGAGCGAGTTCTTATGCTTAGTGAAAAAGCGCGTGGAGATGCGAACCCAATTCTTCTTATTGATGAAGATGATGTAACAGCAGGTCATGCTGCTTCTGTAGGTCGTATTGATCCACTTCAAATGTTCTACCTAATGAGCCGTGGTATCTCTCGTAAAGAAGCGGAAAGACTTGTTATTCATGGTTTCTTAGCTCCTGTTGTCACTCAATTACCGATCGAGTCAGTAAAAGAGCAATTGCGTGAAGCAATTGAAAGGAAAGTTCTGTAATGAACGTAGCTGAGATCAAGAAACACTTTCCGATTCTTGACCAACATGTAAACGGACATCCTCTTGTCTATCTTGATAGTGCAGCGACTTCACAAAAGCCTGCATCCGTCATTGAAAAGCTTGATGATTATTATCGTCGTTATAATTCTAATGTGCACCGTGGTGTTCATACACTAGGAACAATGGCGACCGATGAATATGAAGGAGCGCGTGAGAAGGTTCGTACGTTTATTAATGCAACATCAGCTGAAGAGATTATCTTTACTCGTGGTACCACAACTGCACTAAATCTTGTAGCAGGAAGCTATGGTCGTGCTAATCTTTCGGCAGGTGATGAAATTGTCATCACGCCAATGGAACATCACAGCAATATCATCCCGTGGCAACAGGTAGCGCGCGCGACTGGTGCAACATTAACGTATTTGCCACTTCAACCCGACGGTACGATTGACCTTAAAGATGTTGAAGAGATAATCAGTGAGAAAACAAAGATTGTCTCAGTGATGCAAGTGTCAAACGTACTTGGTACGATCAATCCTGTTAAAGAAATTGCAGAGATTGCTCATCGTAACGGTGCGATTATGGTTGTTGATGGAGCGCAAAGTGCCCCTCATATGAAGGTCGATGTACGTGATTTAGATTGTGATTTCTTCGCATTCTCAGGTCATAAGATGGGTGGGCCAACTGGAATTGGTGCCTTGTACGGTAAGAAAGAGTTACTAAACAAGATGGAACCTATTGAGTTTGGTGGCGAGATGATTGATTTTGTTGGACTTCAAGAATMAACATGGAAAGAGTTACCTTGGAAATTTGAAGGCGGTACACCGATTATTGCAGGAGCAATTGGTCTAGGTGCTGCCATCGATTTTCTCAATGAGATTGGTCTAGATGAAGTTGAAAAGCACGAACATGAGCTAGCTCTCTATGCAATGGAGCGTCTTTCCGAGATTGATGGAATGACGATTTTTGGACCAAAGCATCGTGCAGGCGTTGTGACATTCAATYTAGATGATGTTCATCCTCATGATGTGGCGACTGTCCTTGATGCAGAGGGAATTGCGGTTCGAGCAGGTCACCACTGTGCTCAGCCACTCATGAAATGGCTTGACGTAACAGCAACGGCTCGAGCCAGCTTCTACATTTACAATTCAAAAGAAGATGTAGATACCCTCAAAGRGAGCTTAGTAAAAACAAAGGAGTACTTTGGCGATGTCTTTTAATAACCTTGATACCTTGTATCGACAGGTGATTATGGATCATTATAAAAATCCACGAAATCGCGGAGAGTTTGATGGAGACACTTTAACAGTCAACATGAACAACCCGACATGTGGTGATCGTATACAGATTCAAATGAAGTTAGAAGGCGATCGTATTTCTGAAGCGAAGTTTGTAGGAGAGGGCTGTTCAATCAGCCTAGCTTCTGCATCAATGATGACTCAAGCGGTAAAAGGCTTAACAGCTGAGGAAGCGATCGCAATGTCTGAGCTCTTCTCTAATATGATGCTTGGAAAAGAGTATGATGAAGATCGTTTTGATTTAGGTGATATTGAAGCACTTCAAGGGGTTTCAAAGTTTCCAGCGCGTATTAAATGTGCAACACTCGCATGGAAAGCAATGGAGAAAGGCCTAAACGAAAAAGAATAGAGGTTTATTCTCACTTTTGTTATAGTGAGAGTAAGCACCAATCTAAGGAGGTTTTCCGAAATGGCTAAAAAAATGCCTGAAATCGGTGAATACAAATACGGGTTCTCGGATCGTGACGTATCAATCTTCCGTTCAAAACGTGGTTTAACTCGTGAGATCGTAGAAGAAATTTCACGTATGAAAAGCGAGCCTGAATGGATGCTTAATTTCCGCTTGAAATCGTTAGAGCAATTTTATAAAATGCCTATGCCTCAATGGGGTGGCGATCTTTCTGAACTTCACTTTGATGACATTACGTACTACGTAAAGCCATCTGAGAAGTCGGAGAAATCATGGGATGAAGTTCCTGAAGAAATCAAAAACACATTTGATAAGCTTGGAATTCCCGAAGCTGAGCAAAAGTACCTTGCAGGTGTATCGGCTCAGTACGAATCAGAGGTTGTTTACCACAGTATGAAAGAAGAGCTTACTGAACAAGGTATTCTTTTCACTGATACAGATAATGCTTTACGCGAGCATGAAGAAATTTTCAAAGAACATTTTGGTACGATTATTCCTCCAACTGACAACAAATTCGCAGCCTTAAACTCTGCGGTATGGTCTGGTGGATCATTCATCTATGTGCCTAAAGGGGTTAAATCGGATACGCCACTTCAAGCTTACTTCCGTATTAACTCTGAGAACATGGGTCAGTTTGAGCGTACGCTAATCATTGCTGATGAAGATAGTTCTGTTCACTACGTAGAAGGTTGTACAGCTCCTGTTTATTCAACGAACTCACTACACAGTGCGGTTGTTGAGATCATCGTAAAGAAAAATGCATATTGCCGTTATACTACGATCCAGAACTGGGCTCCAAACATCTTCAACCTCGTAACAAAGCGTGCCGTTGCAGATGCTGGGGCAACAATGGAATGGGTTGATGGTAACATCGGTTCAAAACTGACGATGAAATACCCAGCAGTTGTTATGCGTGGTGAAGGAGCAAAAGGTACGATCCTTTCAATCGCTATCGCGGGTAAAGGGCAACACCAAGATGCTGGTGCAAAGGTTCATCACTTGGCGCCGAACTGTTCTTCAACCATTGTTTCAAAATCAATTTCAAAGCACGGTGGTAAAGTAACATACCGTGGTATTTGTCACTTCGGACGTAAATCTGAAGGGTCTAAATCGAAAATTGAGTGTGATACATTGATTATGGATAACGAATCAACATCTGATACGATCCCATACAATGAGATCTTAAATAACAACATCACACTTGAGCATGAAGCGACGGTTTCAAAAGTATCTGAAGACCAGCTCTTCTACTTAATGAGCCGTGGTATTTCTGAGCAAGAAGCAACAGAAATGATCGTAATGGGCTTCATTGAGCCATTTACAAAAGAACTTCCAATGGAGTATGCCGTTGAAATGAACCGTCTTATCAAGTTTGAGATGGAAGGTTCAATCGGTTAAGGATTGGATTATGATTGAGAACGTGCTTTGCACGTATGAAAAGCGGGTCCATAATGGATTCGCTTTTCTTTTCTACATATTACAACCTTTGGCGATTAAACGTCATTTACTAGCAGCAACACAATTACTACACTTTATCTTCTTCAAAAAGGAAAGGTGAGTTCGTTGATATATATTGGATTAGCGGGTTGGGGAGATCATGATGATTTATATGAGGGAACACCAAGTCATGCTAAGCTTGAGACGTATTCAAGTTTTTTTCCGATTGTTGAATTAGATTCTTCTTTTTATGCCGTTCAACCATTGCGTAACATGGAAAAGTGGGCAAGAGAGACACCACCTGGCTTTCAATTTATTGTGAAAGCGTATCAAGGAATGACCGGGCACCAGAAAGGCTCAGCCCCATTTGATACGCGAGAAGAGATGTTTCAAGCTTTTATCGCGTCACTTCAACCACTTCTAACAGCTGGAAAACTTGCGATGGTTCTATGCCAATTCCCACCTTGGTTTGATTGCAAAAAAGAGCATGTTGATTACATACGTTTTGTCAAAGAACAATTAAAGAATATCCCTTGTGCACTTGAATTCCGCAACCAGACTTGGTTTACAACAGGTATGAGAGAACGAACCCTTTCCTTTATGAAAGAAGAAAATTGGATTCATAGCATTTGCGATGAGCCACAGGCAGGTATCGGTTCAATTCCAACCGTGTTGCAAGCGACAAATGAAGAAAAGACATTAATTCGTATGCACGGTCGAAATCGTCATGGCTGGAATGATCCTGGGAATGGGAAGTGGCGAGATGTACGCTATTTATATCAGTATAAAAACCATGAACTTGAGGAATGGAAGAGAAACCTCGAACAACTTAAAAACGAGTCGAAAACGATCTACATGATTTTTAATAATAACTCAGGGGGAGATGCTGCTGGCAATGCCYAAGAGATGATTTCTTTAATGGACATTGAATATACAGGGCTTGCTCCTAGACAACTTGATTTATTTTCGGAATGATAAAAGAAAAATAAAGGACGGTCCTTTTTATGGAGTGGATAGTACTCATTATTGTTGGCCTTATTGCAGGCACGTTTGGAAGTTTACTCGGGTTGGGTGGAGGAATTATTGTGGTGCCAGCACTCTTAATTTTAAGCACCACTCTTG
>NZ_LFEL01000107.1:0-5550 GCF_001037965.1 Bacillus sp. LL01 | reverse complement strand
GTTGAACGTACAGAGAAACAGTTAATAACCGGTAAAAAGAAAGAGGATGACAGTATTATTAACGATTTATTTTAACGGTTGGATGGGATCTGAGTGCGGTATCTTTAACGTTTAGTATCGCAATCGTCTTTTTAGGATTATCAGCAGCGTTTATGGGCCATTTTGTTGAAAAGTATGGTCCGAGAAAATCAGGTTTAGTAGCAGCCTCATTTTTTGGGATTGGACTAGTTGGTGCAGGGTTTGCGATTAACATGGAGTCGATTTGGCTTTTATACTTTACATACGGTGCACTTGGCGGGATTGGTCTCGGTGTAGGGTATATCACCCCCGTATCGACTTTAGTAAAATGGTTTCCGGACCGCCGCGGATTGGCAACGGGACTTGCGATCATGGGCTTTGGTTTCTCGGCAATGATTGCCAGCCCGATTATGGCCAATTTAATTAATTCAGTAGGGATTGCGAACACATTCTTTACACTAGGTATTCTTTATTTTGTGATTATGCTTGCTTCGGCGCTTTACATTGAGCGTCCGCCTGAAGGATATATGGCAGATGTTCGAACGACTGGCAAGAAAGTAGCAGCAGATCTTTCTCAATTAACGGCGAATGAAGCTGTTAAGACACGAAGATTCTGGTTCCTATGGGTGATGCTTTTTATCAACGTAACATGCGGAATTGCGATCTTGTCTGTTGCTTCACCAATGGCACAAGAAATTGCTGGTCTCTCAGCAGCAGCAGCGGCAACAATGGTGGGTGTGATGGGAGTATTTAATGGCTTAGGGCGTATTGGTTGGGCATCGATTTCTGACTATTTGGGACGAGCAAATGTTTATACAGCATTCTTTGCGATTCAAATTGTCACATTCTTTGCCTTGCCGAGTATTACACACGCGATTTTATTCCAGGTCGTTTTATTCTTAATCCTTACTTGCTATGGTGGTGGATTTGCAGCCATTCCAGCATACATTGGCGATTTATTTGGAACAAAGCAGCTTGGCGCAATTCATGGCTATATTTTAACAGCTTGGGCATTAGCTGGTTTAGTTGGACCGATTCTAGCATCTTGGATTCGTGAAACAACAGAGAGCTATGCAGGAACGCTCTATATCTTCGGATTTATGTTTATTGCCGCCTTGATTGTCTCACTCGTTATCCKTATTGATATTAAGCAATTAAAAGAAAAAAATAAATCTGCCCGTTTAGCTAGTTAAACCATTTGACATTTTCATACACTCGCACTACTCTTTTAATAAGTAATAGAAAATGAGGGTACGTGAATGAATAAATATGAAGCGGAATTCAGCAACTTAGTACGTTCCTTCCGAAAGAAGCATATGGGAAAAGGCCCGAGCAAAATAAGTACAACCTTTTGCAAGAAATGGGCAATATGCGAGATGGAAGGCAACCTATCACCTGTTGAGAAGTTCATTGCAACAGCTAATGAGGGTAAGCAGATGCTAAAGGCTGCTAGAACTGAAATGGTAAAAGAAATGTACCGTAAAAATCCGCCTGTTGAAATGGAAGAATTTTTGCAGTGTAAGTTCGTAGACTTGTTTGTAGATATCGATATTGAGAGAGACTTTGGTATTTCAGTGTTTGTGTTTGATGAAGATATTGAAGAAAAGTTTTCATCAAAGTAAGGTCATTGCAACGTCAACCTTTGGAGAATTGTATAACTGGTTTGGTACTTAGTAGCGATCCTGCCAAAGACTTAACCACCGTTATTCCCTTTAGATTAAAGGGTTTTTACGGTGGTTTTTTTATTGAAATGAGCATAAAGAGTAGTAAGTAGTATTAATGGGAGTGAGAACTATGGGAAAAACAAAACATCAAGGCCCTATTAAAGCAACAAAAGCGCCCCAACCAAAACATTGGGTTAGTCCCATTCCGTTTGGTTTAGGAAAAGTAAAGCCAAAACATATTCGTGATACGATGAAAATTGCATGGGATAACAAGGATAATTTAGGTTATGCATCCCGTATTCTAACAAAAGGTGTATGTGACGGCTGTGCACTAGGTGTGTCAGGCCTGCAAGMCCAAACGTTGAAAGGTCCACATATGTGTACAACACGTTTAAATGTCCTTCGCCTAAACACGGCACCAGCGATTAAAGAAGACATTTTACATGCTGATATTGATGAATTAAAAAAATACGATAGTACAGAATTAAGAAAATTAGGACGGATTCCATATCCACTTATCRGACGTAAAGGCGAGAATAAGTTTTCACGCCTCACATGGGATGATGCGATGGATATAATTGCAGATAAGATGAAGCAATTAGATCCAAAACAATATGCCTTCTATTTAACATCAAGAGGAATCACGAATGAATCCTATTATGTAGCAGCTAAAGTGGCGCGTTTCTTAGGGGCAAATCATATCGATAATGCAAGCCGTATTTGTCACTCTCCAAGTAAAACGGCATTAAAGCGTTCGATTGGAGTAGGGGCATCTACTTGTAACTATCAAGACTGGTTTGGAACAGACGTCCTCTTATTCTGGGGAAGTGTTGCATCAAACGCATCTCCCGTTTCATCAAAGTACATGTTAGAAGCGAAAAAACGTGGCGCGAAAATTATCGTCGTAAACCCTTATAAAGAGCCGGCAATGGATAAATATTGGGTGCCATCAAATGCTGAGTCTGCGATCTTCGGAACGAAACTTGCAGATGATTTTTACCAAGTAAACATTGGTGGAGATATTGCTTTTATGCAGGGGATTATGAAGCATTGGTTTGACATGGAAGCAAACGCTCATGGTTCGGCGATTAATCATGATTTTGTTCAAGATCATGTCAATGCATATGAGGAACTGAAAGCTCATGTTGWAACACAATCTTGGGATGAAATTGTCAAATCTTCAGGTATTACAAAAGAGAGAATCATTGAACTATCAGAGCTATTAGCTAACAGCAAGAATGCAGTCTATGCGTGGGCACTTGGGTTAACAATGCACGCTTTCGCTTCAGATAATATTTCTCAAGTAGCAAATCTCGCTCTTCTTCGTGGACATCTAGGACGTAAATACAGTGGCTTGATGCCATTCCGTGGGCACTCTTCCGTTCAAGGTTCAGGTGAAATGGGTGCTGATCCATTCGTCTTACCAGGCGGTGATTTCGTTGAAGAAAACATTCAACGTATGGAAGGTATTTGGAAGTTTGATATTCCAAGATGGCAAGGCGATGTAGTTGGAGTTACATTAGAAAACATCGTTCTACCAGAAGATCATGAGCGCAAAATTAAAATGTACTATATGTCAGGTGGTAATTTCCTAGAGACGATGCCTGATCCGAATTTCATTGAAAAAGCATTGTCTGAATTAGAGATCCGTGTTCACCAAGATATCATTTTGAACACGTCGACTTTAGTAGAAGCAAAAGAAGCGGTTATTGTTCTTCCAGCAAAAACACGTTATGAGCAAGATGGTGGTGGAACGTCTACCTCAACAGAACGTATGGTTTACTATTCTCCTGAAATTGAAGGAAATAAAAATTACATTGAAGAAGCTAGATCAGAGTGGAAGATCTACATTGATCTTGCGAAACGTGTGAAGCCTGATACTGCTCATTTAGTCGATTTCAAGACCGGCCAGGAAATTCGTGATGAAATGGCGATTGCGAACCCGAATTATGAGGGAGTACAGCATTTGAAAAAACAAGGCGATGTCTTCCAATGGGGCGGAGCTTGGTTATGCGAAGATGGCATTTGTCCGACTCCAGATGGTAGAGGAAATCTTCTTCCAGTCGATATTCCTGATATGGGTAAGAAGGAAGGGAACTTCATCCTGACGACTCGTCGCGGAAAGCAGTTTAACTCGATGGTTTATAAAACAACGGATCCATTTAATAATGCAGAGCGATATGATGTATTAATTAACACAGAAGATGCGCACGAGTTAAGCATTGCTGAAGGGGAAGGAATTGTCATCCATAACCGATTTGGTGTATTCCAAGGGAAAGCGAAGTATGCTAATATCACTAAAGGGAATTTAGGAGTCCACTTCCCAGAAGGAAACTTCTTATTACCTAAAGGAAGATATGAAAAGCTAGCAAAAATCCCTGATTACAACGTARCAGTTAAAGTAGAAAAAGCAGATCGTTACAATGCACGAAAAGATACAAAATATGTTGAACGCAAAATAGATGATCTAGAAATGTCTGCTCCGGGTTAAGGCGTAAGTGGCACTGTAATGGTTGTAAATTCAACTGTTACAGTGTCTTTTATTTAGAAGCAAATAAACCTTCCATTCTTTTGCCATCACCTGTACAATGAACACGAATCTCAAATTCTATCATTTATTACCAAGAAAGGAAGATTTGATGTCTGAACGGTTAATTCGTCTTCTACGAATCATCATCTTAATTCAATCAAGTCCTGGAATTACGGCAAAAGAATTAGCCGAACGATGCGAAACAACACCACGCACGATTTACCGTGACCTAGAATTATTAAGTGCAGCCCAAGTACCGATCACAAATGAAGGATATGGTAAAGGATATGAATACATAGGGAACTTTTCCATCTATCCAATCGACTGGACGGAGCAAGAAGCCGTTGCTTTTGGCATGCTACCAAATGTTATTGATCAAATGACGCACCTGTTTCCTCCAGACTTTTATTCAGCCTATGAAAAAGTTATGGCGACCCACCAAAAGGAAAAGAAAGAGTTACAAGATGTGCTGCAGAAAATGGTTTCTATTATTCAAATGGGGACACCGGCCTTCCAAGAAGAGCAAAATAACTTTTTATCACCTGTGATTGATTCCATCTTAAACTCACGTACAATTGAAGTAGTCTATCATACGCAAAGCCGAGATGTGACCACGTCTCGCGCATTAGATCCATATTACTTAATTCCGCGCGATCATAGATTCTACTTAATTGCCTTTTGTCATGAGAAGCAAAAAGTATTAACCTTTCGCATGAGCCGTTTCCTTCAAGTGAATCAAACCGATCAAACTTTTGATAAGAAAAATTTTAATTTGAAGAAGTACTTCAAAGACACATGGTCAATCATTCAAGGCAAAAATAAAAGTCATTTTAAAGTGCTATTTAATAAAGAAGTAGCACGCTATATAAAGGAAGAAGAGTTATTTGTAAATCCAATACTTACTGAAAATAAGGATGGAAGCTTATTGTTTGAAGTTACTCTGAATCACGACCGCGAATTCATGCAATGGCTGATGCAATACGGCATGGACGCAGAAATTCTTGAACCAGTCGAATACCGTGCAAAAATGAAAGAGATGCTGACAAAATGGATGGGCGTGTACGAATCGAAATAAGAAAACAGGTAGCAACGAGGGTTGCTACCTGTTTTGTGGGTTCGAGGGTGTGTGGGTGTCTCGGCGCGGATGTAAGGTGACAAGGCCTTTTCGCACATATAGACCACTTTGAGAGGCTGCTCGCACATAAAACGGAACTAGCGCACCTAAATTGGTGCGTATCGCACATCTATCTAGATTCTCACACATAACTGAGCCGCGATCGCTCATAACCCCACAACATTCGCACATACGACCAATTACGACCAAGATCAAGTATAGGT
>NZ_LFEL01000106.1:0-5573 GCF_001037965.1 Bacillus sp. LL01 | reverse complement strand
CCAGTCCCACTCTCACCTACACCACCAAAAGGTAAGTAAGGAGTAGCTAAGTGCATCACCGTATCATTGATGCAACCACCACCAAAAGATACGTTTTCAGTAATTGTCGCTTCAACCTTTTTGCTTTCTGTAAAGACATATAGAGCAAGCGGGTTCGCTTTTTCACGAACTTTTTCTAAAACTTCATCAAGCGATTGGTACGTAAATATCGGAAGAATCGGTCCAAAAATCTCTTCTTGCATAATGGATGAGTTCCATTCTACATTCGTTAAAATCGTTGGTGTTAGTGTTCGGTTCTCCACATTGTAATGACCACCTAGTTGGACTTCACCATCATGTATAAACCCTACTAACCGTTCTAAATGACGCTCACTTACGACTTGCGGATAGGTTCTTTGCTCCAACGCTTTATCAAATAATGCTTTAGTATGCTTTTTGATCTTTTTCAAAAAGGTAGGATACAYTTTTTCATGTACAAGAACATAGTCAGGTGCTACACAGGTTTGACCAGCATTTAAAAATTTCCCCCATGCAATTCGCTTAGCAGCAAGGTCTAACTTCGCATCATCAGAAACAATAGCTGGACTTTTGCCACCGAGCTCAAGTGTTATGGGAGTCAAATTCTTTGAGGCTGCTTCCATTACGATCTTTCCGACTCCTACACTTCCCGTAAAGAAAATATAATCAAATGGCTCTTTTAATAGAGCTTGACTCACATCAACCGCACCTTCTACCGTTTTGATGTACTCTTCAKCAAAAGTTTCATCTAATAGTTTAGCAATCACTCTAGATGTGTGCGGGGTTAACTCTGAAGGCTTAACGATGGCACAGTTTCCAGTAGCGATTGCTCCGACTAAAGGAGAGAGCGCTAATTGAAGGGGATAGTTCCAAGGGGCAATAATTAAGGCCACACCATACGGTTCATAATGAATTTTTCCAATTGATCCGACATGTGAAGCAGGTGTTTTTACCTTCTCTGGTCTCATCCATTCTTTAAGATGCTTAAGCGTATGCGTGATTTCCTGATACGTTGGGCCAAGCTCTGTTAAAAAAGCTTCTTCATTCGTTTTATTAAGATCTTTTTTCAATGCTTCAAGCAACTCATCTTCATTTTGCTGCATGGCTTCTTTTAACCATTCTAATTGCTTTTTTCTGTAGCGGTACTCTTTTGTTTGACCAGTATAGAAGAACTGCTTCTGCTTTTCTCGTAACGACGTGTACATAGTTGGCCCCCTTTAATTAGTGTTTCTTTACTATAACTTTATTTTCTTCCGTAGTCTGCTTTGATCTCTCCCCATTTTTCCGTGTGCCATTTTAAGATTGGGTTTTGATAATCATTTTCCTTTAACCATTTTTCAGCACGATCCATAAGTGACCATATATACGCCGTTCGCTCGTTGCGATCAAGTGTTGAATTTGCTTTCTTTWGTTTGACCCATTTAATAGCAGTCATCGAATCTGAATAAATAGGTTTATTTGAACCTTGCTCTTTTAAATAGGCTAATCCATGGACAATCGCCAGAAACTCACCCATGTTATTAGTCCCAATATGAATTTCATCATGAGCAAATAAAATTTCACCCGTCTGCGTATGAACTCCTTTGTATTCAACAATTCCAGGGTTCCCTCTACAACCAACATCTACTGAAATGCTATCCCAGTTCACTTCTGCTACAACATCTACTTCTTTTTTTGCAGAAGTGCTCCTTTTGGTTTTTGATGGCGATCCCGATGTTGTTCCTCCACTAAAAGCTGCCTTTGCTTCAGCTTCTGACTGAAAGGACTTAAAACGAGCTCCTGTGAAGCCTTTTACTTGTGCTTCACATTCTGCCCAAGTGGTAAAAATACCTTTTTTCCGTCCATTCCAAACCACATAATATTTCTTTTTGGCCATCGTGACACCTTCTTCGTATAAGTTTTCGCTTTAATCAAATAGWAACAATGAAACCATAATTACACAACGAAAGGAGTACTGGTGATGACTAAACGTAATAAGCAACAAAATAAAGCACTTACTAATAACCAAACACCAACAGAAAGCATGTTTAATCAAGAAGTAGCAAGCGAAATGATTGATAATGGATCGRATAAAGCAAACGAGAAGAAAAAGAAGTAACCATGTATAAAAAATACCCTATTGGGATACCCTGTTAAAAAAAACGTTTAGGAGGGTAAACTCATGAACATTACGATTAATCGAAAGCGATCTGTGAAGGAAGTAGGAGATCTCGTAAGCACCAAAAGTAATAAGCTCTATGCGATTATCGAGGATAAGGGTGAAAAATATCCTTATCACCTCCTATGTCTAGAGAGCTTTACGATTATCGAAAGTTATGATGAGCTCCCTTCGAACCAAGAGATTGAAGAAGATATAGGTGAGAAGCTTGACGGCATTTACCAGCATCGTGATTCCCACATTACCTTAAATTAAAAAGGCTGTTTMAAAAGTGACCTGATCACCTTGAAACAGCCTTCTTCTATTTTCCTTGAGTTAATTCAACCTTCACACGTTCTTCTACCACACGCAGCCTCCATAATAGGGCCGCTGCACATACGGCTAAACCTGTGATCAGCCCAATCCAATAACCAAATGGACCAAATGCTGTATAGTTTGCTAAAACATAACCAGTCGGTAAACCGATCAGCCAAAATGAAACGAGCGCCATTACAAATGGAATGTTCACATCTTTATGCCCACGTAAAACACCTTGGATAGGGGTCGCAATCGCATCAGATAATTGGAAGAAGATCGAGTATATTAAGAAGGCTTGAATGAGTCTTGCTACAGTTGGATCATTCGTATACAGCCCAGAAACAGGCTCACGTAAGCCATAGATAATTAAACCAGCCACAAMACCCATTCCCACGGCAATCCAGATTCCCATCTTACTGTATTGCTTCGCATCGTAGAAACGCTTAGCCCCTACTTCATATCCAACAGCAATCGTTAATGTAAAGGCGATACTGAGTGGRATCATATATAAAAATGATGCAAAATTAATCGCCGCTTGGTGAGCCGCAATTGTCGCTGTGTCAAATTCACTCATTAATAATGTCACCGCTGCGAAGATACTCGTTTCAAAGAAAATTGTAAAGCCAATCGGTAAACCGAGTACTAATAATTCTCTCCATTTGGCAAGCGACACACCGTAAAAAGTCTTAAATATACGGTAAATCGAAAAAGGCTCAACACGTGAGACGAAATAAACAGTGACCCCAAAAATACACCAATACGTAATAGTCGAAGCTATGCCTGCTCCGACGCCCCCTAGTTCCGGGAAACCCCACTTTCCAAAAATCAGCACGTAGTTAAAAAATATATTAATTGGCAGTGCAAGCAAGGTGATAAACATCGTCACCCTCGTCTGCCCTAACGAGTCAATAAAACAGCGCAAAACAGTATGCATGAATAAAGGTATGATACCAAAACCTAGTGCGATCAAATAGTGATAGGCGATACGATGAACTTCTGGCTCAAGCGACATCAAACCAAGCAAAGGTTTAAGAGCAAGTCCACCAAAGATGATAATGACAATGGATAAAACAAGAGCTACGTATAACCCTTGTACGACTGTAAACGGAACCTCTTCTCTATTGCCTGCTCCTATACTTTGAGAAATCATCGGAGTGATCGCTAATAACACACCACTTAAACCAGTAAAAACAGGTAACCACAAGCTTGAACCAATTGCCACACCCGCTAAATCATAGGCTCCTGCTTGCCCAGACATCGTCGTGTCAAAGAAGTTCATTGCATACAACCCTAGCTGTGTGATAAGAATAGGCAACATGACTACTAGGAGCAGTTGTACTTTCTCCCGAATCGTCTTTGTCTCTCTCATCCAATCCCCCCTTGCCACTCTATATCAATTTAAAACTATGTAATTATATCACTACAAACCAAGTCGGTCACTCTTATTATCTCCACACTAAAAAAGCTATCAACATATATGCTGATAGCTTCGTACTATATTATAAAGACAGAAACATTCTCTCAATTGCAAGCTGCGCTTCCCTCGCTACGTCTGGCTCTACACGAATAACATTCTGTGGTGGTGTTCCACTAGCAATCACATCAAGGGTCCAGACGAAATGGGGCAGGTCAATCCGGTTCATCGTTAAACACGGGCATAAATCAGGATTTAGTGATTGAATCGAGAGGTGAGGGTTATTATTCATTAATCGTTTCACTAAATTCATCTCAGTTCCTATCGCCCACTTGCTGCCTCTCGGTGCAGCTTCAATCTGTTCGATGATGTATTTAGTGGACCCTGCATCATCAGCTGCTGTTGTCACTTCCCATGTACATTCAGGATGAACAATAATTCTTCGATCAGGTTCTTCTTTACGAATCTGCTCAATATGTTCTAAGCGAAATTTCTCATGAACCGAGCAATGCCCTTTCCACAAAATCATCTTCGCTTCTTTCATTGGATGCATGTTCTCTAATTGCTCTGTCTTCTGGTTCCACACGACCATATCTTCTAGGTTCACTCCTAGTTGATAAGCTGTATTTCTACCTAAATGCTGATCAGGCAAGAATAGAATCCGTTTCTTTTGTGCAAACGCCCACTGCAACATTTCTTTTGCATTCGATGAGGTGACCGTCGCGCCTCCATGCCTTCCCACAAAGGCTTTGATCTCAGCAGATGAATTCACATACGTAATCGGAATAATCGAGTCGCCAAATTGCTCAGCCAGCCTTGCCCAGGCGATTTCAGTCTGCTGTCGTGTTGCCATATCAGCCATTGAACAGCCAGCTCGCATATCAGGTAGTATGACGGTTTGATCTTCGTTTGTTAAAATATCAGCGGTCTCAGCCATAAAGTGGACACCACAAAACACGATATATTTTGCATGGGGATTCGTCGCAGAGACTTTTGCTAGTTGAAGAGAGTCGCCTGTGACATCGGCAAACTGAATTACCTCATCTTTTTGATAATGGTGTCCTGGAATAAATAAATCTGGGCCTAACTCATGTTTTCGTTTATAGGCACGAGCAATTAGCTCTTCATCACTCATCTGCTTATAGTGTGCAGGTAGCATCATTTGCGCCTGCTCGAAAATATCCATTTTAAGCATGGGTGACACCTTCTTTCACGCTCACATCAAGACTAATATCAAGTGCTTTGACAGAATGAGTCAGAGCACCCATTGAAATATAATCGACTCCACTTTCGGCATAGGCACGCAAAAGTTCGTGRCGAATACCTCCTGATACTTCGACGATAATCGATGGTGGAATAAGTTTTCTCCATTCTGCCGCATCCAACGGACTGCAGTTATCAAACATTATCACATCTACTTCTTCTACAATGGCTTCTAATACTTGATCACGAGACTCCACCTCAACCTCAACTTTAACCATATGACCAATGTTGCTTCTTACCTTCTGAATCGCTAGAGAAATCGATCCACCACATTGAGCAATATGATTGTCTTTGATTAAGACGGCTTCATTTAGACCAAAACGATGGTTGAAGCCACCCCCACATTTGACGGCATACTTTTCTAACATTCGTAGTCCAGGCGTTGTTTTTCGCGTATCACAAATACGCACAGACGAGCCCTTC
>NZ_LFEL01000105.1:0-5673 GCF_001037965.1 Bacillus sp. LL01 | reverse complement strand
CTGCTTGTTCACCATTCCGATAAAGGACGACTTCGTTTCGTTCTTGAGAAAAAACAGTAACAAGATGGGACCATTCATTGCGCGGAAGTCTAAATTCCTCATCTGCCCATACTTCTAGCCATTCCTCCCCTGTCCCGAATTGGAACGACCAAGCTCCATGACGAAACACACCTAATTGAATGCCTTGATTTTCTTCTTGGTTGTGATAACTAAGAATCGAAGAAAGCTTTCCCTCATTTCCCCACTCAAATGCTCGAGGTGCTACCCAAGCTTCAATAGTCATCGCATCTTCTGGGATATCTAGTGTCGATGCATCTACCGATACCCAAGTTGAGTATCCATCAAACAATAAAGCATTTCCTGAAATCCCCTGCTTCCATAGAGGATCACTGTTTGGTTTATCAACTGCGTTATTAAACACATAATGAATGTGGTGTTCTTGATTGGAACGTGCTTCAACAGTTGTTGTTCCTGTTCCTTCATCAAATGTCCAGAAGGCAGCCACACCCTCTAAAGATTCATCTTCTTGTCGAAGGTCCTCTTCCACTTGCTCTTGCTCGTCATTTGAATTACTTATAACAAACCAGATGACCAGCGCTATAACAATCATAAATAAAATTACGTGATAACGTTTCATGATGCTCCTCTCTTTCTTATATGAAAACTAGTTGAAAGCAGCCTCTCACTTTTTCTCATAAGCTGTTTTCGTATACTTTGTTCTTCACGAGTCCAATGATAAGGATCATTCGTTTCCCGGCAGATACACCAGTGCTTACAATAGAAAGAACTATCACCGCTGCTAAAAAATATTTGCCATTCTTATCTTCTTTTACATTTTATTTTAAATCCCCTCCAATTAAACTCCATCTCTTGAACAAATCCTAGGCTATATTCTCTTTAACATGAACAAAATGGTCAGCTAATAGCTTGTACGATTAGCCGACCATTCTATACTCATTCCCTTATTTGATCCATCCCTGTGGTCTTTCTCTCTTAATTTCCGTACGATCACCATCAATAGAGATCTCTACGGTCGGAGCCATCGTCCCACCCCAGTGTTYGAACTGGAATTCTGGAGACTGGTGGCCGACCTCATTAATATCCATGTCACCTAGATCACCAAAATGCGCAAAAGAGATAATCTCTAAACTAGGCAGTACAAGCCATGAATACGCTTGATATGGATTTTCTGGAGGATTGGCGATAACAAGTCCGCTCCCGTTCAGGGGCTTATATCCTCCGATTAGCGTGTCCGAAACGAATCCGTATAGCCCTTCTGGACCTTCAAGCCCCGGAGCATACTTATTAATGTGAGTGTCGGTAAATAGATAATACTTATCGTCCTTCACAATAATATGTGGACGCTCCAACTCATCGTTCACAYATTTAGCCTCTATTAAAGGAGGAAGCATTTTAATGTTAGAGAAGTCGCCGTTAACCACTTCGGAAATGCCGATGTTGCCGTTGAAGTGTTCAGAACCGTTTGGTGCCGTGTGCTCAGGGCTGCCATAATATTCAGGTTTGCACGTACGTTCAGAAACCGCTCCGCCTGAGTTACCTTCAAAAACAATATATTCCTTGCTCGTTTTAGGATCTTTAAACCACTGTGGATCCCGGAACGCATAGCCGCTATATCCGCCCTCTATAGCTTGCTCATAAGATTGGTAGTGCTCACCGTCTGGCTCAAATAAAATGCTGTGCTCGTCCCAATTTTCAAACCTAACGCCGTCTTTATCGGTGATAACGTCACCTATAGACATCGCCATACGCTGCTCATACGTTAACCTTTCTTCACCATTTCTACCCGTTGCTGTGTAGAAAGCGTAGATTTTACCTTTATCAAACATAGCCGAACCTGCCCATTCTCGGGAACCAAGCGAGTCTCCATCTGGGAACAGTTCACCGCCTAGCGTCCAGTCCTTCCCGTTACGGGAATAAAAGTATTGAATTTTAGCGATGTCGTGGACTTTACCCGGCAGCACATCACTTGGTGCAGTTAGTGCAAAGAGCACTTTATAGCCTTTAACTCTCGCGATATTACCGTCGCGGTCAGTCAGTGGCCACGAGTCCCAAATGTGATAGTCAGACGTCATCTTTTCTAACTCCTTGATGTCCGTATATGGCAGGGTATTGCTTTTATCTAACTTGATTTGCGAAGCTTGTTCACGAGTCCAGTTAACAGTCGTGTCTGTGACCTCGGCCTGAACTGGATTAAAGACGGAAACAGCAAAGGTGATCGCCAAAGCGAGACTCGTTAGAGCTTTCCCCTTTTTTCGAACACTTTTTTGGATAGTCATATGATTGCTCCTTTGTTTTAATAATTTTCGTTCATCAGTAACATATTCGCCCTACTTACCTTAAAGATCTACCGTAAGGACCGAATGGCTTGATTTCCCCAGCTTGCATTTCTTTCACAATCTTTGTTTTATCACCGTCAAAGGAGACCTTCAGCGTCGGTGCAAATGTTCCACCAAATTTAACTTGCCCATTTTCGTCTACAGGTTCATTAATGAAGCTGATGACCTGACCATCTGGAGCCGCCCACCAAGAATAAGCTTGAAACGGTTTTTCTGCTGGATTGGCAACCACGAGACCTGTGCCGTTGACTGGCTTATAATCTGTACGCAAGCCTCCCTCGCCGACAAATCCGTACAATCCATCCGGACCGGTTAAACCTGGTGCAAACGTAAATTCATGACTGATTGTAAGCAAGTAGTAAGTGTCGTCTTTTACCACAACATGCGGACGTTCTAACTGATGGTTAACCCCAACCGACTCAAGAAGTGGCGGTAGTATTTCTAGCTTAGTTACGTCGTTGTCAAGCACTTTTGCAATCCCAATATTTCCGTTGTAAAATTTCGCATGATCCGGAACGTTATGCGTTTCGCGGTATTCTTTATCCCCGATATTTTCCGGTTTGATATCATTTCTATTGGCGCCAGCCTGACCTTCCCAAATAATGTATTCTTCGCCTGTATTCGGATCTTTGAAGAAAAACGGATCGCGGAACCCAGTGATGATATTTCCGTGCTCTTGGAACTGTTCGATCGTTTCATAATGATGACCGTCTGCTTCAAGAAGAATTTGGTGAGCCCCTTCATTCGTCAGATGAACACCATTTTTATCTGCACTGATATCAAAGGTCGTCTTAGCGAGTCGCTGCTCCGCTCTTTGCACCCATCCGTCTTTATTAAATTCTTTACCGCCATTGGCATTCATATCAGTAGTTGCTGTATAGAAGAAATGCACTTTTCCTTTTTCATCCAACATAGCTGAACCAGCCCATTGCATGTGTCCTAACGCCTTGTCATAATCGTATGGAATTCCAGCATACGTCCAATCCTTGCCGTTTCTRGAGTAGAACATGCCGATTCTTGCTTCAGTATGACGGTCATGCCAAGTATAAGTACGCGGTGCAACCAATGCGAATGCGATTCTGTAACCTTTCACGTTCGCAAGGGAACCGTCTCTATTTTGAAGCGGCCACGTATCCCAAACCCACACATCCGGTGCTACGTCTTCAAAGTCCAAATCGATGATTGGGGCTGTCGTCTCTTCCGTCAGAGCCACTTTCTCTGCTTGCTGTCTGGACCATGATGCAGTGTAATCATCCTCAATATTCCAGTTAGAGCTCGCAGCGACGCTAATGCTTGTCAGACTGCTTGCTAAAATCGCAGCACACAAAACTAATTTTCCTACCTTTTTACGAAATTTGATTTTCATTTACTTTCCCTCTCTTTAATTGATTAATATTTTTTCATTTACAAACAACTATTATTTTATTATTACCTCCCTTCATTTTTTTGGGTGGAACAGACCTATAAGGTTCATAGATTCCCGTAAGAGTATTATTCGTCTAATAGATCTGAGGTTTTACTGTATAAAAAAGGTAACAGCCCCAATCCCCACCACCTTTCGTTCATATATTGAATTATAATTAAATCTACCTTTTGGAAATACGGTTTAAATTGAGGATAAATTAGTCTTAAATTGATATAGGGGAAGCAACGGAACGGTTCTCATGCTAGATTTGTTGTACAGTGGTATGGGGAGTGTTATATTTACTAGAAACTCTATGCATTATTAAATCTAATTACTGATAAGGTAATTGTTAGTGTAGGTTCATGCTATTTATTGAAGGAGGATCTTTTCCAGAAGGATAATTAGTCTTCTGTTGAATCTATCAAATACTATTTTATTGATATTCATTGTTTTTTGGTGGCTTAGGAAGCACGAGAGAATATCTCCCTGCCGTGCGCCACCTTTCCTGCTGATTTCTTATTACTAACTTAACAAAAGATTGAGCTATGTAAGAAAAGTCCTGCTCCATTTCGTCAGAAGAGCAGGACTTGTTTAACGTCGATAAGTTTCGGGGAGTGACAAATATGAAGAGCATAGCTAAGGAAAGATGAGAACCGTCCCCCCGCTTCCCTCATTTCCTCGCAGCTTTCTCCCACGACTTCTGCAACTCTTGCAGCAGTTGATCATGATTAAGCCGTTTATCGATATAAGCTTGCATGGCAAGCCCGAACTCATGGTCGAACTCATCCCTAGCTCCCCCAGGGTATTTAAACCAGTTGAAGGACAACGTCTTCCCATCCTTGGCGTAACGAATAATATCGTCTGCGAGCGGTCCTAAGTCGTTTGTCTCAATATGTTTAAACGCCGGGATAAATTTGAATTGTTCGGTCATAAATTGTTTTCCTTGTTCAGAAGAAACCATCCAGTTTAAAAATTTCTTTGCTTCTTTCTTCTTTTCCGGGGGCGATTGTTTATTCACGACCCAGTAATTTGGGACACCGACCGCTAAGGCATCGTTTTTAGGGTCGTCATTTATCGCGATTGGCAGAAATCCGATGTTCATCTTTGGCGATTGTTGATCGAGCATCGGTTGAATCCAGTTACCTTGCTGGRTCATCGCTGCCCTCCCAGTGGCAAATAGGTTCACTTCCATGTTGTAATCTGTAGTCAACGGATTTTCGTTTCCGTACCTAATCGATACATCCAACAACCTGACCAGGTCTTTAAATGTTTGATTGTGTTCAATGTCTAGCGTTCTGTCATTCAGGCCTTTAATAAAGGCATCTGGATCTTCCTGTTGCGCGAAGGCAATATTTATAAGGTGGCCTAATTTCCACTTTTCATAATATCCGATTGCAAAAGGGGTGATGCCTGCCGCTTCCAATTTTTCAGCTGCTGCGATTAATTCAGTAAGTGTTTTGGGCAACGTTCTAATGCCTGCCTCTTTAAATAAATCTTTATTGTAAATGAATCCGTACCCTTCAAGGCTTATTGGCATTCCGTAAATGTTGTCATCAAATGTCATTGGTGCTAGTGCCTCTTCTAATGCATATTCAATCCATGGTTGATCAGAAAGGTCTTCCAAATACTCACYCCACATTTTAGCCTCTTCGTATCCACCGTTCGTAAAGATATCAGGACCTTTTCCGGCAGCTAACTGTGCGATTAGATCGCTACGGTCATCGACTCCTCCGCCTACGGTACGAACGATTAGATCCACGCCTTGATTTTCCTTCTCATAAGCTTGAATCATCTTTTCAAACTGTGTGGAAATTTCGACTTTCCGATTCCACACTTCCAACGTAATCTTTTGATCTTCACTTATCGTTTCCTTTTTCACTATTTCATTACCAGCTGCGCACGCGAAAAGTG
>NZ_LFEL01000104.1:0-5677 GCF_001037965.1 Bacillus sp. LL01 | reverse complement strand
TTATTATGAGCTTGGCTTAACTGATATCAAGCTTGTTTTAAATAGTTTAGGTGATAAAGAAAGCCGAGATGCACACAGAGAGGCGCTTATTAATCACTTTAAACCAAGCATCAGTGAGTTTTGCTCTGATTGCCAAAGTCGGTTAGAGAAGAATCCACTACGCATTCTTGATTGTAAAAAAGATCGTGAGCATCCATTAATGGCTACAGCTCCTTCGATTCATGATTACTACACAGAAGAATCAGCGACTTATTTCGAACAAGTAAAGGCACATCTTGAACAGATGGGCTTACCATATGTCATTGATCCCACATTAGTGCGTGGACTTGATTATTATAATCACACTGCATTTGAAGTAATGGCAGAAGGTGAAGGCTTTGGGGCGATCACGACATTATGTGGAGGCGGACGCTACAATGGGCTTGTACAAGAATTTGGAGGACCTGAGACACCAGGAATTGGATYTGCCTTTAGTATTGAGCGATTAATCATGGCGCTAAAAGCTCAAGGGAAAGTGCCTGATTTTGGTAATCAACTCGATTGCTTTGTTGTGACTTTAGGTGATGCTGCAAAGGAAAAGTCGGTTGAGCTTCTATACCAATTACGTCAAGCAGGCATTCGTTGTGATAAAGATTATTTAGATAAAAAGATGAAAGCTCAATTCAAGGCAGCTGATCGTCTAAACGTACGCTATACAGCCATTCTTGGTGATAATGAACTTGCTGAGAAACGTATAAATGTTAAGAACATGGAAACAGGTGAGCAATTCGAGGTTGCACTTGATACCTTTATCACATATATGAAAGAGCAAGTTGAGGGAGGCAAATAAGATGATAGGTAGAACGCATCATTGTGGAGAGTTAAGAGAAGAGCATGTAGGTGAAGTGGTACAACTAAAAGGATGGGTACAAAAGCGTCGTGATCTTGGGAATGTTATTTTCCTAGATTTCCGTGACCGTTCTGGTATTGTTCAGGTTGTATTTAGCCCAGAGGTAAACAAAGAAGCATTAGAAACAGCTGAACGTGTTCGTAATGAGTATGTTTTAGAGATAGAAGGAACAGTTGTAGCTCGTGAGGAACGTACAGTAAACGATAAACTTCCTACAGGGAACATTGAGATCCATGTAACGAAGGTTGAAGTTCTAAACGCTTCTAAATCACTTCCGTTCCAAATTGAAGCAGATACGGATGCTTCTGAGGATGTTCGTCTACGTTACCGTTACTTAGACTTGCGTCGTCCTGATATGCAAGAAACATTTAAGCTGCGCCATAAAACGACGAAACTAATTCGTAACTTCTTAGATGATGAAGCATTCCTTGAGATTGAAACACCAATGCTGACAAAGAGTACACCAGAAGGGGCGCGTGATTATCTTGTTCCAAGTCGCGTGCATCACGGTGAGTTCTATGCGCTGCCACAATMACCACAAATCTTTAAGCAGCTTTTGATGGTGTCAGGCTTTGAGCGTTACTACCAAGTCGTTCGTTGTTTCCGCGATGAGGATTTACGTGCGGATCGTCAACCAGAATTTACTCAAATTGATATTGAAACATCTTTCATGGATAAAGAAGACTTGCTTTCAATGACTGAGAAAATGATGGGAAAAGTAATGAAAGAAACAAAAGGCATCGATATTTCTCTTCCGATGCAACGCCTAACTTATGAWGAAGCAATGAATCGTTACGGTTCAGATAAGCCAGATACTCGTTTTGAAATGGAACTTGTTGAGCTTTCTGAGGTTGTAGCTGACTCTAGCTTTAAAGTATTTACTAGTGCAATCAACAGCGGTGGCATTGTAAAGGGGTTAAACTTAAAAGGTGGAGCAAGTWAAATGTCTCGTAAAGAGATTGATGCTTTAACTGAGTTTGTGAAGCCTTATGGTGCGAAGGGACTTGCTTGGTTGAAAGTAGAAGCTGAAGGTCTTAAAGGTCCTGTGGCTAAATTTTTTGAAGGCGAGCAAGCAGAGAGCTTACTTGATGCAATGAATGGTGAAGAAGGAGACTTATTATTCTTTGCAGCTGATAAAAAACAAGTTGTGTTCGATAGCTTAGGTGCTCTTCGTCTGAAGTTTGGTAAAGAGTTTGACTTGATTAACAAGGCTGCATATAACTTCCTATGGGTGGTTGATTTCCCACTCGTTGAGTATGATGAAGATGCAAAACGTTTTGTGGCTCTGCATCATCCATTCACAAGTCCGAAGAAAGAAGATCGTGATCTTCTTGCAACGGATCCAGCAGCTGTCCGAGCTGAAGCCTATGATCTTGTTTTAAATGGCTATGAGCTTGGTGGTGGATCACAACGTATTTACGAGCGTGAGATCCAAGAGCATATGTTCAGAGCACTTGGTTTCACAGAAGAAGAAGCAAAAGAGCAATTCGGCTTCTTACTTGAAGCATTTGAATACGGTACACCTCCACATGGTGGTATTGCGCTTGGACTTGACCGTTTGATCATGCTACTTGCAGGTCGCACAAACTTACGTGACACGATCGCATTCCCGAAAACAGCAAGCGCAAGCTGCTTGTTAACCAATGCACCAAGTGAAGTAAGTCTTGATCAATTAATTGATTTAAACTTATCTGTCATTGGAAAGAAGTCTGATAAAGTAAAAGCTTAATAAATAGATCCCCGCTAGAGCGCATCCCGCGCAAGCGGGGTTTTTTAGAATGTGGCAATCGCATTACGTTTTCGCATAAACGAAAAAAAACATTGACTCTTCGATTCGTGATGCGTATAATCAGTTTTAATAGAAAATTCGAAACAATATGAGATAGAGATCTCATCCTTATCAAGAGTGGTGGAGGGACTGACCCTATGAAACCCGGCAACCGGTTTGTATGCCATACAAACAAAGGTGCTACGTTCAGCAGAATGTATTCATTCTGGTAGATAAGGGAAGGCAAAAAAACCTTTCCTTAGTGAAAGGTTTTTTTGTGTTTAATTCTAGATATAAAGCTAAGACGAGATAGATAAGAGGCGAGGAGAGAGAGTTATGTTAAAAGTAGCGATTCTTGGATTTGGTACAGTAGGTGGAAGCGTATATGAACGGCTAGAAAAAAGCCGTAAAACCATTGAAAAGCAAATAGATGAGCCGTTTCAAATCACAGCCATTTTGGTAAAAGATCGTCAAAAAGATCGTGCCAACCTTAAGGATGTCTTCATCACGACAGAGTGGGAACAGTTTAAAGCTCATCAAAAGTACGATATCGTATTTGAAGCGATGGGAGGGATTGAACCAGCCTTTACGTACACTCACTATTTTCTCCGGCAAGGAATTCCAGTTATCTCAGCAAATAAAAAGCTTGTGGCGCAAAAAGGTGAAGAACTTGAAGAAGTAGCGMCTTCAGGTGGAGCTTTTTATGGTTACGAAGCGGCTGTTGCGGGAGCTGTTCCGATTGTAAATGCTCTTCGTGGAACACTTGCAACGACAGCCATTAATCAAGTGAGAGGGATTTTAAATGGAACGACCAATTATATGTTGACGGAAATGATTCAAAAAGGACGTAGTTTTGCGGATGTGTTACTTGAAGCCCAGCAGTTAGGTTATGCTGAAAGTGATCCTACAGATGACATTGAAAGCTTTGATGCATGGTATAAGTTAATCATCTTAAGCCGACTCTGTTTTGGCAAATGGGCTGACCCTGAGCAGATAAGCCGTTTTGGAGTGAGTGAGATTGAAAATTGGCATGTAGAGGTGGCAAGTGATATTGGCTGCCAAGTTAAATTAGTAGGAGATGCGAGGCTTGAAGAGGGAGAGATTAAAGGCATTGTATCGCCGGCATTTGTTGTGAATGACGAACTATTAGCTTCCATTAATGGCGTTACAAATGGGGTGGTTATTTACGGCGAAGATATTCATGAATTAGCTTTTGTCGGGCCTGGGGCTGGAGGAGCTGCTACCGCTAATAGTATGGTTGAAGATTATCTTTTTCAAAAACGCTACRAAGGAGATCGAGTCGTTATAGCAGAAAGTGATTCAAAAGAGAGTGCTAATTATGATGTGGTGTTTGTCAATCAAGCAAGCTACGGAGAGTGCTTGCACTGGGCTGAGGCACATTCGGTCAACATCATTGAATCCATTCCTCATGCAGAGGGAGAGGCATGGATTGTGAAGGATGCTGCAGTCGATTACCTCTATCAGCCTGTTTATCAATTATGTGGTGACCTCAATCAAGTGAAAAGTCGTCAACATAGTAAGGTGCTCTAATCACACTAGGTTTTAATGAGATTTCGATAAGCTTCAATGAGAGCAGTGGGTTCTTCTTTAATATAATAAGTCCTTACTCCGCGGCTTGTGTGAAGATACAAGAAGCCCATCGCATTTTTTTCGGGTTTTTTACGATATGAAATATCAAATATAGATTGAATAGGGTAATGTTCATCTTTTACTGTTAACTGATCTGGAAAAAGCATCATATCATACGAGGTTTCAACAATTCTCTTTTCAGTCCAACCAATTTCTTGACTGATTTCGATACAACGTTGGGTGGCAAGTGCTTTTTTCATAACTAGATGAAGCCTCCTAAATAAGTTTATATCTACCGTACCACAGGAGTAAAAAAAGAACAAAAAAATAAATAACAGAAAATTTAGATAAAATACTTGCATGTCGTTTTCGGTCATGTTATATTTAGTTCAACAGATAAGAATCCTACGTTGTACGTAAAAACTGAGTGTTTTGAGCCAACACTTTTGAAAAGGGAGCAAGTAGTTGTTTGTTGGATTACATGCCTTTGTGTACTCTTGGAAGGAAGTAAGATAATAAGCACTGTGCACCCACCTGTGAGAGCAGGTTCAAAGCGTAAGTCAAATACGGCATAGTTGGGATTCTTAWCCTACATAACTGGGAAATGAAGCTAAATTGTTCAATTGAACAATTTAGCTTCTTTTTGTGACGAAACGTCTTAGACTTTTTCATCATGCTGTGATATATTCAAATCCGACAATAGATAGCTTTTTAGTATGCTACTAAAAGGGTATACTAGCTGGTAAATAAACCTTTTGCTTGGAAGGAGAAACGATACATGTTACATCAATTTTCACGGAATGAATTAGCTATTGGTCATGATGGATTAGACCAATTAAAAAATAGTACAGTAGCGGTACTAGGTATTGGGGGAGTTGGGTCTTTTTCAGCTGAAGCACTTGCACGATCTGGTGTGGGCCGTCTTGTATTAGTTGATAAGGATGATGTAGATATTACTAATGTCAACCGTCAAATTCATGCTTTGCTTTCTACTGTAGGACGCGAGAAAGTAGAGTTAATGAAAGAACGGATTGCAGATATAAATCCTGATTGTGAAGTTATTGCTCTAAAAATGTTTTATACAGAAGAGACCTATGAACAGTTCTTCAGCTATGGACTTGACTATGTTGTTGATGCAAGTGATACGATCTCTTATAAGATTCACCTGATGAAACAATGCTTAGAGCGTAAAATCCCTATTATCTCAAGTATGGGTGCCGCTAATAAGATGGATCCTACTCGCCTTCGTATTACGGATATTTCTAAGACAAGCTATGATCCTATGGCAAAAGTGATTCGCACAAAGCTACGTAAGGATGGCATTCATAAAGGAATCGAAGTTGTCTTCTCTGATGAACAGCCTATTAAAATACGAGAAGATATCCGTAAAGAAATTGTTCCACAAAAAGCTGAGGAAGGCCCGATTCGTA
>NZ_LFEL01000103.1:0-5754 GCF_001037965.1 Bacillus sp. LL01 | reverse complement strand
AAAACACCTGTGACATGAAATCAATTGTGTGTTTTGACCAACCTTTATGTTTCGCTAAATCTAAACCATGCTTTTTCAAATCAAATGTTTTACGTTTCAGCAAAAACGCATAAAACCATTTAAATTGATCACGGTTAGGATTTGTTGTGAAAAAGGAGTCCTCTTGCTGATGAAAAATCGTATAAACCCGACTAGGTGTTCCTTGGCCCGTAAATAAACGGTTTAACTCATCCCTTGTATTCGGAACATCTAGTAAAATCACATATTTATCTTCAAACAAGCCCGTAGCATGAAAGACTTCTTCAGCCTTTCTAATATCTTTACAATGCAAGCCAAGTTGATTCGCCGATTCTTCTTGAAAAGAAATAATGATTCGTCTCTCTACTGGTATCTCCAACAATCGATCGTCTAATCGCTTTTGTTGAATACTGCGCCAATCAAATAGTTGCCATTCATTAACCGCGAGATCCTCTAGCATCATTTGTGGTTTCACATGTCCATTCCACTCATTAATAGATAACGTCCCAATTGCAGATAGTTTAGCTGTTTGGCTAATTTCATCATGCAGGTGCCCTAAATGAAAGCCAATGCCATCAAGACTAGCGCCATTTTGTGCGAAACTTACTTTTAAGTGATTCGCCTCACTACCAATTCGACGCATCTGATCAATATGAACATTTTCAATCATGACTTTAGGTGTTGGGTTACTCACCCCAAATGGTGCCAGTGCTTCAAGTTGCTTTATGACCGATAAGGATATGTGATCGACACTTGTTGCTAGATCTATTTTTGTGAGAGGCTTGAAATCTTCTTCCGTTAACACTTCTTTTGCCTGCTTATTTAATCGTTCGCGTAACAGATCTAAGTCAGCTTCTTTCATCGTAAGCCCTGCCGCCATAGGATGCCCACCGAAGTGAGGGAGGATATCTCTGCTCTTTGATAACTCTGAGAACATATCAAAGCCTTCGATGCTTCTTGCCGAACCTTTAGCTAACCCTTTTTCTTCATCTATGCTAAGCACAATAGTCGGACGATAAAAGCGTTCTACAAGTCGTGATGCTACGATCCCAATAACTCCTGCATTCCAGCCTGGCTTAGCAATAATCAAAACGTCATTCTCAGAAGGTGGATAAGTCGTTTCAACGATTTCTACTGCTTCTTCTGTAATAGCATTTACAATACTTTGACGTTGTTTATTAAGAGCATCAATTTCAGCTGCTAAATGTTCAGCTTCGCTAGAGTCATTTGTAATCATCAATTCAACTGCTGGATCAGCTGACTCTAGTCGTCCGGCTGCATTAATACGCGGGCCAATACCAAAGCCGACATGGTCTCCATTTAAGGCATCTTGACCAACGCCACATACTTTCATTAACGCACGCAAGCCTGGCTTTGATGTGGATTGCAGAGCTCTTAAGCCCTCTTTTGCCATTAATCGATTCTCATCCACTAATGGAACTAAGTCAGCAATGGTTCCAATCACCACAATATCGAGCAACTCTTTTGGTATTCTTCCAAGTAAAGCTTGAGCTACTTTAAAAGCAACCCCTACCCCAGCTAGCCCTTTAAATGGATACGTACATCCAGGCTTTTTCGGGTTTACAATCGCATACGCATCAGGCAGTGTCGGTGGTGCTTCGTGGTGATCGGTTACGATAAAATCAAGTCCGATTTCTCTTGCCACATTGGCCTCATGAACAGCAGAGATTCCTGTATCTACTGTTACAACAAGCGTATAGCCTTCTTCTTTTGCACGGCGCAAAGCCGGCTCATTAGGACCATAGCCTTCTGTGAACCGATTAGGAATATAATAATCAAAAATAGCCCCTAGCTCTTTTAACGTGTAGATCATGACCGAGGTACTACTCACTCCATCAGCATCATAATCTCCAAAAATCAGGATCTTTTCTTGATTGGTAATAGCTTCATTTATACGTGTAATGGCCTCTTTCATACCCGAGAGTAAATACGGATCGTGATAAGTCATTTCTTCACTGTTTAAAAACGTTTTTGCRGCTTCTGGTGTATCAATGCCACGATTAATTAATAATTGCGCAACAAGTACATCTACACCTAGCTCTTTGACAAGACTCTCTACTTTGTTATCATCTTGCTCTTGTATTTTCCATCTTGCCTTAGGTTTTAACATAAGTTCACCCCTTGACCATCCTATTATACAGGAGCAGCCAAGGGGTGACAATGTCTGAGTTTATAATGATCGCTGTCTTTATTTGGGATCTTGATCTAATGTAGTATCGTTGATGACGGTGTTCTCATCACCATCAACTGTATCGACATCATGCTTTGATGTTGCAGCAGCTTCTTGATGGCCTTTTAATGTTTTTAGCTTCTTAAGTTCTGCTTGGAGACGGTATATTTTTACCATCCCTAGGGCACCAGCAACGATGGCCCCCATAAAGACCGAACCAAGAATAACCAGAATCAACGGCCACTCCGCCACACCAAATAAATAATTTACACGAACCGCGTCTACATTAATGACGGCAAAGATGGCAATAATAATCGCCACTAACAATCCTAAAATAATATTCCATTGTCCCCTCATCCCATAAACCTCCTCAATTAGTTTTTTCTCTATATGGATTAATATGCACGAGTACATCTTGAACATTCTTCTCTTTCATGAGCCTTATTTTCACATTCTTTCCGATTGCATGACCTTCTTCTACCGTAATGTGCGGGGCTACGCCAATCTTAATATCAACAATGACGTAGTGACCGTGTTCACGAGCAAAGAATTCATCAATATTTAACACACCTTCTACTTCTGCTGCAGCTTGCTTCATCTCTACCGTATCTTCTGGGTGAAGAACATGATCAAGCGCATTGTGAATCGATTGCTTCCCAAGGCTCCATGCCATCTTACCAATCAAAATGGCGACAAAGGCACTGGCTAGTGCATCCCCATACAAAAGCCAAGAAATATTCAACATTCCACCTAAAATCGCAGCCCCAATCCCTACAAGCGCAGCCATTGAGGAGAACACATCTGAGCGGTGATGCCACGCATCCGTCATTAATGCTTCACTCTTATATTTTTTACCCAATTGATACTTATATCGAAACATTAATTCCTTTGTCACAATCGAAAAGACTACAGCATAGATCGCAATCATTTTCGGAACAACAACTGGCTCAAAAAAGGACTTGAACGCAGTAAGTGCGATTTCAAAACTAACAAGAAACAACAGTACCGCAACAATGATCGCAGCAACCGATTCTGCTTTTCCATGACCATAAGGATGATCTTCATCTGGTGGGAGTTTTGCAGCGCGTACTCCTATCAACACAACTACTGATCCGACGACGTCTGATGCTGAGTGAGCAGCATCTGCAATTAATGCTCGGCTATTTGCCATAAAACCAATAATGGCTTTGATGATAGCTAAGATAATATTGCCGATAATCCCAACCCAGGCAGCAAAGCGTACTTTTCGGTAGCGAATATCTGCTTCTTCCATATGCTCACCCCACTCTCTACTCTCTACATAATATACCAAAACCTGCCACTGCTCCACGTTATTGTTCCAAAAAAAGATCATGGTATGCACCATGATCTTTTTTTCCTATCATACTAAACGGTTGGTTCTTCTTCTGGTTGTTGCTTGCTTTTAAACTTTTGCTTTTTAAGMTGACGCGCTTTCCAAATTAACCACAGTTGAGAAGCTAGGAACATCGACGAATACGTTCCAGCTACGAGGCCAATTAACAAAGCAAGAGCGAATGAGCGAATCGCTTCTCCCCCAAAAATGAATAGGGCAGCAGCTGCAAAGACAACCGTTAAAACGGTGTTAATGGAACGAGCAAGTGTTTGAACTAAACTTTTATTGACGATTGCAGCTAGGTCATCAAAGCCTTTCACTTTCTTAGCCAGCTTCATGTTCTCCCTAATGCGGTCAAACGTTACGATTGTATCGTTAATCGAATACCCGACAATCGTTAGAACCGCTGCAATAAATGGTACGTTTACTTGAATTTGAAGCAAACTGAACACTGCAATAATGAAAAAGGCATCATGTAAGAGTGCCACAATCGCAGCAACCCCATATAAGAATTCAAAACGAATCGTTACATAAATGATAATCCCGACAGAGGCGATCAGTACAGAAATCAAAGCATTTCGCGCTAGTTCTTGACCAACTGTTGGTGATACTGTTCCGATATTTGGATCAGCTCCAAATCGCTCAGCGAAATGCGATTGAATTTCCGCAATTTCGCCAGCGTCTAGAACACCAATAAATCGTGCTGTAGCCAATTCGTTGCGATCTCCACCTAAGGTAATGTCATCAGGTGTATACCCGGCACCAATTTGAGCAAATTCTTCTTCAACTATTTCTGCCGTTAATGGTTCTTCTGATAAGATTTCAACTTGAGAGCCACTCTCAAAATCAATCCCTAAATTCAATCCCATTGTAAGTAAAAGAACGACACCAATGAGCATTGCAGAAAGCGAGAACATGAAAAACTTTTTGCGATGTTGAACAAAATCGATCTCGCGGTTTTGAAAATTAAAGCTCATCGATTTCACCTTCTTTCACACCGAACAAGCGTGGCTTTTTATTAAGCGCACGGCTATTCACCCATAAACCGAGTAATAAACGTGAACCATAAACTGCCGTTAAGAAGCTTGTTAAAATACTAACGATCAACATCACAGCAAATCCCTGTACCGAACTTGTCCCGTAGGCAAATAACACACCGGCTGCTAGGATTGTTGTAATATTTGCATCTAAAATCGTAGATAAAGAGCGTCTGCTACCTGCTTTAAAAGCAGACATAATAGATTTCCCAGAGCGAATCTCTTCTTTGATTCGTTCGTACGTAATAATGTTTGCATCCACTGCCATACCTACCCCTAAGATTAGAGCTGCAATACCAGGTAATGTGAGGATCGCATTCATTAAGTTAAAAATAAGAAGTACTAAATAGATGTACATGCTGAGTGTAACCACAGCAATCACACCCATGAATCTGTAATAGAAAAGCATATAGATAAAGATTAACGCAATCCCGATAAATCCAGCATAAATCGTTTTCTCCATTGCCTGTTCACCCAAAGAAGCCCCGACTGAATTCGAGTACATTTCTTCTAGTTGTACAGGTAATGACCCTGCATTTAATACTTCTGCAATAAAACGAGTCTCTTCAAGAGCGAAGTTACCCTCAATCATTACATCACGTGAATTAATCGGTTCACGTACGGATGCCGCAGATAAAAATTTAGGGTCGTCACTCATCATTTCAGCTTCATATGAATCAACACCCTCTTCAAAATCAAGCCAAATGACTAGTAAATTCTCACCAGGCGGTCTGCTTGAAATCTCTCTTGTAATTTCACCAAAAAGCTGTGCATCACGGAGAGTGAGTGTCACGATCGGTTCATTCGTTTGGTCTTTAAAAGAAGAATTTGCCCCATTTTGCTGCAAATCACTTCCATCTAATAACACTTCATCATTTACATCACGAAATGTTAGGTTCGCTTCTGTAGAAAGTAGATCACGTGCTGTTTGTTGGTCTTCCACACCAGCTAATTGCACACGGATGCGGTCGTCGCCCTCAATTTGAATATTCGGCTCTGATACACCGAGCACATTTACACGTTGATTGAGCGCACTAACCGTTGCACTTAGTGCTGTTTGATCAATTACATCTCCTTCATTAGCGGGATTAACTTGATACAAAATCTCAAATCCGCCTTGAAGGTCGAGTCCTAGCTTGATTTCCTTCGTAATC
>NZ_LFEL01000102.1:0-5793 GCF_001037965.1 Bacillus sp. LL01 | reverse complement strand
GTTGGGATCACATCACGGTAAATATTCATTAAAATCGGAATTGGCTTTGTAGGGACTTTCATCTGAAGTGTTCTCCTCCATTCACTTTTCCATAACTAGTACATTAGCATAAATAGGAGCTATCAACAATAAATCGGTCGTGTCTAACTATAGACAATCTAAAAAAAGAAAAGCTACCATTAGGTTAATAGCTTWTCTTTTCGCTCCTGCTACGGAAGCAAAATATTAACAAAGCCAATCGCGTAACGAAAGACCTCATCTCTTTCTGGTTCATTAAAAATTTCATGATAAAGCCCTTCCCATTCCTTGTAATGCTTTTCAGTAAGAAGTAAATGATCAAACCAATCTCTTACTGCTAATTGATCGACAATATAGTCTTCTCCAGACTGCATTACTAGAATAGGAATATTAGGCATCTTCTCAGGGTAACGATTAGCAAGATGCATCGCTTTTGTTAGCTCTTGATACCACCTTGCACTCACCCGAGTGACTCGCAGTTCGTCTTTAAGATAAGCTTCTCTTACTTCCTCGTTACGTGTGCAATGCTCAGTACGCAGCCCTGAGCTCGCACTAAAAGTTGGGGCAAAGCGATGGATAAGTTTTGTTGCGAGAGCTTTCGACTTAGCTGGTGGACGACTCAAACCTAAGCAAGGAGATGATAAAATGACAGCCACAATGTGGGCATGACTCCGCTCCATTAATGCCCTTACACTTACCAACCCGCCCATACTATGGCCAAATAACACAATCGGTAAATCTTTTTTTCTAGCCTCTGTGATCCACTCTTCAACTGCATCTAAATATTGGCTAAATGATTGAACGTGACCACGTTTGCCACGAGTCTTACCTTGACCTGGAAGATCTCCCATGATGACATCAAAGCCATGTTCATTCCACTTTTTCGCAAGCCACATATAACGCCCATGATGTTCTCCTGCTCCATGTATGATTACCACTACACCACGCGGCTCTGAAATTTCCCACTTCCACATAACTGAGTTCCCCCTTGCTCAAAGGATGCATTTTATATTTCTTAGCACGCTGATCGAAATTTACGTTAAAATTAGTATAGCGGTTTTTTGACAAAATCAAAAGGATGTGTGAAAAATGATTTATCCATATGAAGGAAAATGGCCCAAAATTGATGAAAGTGCTTTCATCGCAGATTACGTCACAATTACAGGCGATGTGACGATTGGAGCGTTAAGCAGCATTTGGTTTCAAAGCGTTATTCGTGGTGATGTTTCCCCTACCGTCATTGGGGAGCGAGTGAACATACAAGATCAATCCATGCTCCACCAAAGCCCCAAGTACCCTCTTATTATTGAGGATGATGTTACTGTTGGGCATCAGGTACTTCTACATAGTTGTACTATTCGAAAAAAAGCTTTAATTGGAATGGGCTCGATCATTCTTGACGGAGCTGAGATTGGCGAGGGTGCATTTATTGGTGCCGGTAGTCTTGTTCCTCAAGGGAAKAAGATCCCACCAAATACTCTTGCTTTTGGACGTCCTGCTAAAGTAGTTCGTGAATTAACGGAAGAAGACTTAAAGGATATGGCAAGAATCAGACGTGAATATGTGGAAAAAGGCCAACATTACAAACAAGTAAAAATTGAAAAATAAACGATTGAACAGTCTTCAAGCCTTTTTGAAGACTGTTTTTGTCGTCAACTAGCGAATATAAAGGTTCGTTGTCATTATTCATTAAGATTCATTAAATACCTATACAACTTTTAAAACACTGTCTAATACTCATTAACATTTCTCCGCTATAAAGTGCCTATAACTTAAAAAAGCAAGCAACAGCAGTCATCGAACCAAACATCTAGCTTACATACTAATATTGTTGCACTTATTCTAGGCATCTGCATAGGGTATTTGAAGGTTTAGATAAAATAAAACCTATCTTCTTGGATGAGGAGTGACAATATGTTTCAATATGATCCAAACCATTATGATTAAAATCACTATTACCCAATGACAACAAACGAATATGAAACACCCTTAACACCCTTAGATCGACAAGCCCCACTTGGACCACCGCCACAGATGATTCCACCCGCTCCATCTGGACCGCAAGATTTTGCGGTTGATCCAGGAGCAATTAATAGTTGTTTATTTCGGTTTACATTTATTCGGTTAACGAACGGTGAATCTTTTTGGTTCTTTCCTACCTTTGTTGGCAGGAACTCAGTAGCTGGATATAGATGGTGGTTTTTCCGTTGGGTAAATTTCGGAATCGACTTAAGAAGAATCTCTTCATTTCAATGCATATAGACCAAAAAAAGTACCTCTCCAATCAGGTACTTTTTTCGTTTTATGRATAATATCAATTCTCATTCTCAATACTAAGAGTATAAAAAGAAGGCACCTTAATGCCCTCTTTTTATACTCTTAACTTGGTTCAAATGTTTTGCAATCTGTTTCTTCTTGTCGATCTGCTTGTTTTCCTTTATGGCTGATTACATAAATCTTATCTGCTTCACATTGGTTACCATGTGCCCAATGCACACAATTATTCACTTCACATAATACATCTTGTGCCATAATAGTCCACCTCCCTCTTAATGCTTAGTCTGGTCTTTTTTGAAGAAAAGCATACCTAGAAGTGTGTCTGCCTCTCATCTACCCCTAATTAAAAGATGTAAACAAAAAGCACAACTTCTCTACGGAGAAATTGCGCTTTCCTTCTTACGTATTATTTAATTATAGGCCAGCCTGCTCTTTAAGCGTGTTAGCTTTATCTGTTTGCTCCCATGGAAGCTCGATATCTGTACGACCAAAGTGACCATACGCAGCAGTTTGCTTATAAATTGGACGACGTAGGTCAAGCATTTTGATAATTCCTGCTGGGCGAAGATCAAAGTTATCACGAATAAGTGAAACAAGTGTCTCTTCAGATACTTTTCCAGTTCCAAATGTGTCAATTGAAATCGACACAGGCTGTGCTACACCGATTGCGTAAGCAAGTTGTACTTCACACTTATCAGCTAGTCCAGCAGCAACGATGTTTTTCGCTACATAACGAGCTGCATAAGCACCAGAACGGTCTACTTTTGTAGCATCCTTACCAGAGAAAGCTCCGCCACCATGACGAGCATAACCACCATACGTATCAACAATGATTTTACGTCCTGTAAGACCAGCATCTCCTTGAGGTCCACCGATTACGAAACGACCTGTTGGGTTGATAAAGTATTTAGTGTTCTCATCAATTAGTTCAGCAGGTACGACTGGTTTAATGACATACTCTTTTAAGTTACGTTGAATTTGCTCAAGTGTCACTTCTGGGTGGTGCTGAGTTGAGATAACGATCGTATCAATACGAGCTGGTACTCCATCTTCATCGTATTCAACCGTTACTTGTGTTTTACCATCAGGGCGTAAGTAAGGAAGGATCTCTTCTTTACGAACTTCCGTTAAACGACGTGCTAATTTGTGACTTAATGAGATTGGTAAAGGCATAAGTTCTTTTGTTTCATTATTAGCATAACCAAACATTAAACCTTGGTCACCAGCACCAATCGATTCAATCTCTGCATCCGTCATTTGTCCTTCACGAGCTTCTAGAGCTTGGTCAACACCTGCTGCGATATCTGCTGACTGTTCATCGATTGATGTTAATACAGCACAAGTCTCCGCATCGAAACCATACTTCGCACGAGTATAACCAATTCCTTTAATTGTTTCACGAACAACCTTAGGAATGTCAACATACGTACTTGTTGTAATTTCACCAGCAACTAATACAAGACCAGTTGTTACTGATGTTTCACAAGCAACACGTGCATTTGGATCTTTAGATAAGATGTCATCAAGAATCGCATCAGAGATTTGATCACTGATTTTATCCGGATGACCTTCTGTTACTGATTCTGAAGTAAATAAATGACGACTTTTCTTTTCTACCATGTTCAAATTCCTCCTATGCACATAACCATTATTATATGCGAATGATTTGAGACGGCACTCGTTCCTCATCCAATTGGTGATAAAACGGTTTAAGACGTATATAAACGTAGAAAACCCTATTCCGACGAGGAAAAGGGTTGAAATGTTTACCTTTCGCCTCTTATCGTTCAAGGCAGCAGCCTTGCAGGTTAGCACCTTTTCACTCGAATGGCGTGAGTGTTGGTTGCTGGGTTTCTTCGGGCCTGTCCCTCCACCTACTCTGGATAAGAGTATCCGTTCGCGACATATCATAACGTACATATAAAACTATGTCAACAACACTGCTAAATTCATTAATATTCGTACTTTTAGCGGCATCTTCTTATGTTGATAATAGGTTATACTAATCATAAAACCCATCTACACTATTTCTCAAAAAAGCAACAACACACAAACCCCTTTTCTTCTATTATTAAGGGGTTAGTTCAGACTTTTTTATTACATGATTCTTTTTTCGTTTGCATGGCTAATCACTCATGAGCCTGAACGCTAGGTGAATTACCAACCTATAAACCCTTTCTCTATGCAGTTCTCACAAATTATGTAATCAATACAATTTGGTTCAATGCATCATTTCCAAAAAAACTTTCACATTAGTATAGACTAATAGATATAATGTGTTATACTAATTCACATAGACGAGATGACACATACAAATTAAAGATATTTACTTTAAATAGGAAAGGGTTTTGCGACAATGACTACTTTAAGCCTTACATCAGAACTTGACCAATTATTGAATAGTGAGCACGCACATCATGACTTACCGATCTCTGCTTTAGTTGAGAAATCACTTATGCGTAAAGAGGGTAGCTTGACTGCTTCTGGTGCATTAAGTGTAGCAACCGGTACGTACACAGGACGTTCACCAAAAGATAAGTTCATTGTCAACGAACCAAGTGTAGCTGACAAAATTGATTGGGGACCTGTTAACCAATCAATTGAGAAGGATGTATTTACAAAGTTATATAAAAAAGTTCTAGATCATTTAGGAACAAAAGAAGAATTGTTTGTTTCAAAGGGCTATGCAGGTGCAGATAAAAGCTATCGTTTATCTTTAAAAGTTGTAAACGAATTTGCTTGGCATCAAGCATTTGCTAGACAATTATTTATTCGACCGACAAATGAAGAATTAGAGCAAGAAACCATTGCAGATTTCACAATCGTTTCAGCACCTACATTTAAAGCAAACCCTGAAGTAGATGGTACTCGTTCTGAAACATTTATTATTGTTTCTTTTGAAGAACGCATCGTATTAATTGGCGGCACTGAATATGCTGGTGAAATGAAAAAGTCAATCTTCTCAGTGATGAATTTTTTGCTTCCTGAACAAAATGTTCTTTCTATGCACTGCTCAGCTAATACAGGTAAAGAAGGCGATGTCGCTTTATTCTTCGGTTTATCAGGTACAGGAAAAACCACTCTATCTGCCGATCCGAACCGTTACCTAATCGGTGATGATGAGCACGGCTGGTCTTCTAATGGCGTATTTAATATTGAGGGTGGTTGCTATGCAAAATGCATCAACCTTTCAGAAGAAAAAGAACCACAAATTTGGAATGCGATTCGTTTTGGCTCGGTTCTTGAAAACGTTGTCGTAGATGAAAAAACGGCATTACCTGATTTTGATAATACCGTGTTAACAGAAAACACACGCGCAGCGTATCCGCTTGAATCTATTCCAAATGCGCTTACACCAAGTGTTGCCGGACATCCAAATACAATTATCTTCTTAACTGCTGATGCATTTGGAGTATTGCCTCCTATCAGTAAACTGACAAAAGAACAAGCTATGTACCATTTCCTATCAGGTTACACAAGTAAGCTAGCAGGAACTGA
>NZ_LFEL01000101.1:0-5828 GCF_001037965.1 Bacillus sp. LL01 | reverse complement strand
AAATCATTCTGAAAATCACTGGTGAACAAGTGAAGAGCTTTCATACGGATATTAGTACAACTACAGGTGAGAGGGTAATGGTTTTCAAACTTTTTGGTAACTTTGAAAAGAAATTGATGGGAAAAAATTTATAGGAATGGGAGATCTTTAGAAGCCTATCTTGGCAGCTGAAGATAAACCGACAACTTTTAGAATTCTTTAAAATGGATTCTGAAATTGTCGGTTTTTTTATTGGAAGAAAGGAGAAATTTGTAATGTCTGAGATCATTATCGGAAATTTATTATCACCAGCAGTTCTCTTTTTCCTTTTAGGAATAATAGCAGCTATATGTAAATCAGATCTGAAATTCCCAAAAGGGATAAGTGAAGCGTTAAGTATTTATTTATTACTTGCAATTGGGATTAAAGGAGGGATTGAACTTTCGAAGTATTCGATTGAGGAGGTGTTTATGCCTATTATAGGGGTTTTATTCTTAGGATTTAGTATCCCGATTTTTACCCTTTTAATCTTACGCTTTATCAAATTAGATTTAGAAAATTCAATTGGTTTAGCAGCTACTTATGGATCTGTGAGTATTGTTACGTACGGGGCGGCAGTGTCCTTCCTTGACAAAATTGGCACACCTTATGAAGGATTCATGAATSCATTAGTTGCTCTGATGGAAAGTCCTGCCATCCTGCTATCCTTGATATTACTAAAGGTGCTAGAAAAGAACAAGCAGTTGGCAGGTATTTCACCTTCTCAAAGTATGGGAAWAATTTCGTCTTCTCCATGGATAGATAAAGAAKTCATTAAAGAAAGCCTCTTTGGAAAGAGTATCTTATTGTTAATTGGGAGTTTATTAATAGGGCTTGTACTTGGCGAAGGGGCTATCCCAATGGTGAAACCTTTATTTATTGATTTATATGGTAGTGTATTAATTTTATTTTTATTAAATATGGGGTTAATAGCGGGAGAGCGTATCCCTGAAGTGAAGAAGTATGGAGTGAAATTACTCTTATTTGGATTATTATCACCACTATTGTTTGGGTCTTTAGGAGTTTTGGTTGGGACCTATATCGACCTTTCTCTAGGAGGTGCGACCTTAATGGGGGTACTAGCAGGAAGTGCTTCATATATTGCAGCTCCAGCAGCATTAAAAACGTCTGTACCAAATGCAAACCCTTCTATCTATTTAGGTTTGGCATTAGGCGTTACTTTCCCGTTTAACTTAATCGTCGGAATACCCATTTATTTTGAAATGGCTAAATTCATGCAATAAGAGGAGGAACATAAAGATGAAACGTACAGTGGTAGAAAAAAAAGCGTTAGTCATCACTAGTCTACAAGGGGATTTGGATCCAACCATTCTATTAATAACTAAGAGAAAGCCTGAAGAATTAATGATCATCAATACTTTTGGAGGTCTAATTTCTCAACCTTATGGATGTATAATTAGGAGTATAATAATGGCAGCTTATTACGAAAATATAAAAGAAATTTATGTAATAGGTGAGGAAACTAGTCATGAACATGCTGTTAATGCTAAAGATCTTTTAAAGAAAATTAGTGATTCGGGGATTACTGAAAAAACGATCGAAACACTCGATTATATTAAAGTTGTAGAAAAAAATATAGAAACGTGGCTAATTGGACCGCAGGATATTAAAGAGATCATTAAGAAAAATATAGAGCTTATCCAAAAACATCCTCTAATGCCCCAATCAATAAATGTGTTTGGCTTTATAACAAATAGTGAAGCTAAAGAGTTTACATCTATAAAATGAAGCGAGACTGGGACAAAAGTATTTTAACTTATGGAAAATCGAACATTACTGATACGGTCTATATATACCGCTCCTGAAATATACTTCGCTTTCCGCGGGAAGCTGGTGAGCCTCCTCGTGCTACGCACTTTGGGGTCTCAYCTCTGCTTTTCAYCCCGCAGGAGGTCTACGTATATTTCATCCGCTCATTTAGCGCTTCGTTCGTATCCTGRGTTAAACCTCTTAGATATGTCCCAGCCCCGTTTTTTATGGTTTAGCCTATGCTGCAGTCGTCGATACTGACTTATTTTTTCTTCGCATCATTGACATCAGAACAACACCTAACGAAAAGAGAACAAACACGCCTCCAACAGTGGCATTCATTTCGACTGACGATTGCTCAATAACAATTCCGCCGATCATCGAACCAAAGGCAATTCCAAAGTGAAGAGCTGAGTTATTCAGACTTTGCTGAATATCAGATGTCTCAGGAGCTGTTTCAATCAAATAGCTTTGAATGGCTGGGGTAATTGCCCAGCTTAACATGCTCCAAATCACCATCACAATAAGGAATAGTGGAAGGACGGACGTAGTATATGGGATTGTGAAAATGGAAATTGAGAATAAGATAATGACACCGACGATCGTTGGTTTTGTACCGTAGCGGTCAGAGAGCATACCACCGACACCACCTCCAATTATCGCTGCAATTCCAAAGATTAAGTACATGATACTAATCCACGTACCATCCATGCCCATCGTCATTCTTAAGAATGGCGTTAGATAAGCATATAATGTTAAATGTCCAGCTAGAAAAAGAAATGAAGTTAATTGAATAAATAAGATTTTTCGGTTTTTTAATGTTTGCAGTTGTTTCTTAATAGAAATACCAGGCTTAGGTTGGATGCGATCCATTAAGAAGTAAACGCCAATAAAGGACAAGGCAGCTAAAGCTGTAATCATAATAAATGGCGCTCTCCACCCAAAGGCGTTTCCTAACATCAGTCCTGCAGGGACACCTAGGACTAAGGAAGCACTAATCCCCATAAATACAATTCCAATTGCTCGAGCTCGGTATTGCTCTGTAACGATATTCGAAGCAATCGTAACACATAAAGCAATTAATAAAGCTCCACTCATCGCAGAAATAACTCTTGCAATAAGTAACATTATATAACCTGTACTTAACACGGCGAGCAGGTTGGCAAAAAAGAAGACAACTAATGCAATTAACGTGAGCTTCTTTCTTTCCATTTTTGCTGTAGCGGTTAATAAGATCGGCCCAAATATTGCAAACACAAGCGAGAAAATCGAAATAAGCATTCCGACTTGGCCGAGCGTCACGCCTAAGTCAGAAGCAACTAAATCGAGAATCCCACCTAAAATTAATTCTACTAATCCAACAACGAATGAAACAATCGTTAATAAGTATACTCGTTTATCCATGAAAACACCTCTTTATATAGTTACCACTAGAAGGGTAACATTAAAAAAGAAAAGAAACAAGAACAAATTTAATCAAGTATATGAGTGTGCTATGATAAACATAATGATGGTAGAAGGGGAATCAATCATGCTCCAACAATTTGGTTTTACACAATATGAAAGTCAAGTTTACACGTCACTGATTACAGTGAATCAACCTCTAGATGCTACAGCGATTGTGAAGCGTTCAGGTGTACCGCGATCAAAAGTATATGAAGTGCTGAGTCGCTTAAGTGAAAAAGGTATGATTCTTGAAGCCACTGTAGAAAAAAAGCGGCTTTATAACGCATTGCCACTAGAATCCATGATTGAAAAATTAAAAGCGGACTTTGAATCGAATATTGAGGAGTTGCGGAAGATTGAAGTGGAGGAAGTAACGACGGATGATCGAGTCTGGATGCTTAAAGAAAATCAATCGATTCAATCTCTAATCTTAGAATTATCTGAGAAGGCTCAGGAATCGATCTATATATCCGGTTGGGCGGATGATCTGGTACATTACCTATCTACTTTAGAAGAGAAATATGAAGCGGGAGTAGAGGTAACCATTCATGCGATTGGAGAAATACACACTTCGATCCAGGCCGTTTCTACCTTAATTCCAGATCAACAACATAATACATTAGAAAGAAGTAGAATTTTAATTGTTGACCAAAAAGAAATGGTGTTTGCAGGTATTGAAGAAGCAAGCTGGCAAGCCATTCGTACACAGTCGCCACCTTTGGTTAAATTTTTTACTGAATTTTTCTATCATGATGTGGCATTAACGAAGATCACTCAACGGTACAAAGAAACCGTTATGGCAGACCAAGATATTAGAGAAATTTTATTGAAATTACGCTATTAATGATCAGCACTCAGGATATAGACTGAGTGTTTTTTCTTTATCGCTTTATCACATGAAAGAAATGCATTGACAACGATATTAGTAGAATGATAATGTATACGTATGTTTTAGTTCGTTAGTGATTTAATTAGATAAAGGATTAGGGGTTGATTACGATGAATGCAGTGTTATTAGCAGTCATCGTCATGCTTGTTTTAAGTTTAGTGCGTGTGCATGTAGTCCTTGCCTTAACCATTGGAGCTTTAATTGGTGGGTTTGTAGGGGGACTTGGGCTTGAGCAAACGGTGGCGGTGTTTAGTGATGGTTTAGGAGGCAGTGCAACTGTCGCATTAAGTTATGCATTACTTGGTGCATTTGCTGTAGCCATTGCAAGAACAGGTTTGCCAGATGTCATGGTAAACACAGTGATAAAATTTGTAGGTCGTGAGGGAGATACAGAGAAACAGGTCTTATCTAAGGTCCTTATTTTCTTTTCTATTCTGATCATTTCTTGTTTCTCTCAGAATGTAATTCCAATTCATATTGCGTTTATTCCGATTTTAATTCCACCGATTTTGAAGGTACTTAATCGATTAGGCGTTGACCGTCGAGCGATTGCCACCATTATTACATTTGGATTAACGGCACCTTATATCTTCTTACCATTTGGATTCGGTGCTATTTTCCACGGAATTGTTGCCGATAATATGGCTGAAAGTGGTCTTGCTATTGATCTTGGAGATATTCCAGTGGCAATGGCGATTCCTACAGCAGGGCTTGTTCTCGGTTTAATCGTCGCTGTATTTGTTACGTACCGTAAACGTCGTAGCTATGAGGATCGTCCAATTGTTGGAGAAGCGATTGAGCAAACACCTTATACGACATGGTCTATAACAGCTGCTATTCTAGCAGTCCTTGCTACACTAGTTGTACAACGCATTTCTGACTCAATGATTATTGCTGGGTTAGCAGGAATTGTAATCTTACTAGTGAGTGGCGCGCTTAAATGGAAGGAAGCAGATGATGTTGTAACAAACGGTATGAAGATGATGGCTTTCATCGGATTCGTTATGCTTGCTGCTTCAGGATTTGCTGCTGTGATTCGTGAAACAGGTCATGTTGAATTATTAGTCGATCAAGTTTCAGGTATTTTAGGAGRTAGTAAGGGAGTGGCAGCTCTTCTAATGCTTATCGTTGGCTTGTTCATTACGATGGGTATTGGTTCATCTTTCTCCACAGTACCAATCATCGCCACATTATTCGTTCCACTAGGACTAGCAGTTGGCTTTAGTCCGCTCGCTATTATTGCTTTAATTGGAACAGCAGGGGCACTTGGTGATGCCGGTGCGCCAGCTTCTGATAGTACGCTTGGACCAACAGCTGGTTTAAATGCAGATGGTCAACATAATCACATTTGGGATACATGTGTACCAACTTTCTTACATTTTAATATTCCGCTTCTCATATTTGGATGGGTTGCTGCAATGATCTTATAATATTGATAAACCCCTCTCAAATTTGAGAGGGGTTTACTTATTATGAAGCTATTTTTTTCTGAAGAGGATTGGAATTTTTATTAACAGTATGATAAATCCTTGAAGCTAATAGAGCGGCAAAAATAGTGAAAATTATATCTTTAATCAACGGTGTAACCATCCATGCCCAAGCCATGCTGTATGTGATCGCATCAAGATCTGCGATGAATTGATAAGCAAAATACATATAGTTTGTGCCGAATACATAGTTTATTGTAAGGCCAACAAAGCAGGCA
>NZ_LFEL01000100.1:0-5836 GCF_001037965.1 Bacillus sp. LL01 | reverse complement strand
CTACCCATCGTTTTCGCCGGAATCTTTCTGATTGGTCTTGGGACAACGTGGATTCGAGTCTTGCTACAAGCCGTCCAGCAAATGGCGACGGACGCTAATTATCATGGGAGAATGGCTAGCTACCGCATGATAGGTAATCAAGGGTCGGTGGTAGTAAGTGCCCCCATTATTGGGTGGATTGCAGCAGAATACGGAGCGAATTATATTTATTTAAGCTTAATGCTTCCCATTTCTTTATGCGTACTGTTCGCAATCTTTCAATCAAGACAGAAATCATTCATCCAGATGACGAATAAGGCAGCCTGAAGATGAGGAATTGGAGTGTCGGTGGGTGAGGCGTTTCTGACAWTCAGGGACGTAGAAGGGATAGAATTATTCGAGGATTCTGTTTGGAAGGTTATAGAACGTGTAGAGAAGAGAGGATTTGTGTGAAGGTAAATCGAAAAGTTGTTGTCTGTTATTCAAATCAAGTGATTACGACATATTGCCATTTTGACTAGAGTAGGAGTGAATACATTCTCTAAACCGAATGATCAATTGGGAGATAAATGATCAAAAATATTTTGATGTGATTTACATCTACATTCCGACACTCGAAACAAAAATGTTGCCGCAGACGTATACTTTCCTGATTAGTAAGGTGCGCTGAGCTTTCCATTACCGATGCTATTCGTATGAAACGACAATCAGTGTGAATGAATAAGGCTTAGTCGTCAGCTATCCAAACATGTTTCATCAAATGGGTTAACCGATTGACAGAGTAGTTCTACAAATGTTTTAAATTGTTCATAAAGCATTTCTTAAATTATATATTAGTAATAAAAGAGTTATTTGATGGTGGTGGAAGATGATACGAGCAATTGTAGTAGATGATGAAGTGTTGTCTTTAGGATTTATGGAAAGAAAATTAAAGGAAGTCGGAGGAGTTGAAGTAGTGGCGACTTTCTCAGATTCTAGTGTTGTTCTTGAGAGTGTGAGAGAGGTAGACTTTGATGTTGCTTTTCTTGATATTGCTATGGGGAAAGTAAGTGGAATCGACTTGGCTGAACAGTTAATGCATCATCATAAAGATGTACAGATTGTCTTTGCTACAGCATTTGAAGATTATGCCATTCAAGCGTTTGAGCTAAACTCGATTGATTATTTATTAAAGCCAGTTAGTAAACAACGCCTTATCAAAACGATTCAGCGCTTGGAGCAGAAAATAAAGCCTGAAGCAGTGTCAACAACCATACCTGCCAAAAAGGAAACGTTGTCGATTAATTCCTTAGGTGGGTTGGTCGTTTTTTATGGGGATGAATTGATCAAATGGAAGATGGCTAAAGTCAAAGAATTATTTGCATTTTTTCTTACTCATCATGATCAGTATGTTGATCGTGATCACCTGCTCGATCAGTTATGGCCAGAATATGACTACAAAAAAGCAAAAGTCTATTTACATACCTCTATTTCGTATTTGCGCCAATTATTAAAAAGCTATGGGTATGAGGGCGTCATTACCTTCCAAGCGAATAAATACAAACTAACGTTAGATCACTTCGAGTGGGACCTTTTGGCTTTTGAACAATTGGATGTGACAACACTCAAGTTGAAGGAGGATAAGTTAGTTCAACTAGAGAAGATGGTAGAAGCGTATAAGGGCGGTTATTTAGAGCATGAAGGGTATGGTTGGGCCAGAGAAAAAGCGAATACGATCCAGGCGAAATACATGAAGCTATTAGAGCATATGAGTGATTATTTTCAACAGATTCACGCAAGAGATTCTTATATCATCACGATTAAACGATTGCTGCAACAAAATCCATATTCCGAAAAATATGTTCAACAATTAATGAACCATCACATTCGCGTAGGTGAGCGCCCTGAAGCTATTAAAGTGTATCAAGACTTCAAAAAATTATTAGATGAAGAACTAGGCATTATGCCAGCACAATCAACTCGAGCTGTTTATCAATCGATCGTTAACTAACGATCTAAAGTGATTCCTGAAACCCTTTATGAGGTCAGTGGATCACTTTTTTGCTTAAAGGGATTACTTTAAGAGGTAAGTGCTATTAAGAGATTTATAAGTGATTATCCTTAAAATGTTAAATGAAACAATACTATTAAGTGAGTAGGTGAAATTGTAATGAATCAATCAAAACTAGATCAGAATCTGTTTCCTTTTAACCAAAAAATAGATGATCAAACCGAGCGAAATTCAATCTTGTTCTTTTGTGAAAGTGCGGAGATTGCCTCTCGCGTAAAAGGTCTTCTACCCGTTGTTGAGAGTRATGACTATCTTGTTTGTGATGACGCGGAGAAGGCGATTGAGCTTTTTTATGAACAGAAGCCAAAAGCGATTGTCCTCATCTATATAACGAGTGATGTGTTTGTAAATGAATTATGTGATTCGATCTCGAGCCAATGTATGTGGGATTCCATTCCAATCTTCATTAGCAACCCAGAAGTTGAATCATTGGTCCAACACTATGGTCAACTTAAAGCCGATGACTTTATCAAGTTTCATTTTCAACTCGAAGAGCTAGAGCTGCGCATCAGCATTAAAGCTCAACAAAAGAAAATGATCAACACATCTAGTTTCCTTCATTTTACCGAGCGATTTGATATTGAAACTAAAACGTTTGTAGACATTTTTTATCGTCATCAATTAGCGACTTTAAAAAGACAAAAAACTCCTTTTACGATGGTGTTTATAAAAGTGATGAATCTCGAGAAGATAAAAAATGAGAACAATGCGTTTGTGGCTGATCAAGTTTTCATCAACATGACAGACTTCTTAGTAGCCCAACTAAGAGATACGGATCTACTGTTTAAAGTACGAAACGATCATATTTTCGCTCTCATACTCCCTTTTGCAGGAGAAAACGAAGCGACGTATTTTCTAAAAAGAGTATACAATGAAGTTTATCCCCTCACGTGTTTTACTCATCAGCAGCCAGTCGAAATCGATGCTTATTTAACCGGGAGTGTTGTAGAGATACGTGATCCAAACGTTCAAATGAAGGACGTGGTTGATTCTGGTATAAGAGGATTAAGTGATGCGAATGAACGTGATGCTTTTCAAATTGTCCCAGTCGATCATTTCAAAAAACCTCAAACGGAAGTGATTAAAGTCTCAATTATAGAGCCGGATCCGATTGTAAATGGGGTATTGCTCAATATTTTGCAACGCTATGATCAAGATGCATTCCAATTAGACATAAAGACGTTTTCAGATGGTCACAAATTTTTGCAGTCAGAATGGCATTTAAGTTCGCATACGCACCTCATTATCATCAACGATATTTTGCCAAGAAAAGATGGCTTAGAAGTGATCTATGAACTTCGTGGACTTCCTAATACGAATAAGTATCTCATCATTATGCTCTCTACGAAAAAAAGTGAGAATGATATGATCCATGCCTACGAAGTAGGTGTTGATGATTATGTCAGAAAACCGTTTCAGGTGAAGATGCTTGAAGCTCAAATAAAACGGTTTTTAAAGAGGTTAAGATGAACATGAACGTAATGATCCAGGCACTCATCATTACTATTATCGGCTTTGGAAGTGTTCTTTCTCTGATCTTGGTCTATCTATTGGTGAACCGACTGATCGAGAAGAAAAAGCTAAAGCAATTGGATGACTATAACAAAGAGAACAGCATAAAGCTTTATCGATATCTTGTGCAGGGTGATGCATTAACGAATGATTTACGTGTAACGTCACCATTAAAAGTAAAAGCAATTGAATACATGTTAAGTACGTATACAAGACATATTCATGACCAAGCAGCGTGGCTTAGGATCAGCCAGTATGCTGACGATCAACTATCCCCTTATTATAAAAAGGAATTAAAAAGTAGAAAGTGGAGCAGGCGAATGAATGCTCTCTATCGAATGGTTGACTATCGGATGGAGTCATTAATCGAGGTGGTCGATCAAATGATGAACACACAGAAGCGCTATTCCAAGGAAGAGTACTTTCAAATGTATAAATTATTAGCAAGTGTCTACCACCCTAAAGTGATTGAATACATGATCGATCGACGTGGCGATGGGCTCAGTGAAAACGAATATCGCATCATTTTATCGGAGATAGACTCAGAGCTTTTTCAAGAGATTCTCTATGAATATGAAYGACTTCCGATGGTGATAAAATATGGYGTTATTGATGTCATCGGAATGAAAAATAGGGTTGAGTACATTGAGCTTTTGGAGGAGTGGTTGGATTCTTCTGAGCGGGAAGTTCGAATAAGAATCATGAAAGCAGTTTGTAAAATCGGTTACGTACATCATTTTGACCTCTATGTGCCATTTATTGAATCTGCACATTGGGAGGAGCGAATGTTGATGGCACGATTACTTGGGGTGATTTATGTACCAGATGCAAAAATATACTTACGATCGTTAGTTAATGATTCTTCTTGGTGGGTGCGTCAACAAGCAGCTAGATCTCTTACCCAAACGAATGGAGGAAGAGCGGTGTTAGAGGAAGTCATTGCGTCTAGTGAAGACCGGTATGCGATTGATATCGCAGGTGAAATGCTGAGAGGTGTGAGGAAAGAACATGGATAACATCTTTAACTCAATCATGTGGTTTTTTGGTTGGACGATCACCATCTATATGCTGATTGTTATTGGGTTTTATACGTTTTTACTGGTGATCTCCCTTTTTCAAATTAGAAAAGAATACCGTTTAGATAAGCAGGAAGCTCATGATGATTACCTACAGGATGATTTTACTAAGCCTGTATCTATCCTAGTTCCTGCTTTTAATGAAGAAGCAGGGGTCATAGAAAGTGTTCGTTCGTTAGTAAGTCTTAAGTATCCAGAGACGGAAATCATCGTGGTCAATGATGGCTCCACAGATCAGACAATGGCATTTATGATTGAGCATTTTCATATGAAGAAAGTCGATAAGGTTATTCGTAAACAGCTTGAATGCGAAGAGATCAAAGGTGTATACCAGTCAGCTATTCTTCCTAATCTATTATTAGTCGATAAAGTGAAGGGTGGAAAAGCAGATGCGTTAAATGCTGGCATCAATGTCTCAAAGTATCCTTATTTCTGTTCAATCGATGGCGACTCCATCCTAGAAACCGATTCACTATTAAAAGTGATGAAGCCGATTATTCATTCGGGTGGAGAAGTGATCGCTTCAGGTGGAAGCATTCGAATTGCAAATGGCTGTGAGATAGAACTGGGTAGTGTCCTAAAAGTAGGGCTTTCTAAAAATCCATTATTGGTGATGCAAGTTATTGAATACTTACGTGCTTTTCTAATGGGAAGGGTAGGATTGAGTCGTCATAATATGCTGCTGATAATTTCTGGTGCTTTCAGTGTGTTTTCAAAAAAGTGGGCGATTGAAGCAGGTGGTTATTCAAAGCACACGGTTGGAGAAGATATGGAATTGGTCGTAAGAATTCACGGATTGATTCGAAAAAGAAAGCTTAAAAAACGACTTGAGTTTGTGGCCGACCCGGTCTGTTGGACAGAGGCGCCGGATTCATTAAAAACGTTGCAACGTCAAAGAAGTAGATGGCAGAGAGGCTTATTAGAAAGCTTATGGACTCATAAGAAAATGACATTTAATCCTCGCTATGGGCTTGTCGGTACGGTTGCCTTTCCTTATTTTTGGTTTGTCGAACTAATCGGTCCGATCGTCGAACTTGGAGGATATCTCTTTGTCCTGCTCTCTTTCTTTTTAGGAGATGTGTATCTTGAAATGGCCATTTTGCTTTTATTATTAATGGTCGTCTATGGTTCTCTGTTTTCAATGATGTCTGTGTTGTTAGAGGTGTGGAGTATGAATCAATACCCACGAGTGCGAGATGTGATGAAGCTCTACCTTTAC
>NZ_LFEL01000010.1:0-58729 GCF_001037965.1 Bacillus sp. LL01 | reverse complement strand
TAGTACGAGAGGACCGGGATGGACGCACCGCTGGTGTACCAGTTGTCTTGCCAAAGGCATAGCTGGGTAGCTACGTGCGGACGGGATAAGTGCTGAAAGCATCTAAGCATGAAGCCCCCCTCAAGATGAGATTTCCTTTTGCTTCGGCAAGTAAGATCCCTGAAAGATGATCAGGTAGATAGGTTCGAGGTGGAAGCGTGGCGACACGTGCAGCTGACGAATACTAATCGATCGAGGACTTAACCCAAAACATTTGAACGATAGGAATACCTTGATATGAACACATTATCTAGTTTTGAAGGATCAACCTTCAACTGAATATGTCTGGTAATGATGGCGAAGAGGCCACACCCGTTCCCATACCGAACACGGAAGTTAAGCTCTTCAGCGCCGATGGTAGTTGGGGGATCTCCCCCTGTGAGAGTAGGACGTTGCCAGGCAAATGAAAGAGACCAGTGCTTATTAAATTAGGCGCTGGTTTTTTTGTGTTTTGAAATGCTGGCTGTGGGTGGGTAGATAGGGAGAGTAAGTGTGACTTGGAGGAGGGGCGGTTTTTGCCAGTTGGTGTCGAATGGCATTTATATGGTGCGAGTTGGCTTATAAAATGAAAAGTTGGATTATAAAAATGAAACTTGGCTTATAAAATGAAAAATTGGCTTATAAAATGAAAACTCGGTTTATAAAACTATAGCTGGTCAGATCTATATCAAAGGTTTAGTCTGATTAAGGCCGTCTTCAGGTTTATGAAGACACTTTGGCGCTCATTTTTCCGTCAACAGGTCTTCATCGGTGTAATGAAGACACTTTTGAGCAGAAATTTTCATCAAAATGGTCTTCACCCCCCCGTCCAATGAAACAAAACACCTCTCACTCAATAAATAACCCCAGAAAACCGCCCATCTTTTTTTATTTCAAGACAAACACAGACTAGTAGGCCTTACATACACTAGATGTAGAAGATTGGTAGGCTGGGATTTTACTAAAGTAGTATTACAATTGGTCAATCTGGTTAGAATAGTGGATGGAGGTGGAGAAAGAGATATGAAGTCAACCATTCATTCATCAATTGGGGAAACGTGTATTGTATGTGAAGAGAAGAAAGAAAGAGGAATCCATCTGTACACGGAGTTTATCTGTACGGAGTGCGAGGGTACGATGTTGCAGACGGAAGTAGAAAATCCAAAGTATAAGTTTTATCTCAAACAGCTCCGTAAGATTACAATTCCGAAAATTTTCTCTTAAAAAGATTGTTAAAAAATGTGCACAATGAAAAGTCCTTTAAGGGCTTTTATTTTTTTTCGCGAGATAGTTGGGTAGCTATAAGTCTAACGGTCTATCCGTTATAATGGTAGTAGATCAGCTTATGAAAGATAAGCGAAGAGGGTGGGCTTTGTGTTGGACCAGAATAAGACACCGCTGTTTTCAGCGCTTAAAAGGCATTGGGAAAGTTCTCCACTATCCGGTCATGTACCTGGACATAAGTATGGGGATGTTTTTCCTGGTGAAGCTAACGGTTATTTTAACGATATATTGAAGTTAGATGCGACAGAGATTACTGGGTTGGATGATTTACATGATCCTGAGGGGATTATAGAGGATGCACAGAGGTTGGCAGCTGATTTATATGGGGCGGATGAAACATTTTTTCTTGTGAATGGGTCAACAGTCGGAAATCTGGCGATGATCATGGCAACGTGTACTAGAGGGAGTAAAGTGCTCGTTCAAAGAAATTGTCATAAATCCATTTTGAACGGCTTGGAGCTTGCCGGAGCGGAGCCTGTTTTTATATCGTGTGAGGTCGACGAGAATTTGGGAGTTGCCGTTTCCATAAAGTCAACTCAGTTGAAGGAGGCATTGGAAACGGTCGATGGGATAGAGGCGGTTATCTTAACCAATCCCAATTATTATGGAGTAGCGACGCAACTGGATAGCCTAATTGGTATTATTCATACATATAATGTTCCGGTGTTGGTGGATGAAGCACATGGAGCGCATTTTATACTTGGAGAACCTTTTCCAAAAACGGCATTGGCCTCAGGGGCGGATATAGTGGTACATTCTGCACACAAAACCCTGCCAGCTATGACGATGGCTTCATTTCTGCATGTCCAGGGAGATAGGGTCAAGAAAGATAGAATCTCTCATTATTTGAAAATACTACTGTCAAGCAGTCCTTCCTACCCGTTGATGGCATCGTTGGATCTGGCGAGGTACTATCTTGCTTCCATACAAGATCAGGAAGTAAAAAATGTGTACGATGATATAACAACTATCCATCAGGAACTGGAGAAGATAGAAGGTGTGGAAGTGGTCGTACCGCAATGTGGATTGCAAATTGATCCGTTAAAGTTGACTCTTCGCTCCACTACCGGCCTGACTGGATTTGCATTACAGCAACTTCTCGAAAAAGAAGGGCTCTTTGTTGAGTTGGCAGACCATCAGAATGTATTAATTGTTCTGCCACTGGCGGTTAATGAGAAAAAACATGATATGATAGAGAGAATAGATCGAGCATTATTGGGTCAAACAAAGGATGGAAAGGAAAAAGGTAAATTGCCGATCCCACCATTCCCTGTAGAAATAAGCAGATTGGCCATTCCTTTCAGTGAGCAACATGACTATAAGGTGGTCAGGTGCAACTTGGAGGATGCAGTCGGGGAGGTTGCGGCAAGACCGGTTATTCCATATCCACCAGGAATCCCTCTGTTATTCAAGGGGGAGAGGATTACACGTTCCACTCTGGAATATATAGAGGTACTAGTGAATCACGGTGCCAGATTTCAAGGAAGCGAATGGCTAAAAAGTAATTATATGTTTATATATAAGAAAGAAAAGGAGTAACACGCTTGTGAAGGGATTATTTATAACATTTGAAGGACCAGAGGGAGCAGGAAAAACCTCTGTTATCCAGAAGTTAGCGAAAGAACTGGCTGATCGGAAGTATCCCATCTTATTGACCAGAGAACCGGGTGGCATTGCTATAGCGGAGCAAATCCGAAGTGTCATATTGGACTGCGATAATACCGAAATGGATGCGAGAACAGAGGCATTGCTATATGCTGCTGCCCGTCGCCAACATTTAGTGGAAAGGGTCATTCCGGCCTTAAAGGATAATAAGATTGTTCTGTGCGACCGTTTTATTGACAGTTCTCTGGCCTATCAAGGATATGCAAGAGGAATAGGTGTTGAGGATGTCTTAAGTATCAATGAGTTTGCAACGGAGAAAATGATGCCATCCTTGACCGTTTATTTTGATATTGAGCCAGAAGCAGGACTTGAACGAATTGCAGCGAATAATAAACGTGAAATCAATCGCCTCGATCAGGAGAAGCTTGATTTCCACTTCAAGGTGAAGAAAGGCTATGACCTGGTCAGGGATAGGTATAGTGAGAGATTTTCCGTGGTTGATGCGTCCAAAGATTTTAATGCGGTTTATGAACAGGTAAAGGAAATTCTCATTTCCTATGTTACAAAACGCGGGTTCTAATTGGATGAAATATAAATTACCAAATCCGAAATAATGAAGTGTTAGATAATTAATGGTAAAATAAAGGAGGCGCTAAATATGAAAATGATAATGGCGGTTATTCAGGATAAAGATAGTAACAGATTAATGAATGCCTTGGTGGAACATAATTTCCGAGCTACCAAACTCGCAAGTACCGGCGGATTTCTGAAGTCAGGAAATACGACCTTTATGATAGGTACGGAAGATGTTCGTGTACAAAAGGCTTTGGATATAATCAAAGACAACTGCCAGCACCGTCAGCAGTTGGTCGCACCTGTATCTCCTATGGGTGGGAACGCGGATTCATATGTTCCTTATCCGGTTGAGGTGGAGGTTGGTGGCGCAACCGTTTTTGTTTTACCGGTGGAGCATTTTCACCAATTCTAACAATTAGTCAAGCGGCTGAAAGGCTGCTTTTTTAAAAGTTGTTTCCATGAGAGAAAAGCCCAAAGGAAAGGGACGTATAATAGTGAAAATATCAACCGATCTTCGAACAAGTATAGATAAGGGAAGAATGGACCAAAGAGGTGGTACTACCACTACAGCTGGCTTTGGAGAGGTCATGCAAAAGCACTCCAACAAATTACATTCCCAGCAGCTGCAGACATTAATAAAGGATATAGAAATGGTAGGGGACCGCCTGGGAAATTCACGTTCTTTTCAGGACTTGGCAAAATATAAAACACTGGTGAAGCGTTTTATGGAAGAAGCGGTTGAGTTCGGGATGGAATTGAACCAGTCTCACCATTGGACAAATGATGGACAATCAAGGAATCTTCATGTGGTGAAAGAAATCGATGAGGCACTAATCGGTCTTACAGATAAGGTAATGAATCAAGAGGAATCAAGAATAAACATATTAAGCAGTATTGGTGAGATAAAAGGATTGCTCATCAATTTATATATGTAAGTTAGTGAGTGATGATGGTGATAAAAAGTTGGTCCGATCTACAAAGCCAGCCTACTGTTGCAAGAATTGTAACAAACAGTTTGGAGCGGAACAGGATCGCTCATGCTTATTTGCTGGACGGGATGAAGGGAACAGGGAAAAAAGAGGTCAGCTATCTTTTTGCTAAAAGCCTGTTGTGCAAAGACCGAAACGGTGTAAACCCGTGTCAGAGCTGTTCCAATTGTAAGCGGATAGATTCACGAAATCATCCGGATGTGCATGTCCTTGAGCCGGACGGAAATTCGATAAAAAAACAGCAAATTCAATTTTTGCAAGAGGAATTCACTAAAACTGGTTTGGAGTCAAAGAGAAAAATATATATTATCGAGCATGCTGATAAAATGACAACAAATGCTGCCAACAGTTTATTGAAATTTCTTGAAGAGCCCAATCAGGAAACATTTGCATTTCTTTTGACAGAAAACGTCAATCAGATGCTGAATACCATCATTTCCAGATGCCAGCCTCTATCGTTCCGGGCTTTAACCTCTGAAGGGCTGGTGGACAAACTGATGGCAGAAGAGATTTCCTTGCCAATGGCGAAGTCGGCAGCGTCACTGACGAATAGTTTAGGGGAAGCAGTAGAATTATGTCGAGATGATTGGTTTGCGCTGGCAAGAAATTTAGTGATAAAATTGTATGAAGCGATATTTAATCGCCCTCAAGCATCATTGCTGCTTATACAGGAAAAATGGATGCCCCATTTTTCCGATAGAACACAAATGGAGATAGGTTTAGATTTAATGCTATTTATTTATAAAGATATGCTCTATGCTCAGTTAGATAAAGAGGAGCAGATGGTGTTTGTCGACGAGAAAGAATTGATTAGGAAGTTGGCTCTCCAAACGACTCAACAGCGAGTGACCGAGCATTTATCATATATATTACAAAGCAAGTCTCGGTTAGCATCGAATGTGAATCCGCACCTTCTCATGGAACAATTAGCTTTAAACTTGCAGGAGGGATATTAGTTTGTATGAAGTAGTGGGAGTTCGTTTTAAAAAAGCAGGAAAAATATACTATTTTGACCCTAATGGGCTTGATATAACAGATAATGAGTTTGTCATTGTCGAGACAGTAAGAGGCGTGGAATTTGGAAAAGCTGTCATCGGTCAAAAGAAAGTCGAAGAGAATGATGTCGTACTGCCGTTGAAAAAAGTACTCCGTATTGCTGACCAAAAAGATCGTCTTATTGTAGATGAAAATAAAAAAGCGGCTAAAGAAGCATTTGATGTTTGTTTCACAAAAGTGAACGATCATGGTTTGGATATGAAGATGGTGGATGTGGAATATACATTCGATCGAAATAAAATCATCTTCTACTTTACTGCAGATGGACGCGTGGATTTCAGGGAACTTGTAAAGGACCTTGCTTCCATTTTCCGTACTAGAATTGAACTTAGACAAATAGGTGTCCGTGATGAAGCGAAATTATTGGGAGGCATCGGCCCATGTGGACGTATGCTTTGCTGTTCCACATTCTTGGGAGATTTTGAACCGGTATCAATTAAGATGGCCAAGGATCAGAATCTGTCGCTGAATCCTTCTAAGATATCTGGACTTTGTGGTCGTCTGATGTGTTGTCTAAAGTATGAAAACGATGAATACGAGTCCGCTAAAGAGCAATTACCGGATCTTGATGAAGTGATCAAAACACCGAATGGAGTAGGACGAGTGGTAGGGTTGAATATACTCGAACGCGTGCTGCAAGTGGAGTTATCCGGAAAAGACCGAGTGGTTGAGTATTCGTTAGATGAATTATTGCAAGAAGGAGCCGTTTCTACGCAAGCCACAGATTAAGAGGTGGGAAACTTGGACAAGAAGGAAATATTTGATTCTGTCAGCAATATGGAAGAACAGATTGGACATTTATATAAGCAGCTTGGAGAATTAAAAGAGCACCTTGCCCTTATTATCGAAGAGAACAACACTGTGTTGGTGGAAAACAGCCATCTCCGTAAGCGTCTGGAACAGATGACGAAAGAGGAGGAACAAGCCTCTACCACCAAACAGAAGCACAAGAAAAAACAGCAAGAGCAAAACAAGCAAACCGATGTGGGTGAGGGTTATGATAATTTGGCCAGGCTGTACCAAGAAGGGTTTCATATATGCAACCTGAATTTCGGCAGCCCGCGAAAAGAAGGAGACTGTATGTTTTGCTTGTCTTTCCTTAATAAGAAGTAAAAAGTCGCTTCTCCGGTAATCGGATGGCGGCTTTTTACTTTCTTTTAGCTACCCAGGAAGAGATTGGTGGTCCCAACTAACTTCTATAGATTTCCGTTCCAGGTGTTCGCTTACCGCGGGGAGGTGCTTGAGCCTCCTCACAACGCTTCAGGGGTCTCAAGTCTACCGCTACCTCCCGCCGGAGTCTCACCTTGCACTACAATCTACAGGGGAATCCTTACATAATTCGATACGCTCCTTTTTCGCGTTTAACAGATCCATTTCTCCTAGATTTTGAAATGGTATATTCTTATTTGCTCCTTATGTTTTTCATGGGACTTACGTTATAATAGGGAAAGATTATGGTACGAAAGGGTTTTTTAGATGGTGGAGCTTATTGGTGATGAACGCCTGGATTATTTGTTGGCGGAGAATTTACGGATTATACAGAGCCCCTCTGTGTTTTCCTTTTCCTTGGATGCCGTGCTGTTAGCGCAGTTTGCATACGTTCCGATACAAAAGGGCAATATTATGGATTTGTGTACGGGGAACGGAATCATCCCGCTATTGTTAAGTAAACGTACAAAGGGTACTATAACTGGTGTCGAGATACAGGATCGGCTGGCTCATATGGCGAATAGAAGTATTGCCTATAATGGACTGGAAGATCGCCTGACCATTATGAACAAGGATTTGAAAGAGCTACCTGCCATGCTGCAAAATAAAAAATTCGATGTGGTAACGTGCAATCCTCCTTATTTTCCCTTGGCCGAAAAGGAAGAGAAAATAAACAGTAATATTCACTATGCCATTGCAAGGCATGAAATAGAATGCACACTGGAAGACGTTGTCCGTGTCAGTGGGCATATTGTCAAACAGGGTGGAAAAGTGGCATTTGTACATCGCCCAGGAAGACTCCTTGATATTATAACGTTGATGAGGAAATACCGATTAGAGCCGAAGCGTCTTCAATTTGTCCATTCCAAGCTTGGGAAGCCAGCTAACACACTTCTAATAGAAGGCATAAAGGATGGAAACCCAGATCTAAAAATCCTTCCTCCTTTATTAGTCTACGATGAAAACGGCGAATACACCCCTGAAGTAAGAAAAATGCTCTTCGCTGAAAGCGAAGCTCAGTGCGGAAATTAACAGCGATGCTTAACAAGTAACTAAAAAATAAACGAGGGATTCAAAGTGGAAATATGGCAACAGAACAGTTTCTCCAATTCATATACGCAAGGAAGATTATATCTAATCCCAACACCTATCGGGAATCTAGAGGACATAACCTACCGCTCATTAAGGCTGTTGAAAGAAGTTAATTTTATTGCAGCCGAAGATACAAGAAACACAAAGAAACTTTGTAATTATTTTGAAATATCAACTCCGCTTATCAGTTATCATGAGCACAATAAAGAACAGAGTGGAAAAAAAATAATTGACCTTTTAAAAGAAGGGAAGGATGTAGGACTTGTAAGCGATGCAGGCATGCCTTCCATATCTGATCCGGGTTATGAAATAGTAGTGGAAGCTCTGGAGGAGAAGCTTTTTGTGGTTCCGCTGCCTGGGGCAAATGCTGCTTTGACAGCATTGATTGCCTCCGGTCTCGTGTCACAGCCGTTTTATTTTTACGGCTTTCTCGATCGCCAGAAGAAGGAAAAGAAAAAAGAACTTGAGCGGCTGAAAAAGCTGACAGATACGTTTATACTTTACGAATCCCCGCACCGCTTGAAGGATACGCTCAGCTTGATGAACGAAATACTCGGTAACAGGTCTATCGTAGTGAGCAGGGAGCTGACGAAAAAGTTTGAAGAGTTCACCAGAGGAAATATCTCAGAAGTACTGGCTCTGTATGAAGAGCAAGGTATCAAAGGGGAATGTTGCATTATAATAGAAGGAAACAGGGAGGAAGTTCACGAAGAAGAGGATTTCTGGTGGAAAGACCTTTCCCTTTTAGAGCATGTGCAACAAATAATGGAGAAAGAAAGCTGTTCCTCCAAAGAAGCCATCAAGCAAGTATCCAAGGAGCGGAATCTGCCAAAAAGAGAAGTGTATCAAGCATTTCACGTTGACTTGGAAACATAAGTTGAAAAGAATATAAAAGTTACAATAAACCAATAAAAAAGAGGTTGCCGCGGCAACCTCTTTTGTCGTATTTATTTTGTTTGCAAGCTATTTTGAATCTCTTGGATAATTTTTTCTGCACCTTCACGACTAAGGATGATTTTTCCATCAGCTAACGTAAGGTTGCCGTCAGAAACTTCACCAGTTACTTGGCAAGTCATGTTCGGCTTGTATTTTTTCAAGATGATTTTTTCATCATCAACATAGATTTCTAAAGCATCTTTCTCAGCAATTCCTAATGTTCTGCGAAGCTCGATAGGAATAACCACACGGCCTAACTCGTCAACTTTACGTACAATACCAGTAGATTTCATAAGAAAAATACCCCTCTCTGATTTTAAAAGTTTATAATATTAATAATCTATCATTTTCGTCATTATTCGACAAATCTAATGTGTTTTAATCATAACAAGATTTACAAAATCCGTCAACAATAATGTTTGAAAATATTTGTATTTCTTTTAAAAAATGTATTAGAAAAGCGGGGAAAACGCACTTAAATAAGGGTTTACCAGAATTGGTCCTCGGTTAACATTTACAATTACTTACTAATTTTCAATAGAATACTAACATAATTATAAACATAATTCGACAAAATTCAACTATTAAATTCGACAAATTTTTCGACAAAAGTTGATTACCCAGATGATTTATTTGAAGTGGAGTGGAAATCGGGGAAGAAGGGAAAAAGTTTTTGCTCAATCCTTAACAATACCGGCCCAAACCATGTATAATAGTTATAAAAAATAGGTTATGATGTTCTTATATATATACGAAGTTGAAAACGCTCATCGCTCTCGTCCATTGGGCGGGAGTTTTCTGCTTTTATATGTTTCGATTATAGGGAGGTAATTTTTGATGGTAGCCGATAAAAAAACTTTTTACATTACAACACCTATCTATTATCCAAGTGGTAATTTACATATTGGTCATGCTTATACGACTGTGGCGGGAGACGCAATGGCTCGTTACAAACGACTGAAAGGCTTTGATGTGATGTACTTGACCGGTACGGACGAACATGGCCAGAAAATTCAGCGTAAAGCAGAAGAAAAAGGTATTACTGCTCAAAGCTATGTGGATGATATTGTTTCTGGAATCAAAGAATTATGGGAAAAACTAGACATTTCCTATGATGATTTCATACGGACGACCGAAAACCGACACAAAGAAGTAGTAGAAAAGATTTTCAAGCAATTGCTAGACCAAGGAGATATATACCTGGATGAATACGAAGGATGGTATTCAGTTCCGGATGAAACGTATTACCGTGAGCATCAGCTTGTCGACCCTATCAAGGAGAACGGTAAAGTGGTAGGCGGGAAAAGTCCTGATAGCGGACATCCAGTGGAATTGGTAAGAGAGCAATCCTATTTCTTCCGCATGGGCAAGTATGTGGACCGTCTGCTTCAGTATTATGAGGAAAACCCGGAGTTCATTCAACCGGAATCCAGGAAAAATGAAATGGTCAACAACTTCATCAAGCCTGGACTTGAAGACCTTGCCGTTTCCAGAACGTCCTTTGATTGGGGGGTTAAGGTTCCCGGAGATCCTAAACATGTCATTTATGTATGGATTGATGCGCTATCCAACTACATTACCGCCCTTGGTTACGGTACGGACAATGATGAGAAATACATGAAATACTGGCCGGCTGATGTTCACCTTGTAGGAAAAGAGATTGTTCGTTTCCACACTATCTACTGGCCAATCATGCTGATGGCATTGGACCTTCCACTGCCGAAAAAAGTTTTTGCACACGGCTGGTTGCTCATGAAAGATGGAAAAATGTCCAAGTCAAAAGGGAATGTGGTTGACCCGGTTACCCTGATCGACCGTTATGGCCTTGATGCACTGAGATATTACCTGTTAAGAGAGGTTCCGTTCGGAGCGGATGGCGTCTTCACACCGGAAGGCTTCGTGGAAAGAGTGAACTTCGACTTAGCTAACGATCTAGGAAACCTGTTGAACAGAACAGTTGCTATGATCGACAAGTATTTCGACGGCGAGGTTCCTGTGTACAACGGGAAGGTGACAGAGTTTGATCAGACGTTAAGTGTTCTGGCCGAAAACACTGTTCAACAGTATGAGAACGCGATGGAGAACATGGAATTCTCCGTGGCATTATCCTCTATCTGGCAACTTGTAAGTAGAACGAATAAATATATAGACGAAACACAGCCTTGGGTCCTGGCGAAAAGCGAAGATACAAAAGAGCAGCTTGCTTCGGTTATGGCCCATCTGGCAGAATCTCTTCGTTTCATCGGCATCCTGTTGAAGCCGTTCCTTACGAGAACACCTGGAAAGATATTCGCACAACTTGGTGTGGATGACTCTCTGGCAACATGGGAAAGCCTATCAAGCTTCGGGCAGATTCCTGCTGGAACGAAAACGGTGAAATCAGACCCTATCTTCCCTCGACTGGATGTAAAAGAAGAAGTGGAACACATCAAGAGCGTAATGCAGCCTCCTGCACCTGCCGAAAAGGTGGAAGAGAAAGCGGTGGAAGAGGCTCCACCTGTCTCCGAGGAAATTACGTTTGATGATTTCATGAAAATAGATTTGCGTGTTGCGGAAGTGACCCACTGTGAACCGGTGAAAAAGGCCGACAAGTTATTGAAGCTTCAATTGGACCTTGGATATGAAAAGAGACAAGTGGTTTCCGGAATCGCCAAGTTCTACAAACCGGAAGAACTGGTAGGAAAGCGTGTCATTTGCGTGACGAACTTAAAGCCTGTTAAACTTCGTGGAGAGTTGTCGGAAGGAATGATCCTTGCCGGCGAAAAGGATGGAAAGCTGTCCTTAGCATCGGTTGATGCTTCTTTGCCATTAGGAGCAAAAGTAAAATAATTAGTTTATGGATAAAATAATTTTATAATAGAAGAGGTGTTTCACGTGTAACAACGGGCTGCACCTCTTTGTTTCTTTCGGAGAATATTATTTGTTTATATTATTTTAAGAAAGAGATTAGTAAGAGTTATCATTAATATAACGGGAGTGTTACATATGTTATTTGATACACATGTCCATTTGAATGCAGACCAATATGAGGAAGATCTGCAAGAAGTAATTGATAGAGCTCGTAAGGATAAAGTAGACAACATGGTAGTGGTAGGGTTTGACCGTAAAACTATAAACCGGGCAATGGAACTTGTGGAGAAGTATGATTTCCTTTACGCTGCTGTAGGTTGGCACCCGGTTGATGCAATAGATATGACAGATGAAGATCTTGCTTGGATAGAAGACCTTGCTGCCCATGACAAGGTAGTTGCCATTGGAGAGATGGGGCTCGATTATCATTGGGATAAATCCCCGAAAGATGTGCAAAAGGAAGTGTTCCGCAAGCAGATCCAATTAGCGAAAAAAGTGAAGCTTCCGATAGTCATTCATAACAGGGACGCAACGGCGGATGTCGTGGAAATACTGAAGGAAGAAGAGGCCAAGGAAGTAGGTGGCATCATGCATTGCTTCACGGGAAGTCTGGAAGTTGCAAAGGAATGTATGGAGATGAACTTCCATATCTCATTCGGAGGTCCGGTCACCTTTAAGAATGCAAAAAAACCAAAAGAAGTGGTAAAAGAGATCCCGATGGATAAACTTCTCATTGAAACAGACTGCCCGTATTTGACGCCCCATCCTTACCGCGGAAAAAGAAATGAACCCGCCTATGTCCGTCTGGTGGCAGAACAGATTGCTGAATTGAAAGAGATGACGGTAGAGGAAGTAGCAGAAATAACAACAGCAAATGCTAAAAAATTATTCGGCATAAAATGACAAAGAAATATGTCAAAAATCGCTGATACTTGTCCAAATTCGAGAAAAAACAAATAAGTTCTACCTATCTCCTTCTCTTCATAGGATAATCGTGTCGATAGTTTTCACTTTCCTTTTGTGGGAATCTTCTGCATAATAGACATTACGGTCGAGCTGATGGAAAGGGTTGACAAGTTACATAACTGTCTATATAATCCATTCGAGGAGAAGGAGGCGTTTTTTTACATGTTAGATAGCATGAAAAAACTGTTTTCTAGTACGTTGAGTAAGACGAAACTGGCTATTGTTATTACTAGTTTCATAGTCTTCTTAAGCTTACTTGGCTTTGGTGTCTTCCATGGCACAAAGGCTGCTGTAACAGTGAATGTGGATGGTGAGGAAGTCACGGTACGCACTCACGCAAAAACTGTAGCGGATATTCTGAAACAACTGGACATTACCGTTCATCCTGAGGACCGACTGGAACCTCCGGAGAATACCGTCGTCAGTAATTCCATGCAGATCGTCTGGGACCCGGCGAAAGAAGTGAAACTTGTCTTGGATGATAAGGAGCACTCCATTTTTACGACAGCAGAGACAGTACAAGAGTTATTAACAGAAGAAGATATAGATATACAAGAGCACGATAAAGTAAGTCAAGATTTAAATACCCCAATCAAGGATAATTTAATCATTGCCATTGAAAAGGCATTTGAAGTCACCTTGAACGTGGGGGGGGAAAAACAACAAGTTTGGTCTACTTCGACTACGGTCGCTGACTTTTTAGAACAGCACGATATCTCAGTAAATGATCTTGACCGAGTGGAGCCTAGTCTAGAAGAATTGGTAGCAAAAGATTCTGTAGTAAATATTACTAGAGTTGAAAAGGTCACCGATGTAGTGGAAGAGCCTATTGAATTTGGTGTTGTAACAAAAAATGATGGTTCCCTTGATAAGGGGAAGGAGCAAGTGGTCCAGCAAGGGCAAGAAGGGACCGTTGCCAATCATTATGAAGTCATTTTAGAGAATGGCAAAGAAGTGTCACGGGAATTGGTGAAAACAGAAACGGTGAAAGAATCATTGGATCGCATCGTAGCTGTTGGAACAAAAGCCCCGCCACCTCCGCAGCCACAACCTCAACAGGTCGTGTCACGTAGTACGGAATCAAGCTCCAAGGAGTTCTATGTTTCCTCTACAGCCTATACGGCGTATTGTAACGGATGTAGTGGTGTCACGAGTACAGGAATTAATTTACGAACAAATCCGGGTGCGAAAGTAATTGCAGTAGATCCTAGTGTCATCCCTTTAGGAACAAAGGTTTATGTTGAAGGGTACGGGTATGCAGTTGCTGGAGATACCGGTGGTGCTATCAAGGGTCACAAGATTGATGTGTTTTTCGCAGATAAAGATGCTGCTTACCGTTGGGGCAGAAAAAAAGTGAAAATCAAAATTCTTGATTAAATCGATAATTTACACAGCAGGGGTCACCATGCCTCTGCTTTTTTCTGTTCTTCTGTTAATATTAAATATAAGTTGAGCTTAAATATATATTAGTCAAAAAAGACAAAATAAAGTAGAATACATACTATTGCTTGATTTTGCTCTCTATAACATTAGACGTTTATCATAGACGGAAAGTTTCACTCTTTTGGAGGAAAAAATGAAAATAAAAGAAATCATTGTAGTAGAAGGAAAAGACGACACGGTTGCCATAAAAAGGGCGGTAGATGCAGACACGATTGAAACCGGCGGATCCGCCATCAATGAAGAAATCCTAAACCGAATCAAGCATGCGCAGGATACAAGAGGTGTCATTGTATTTACAGATCCGGACTATCCTGGGGAAAAGATCCGTCACACCATCAGGCAGGCAATCCCTGGGTGCAAGCATGCCTTTTTGCCAAAGGATAAGGCCCGCGGCAAAAACGGAAAAGGAATCGGAGTGGAGCATGCCACAATAAAGGATATTCAACAGGCACTTGATGGGTTACATCAGGAGTATGAACAGGAAACGGAAGAGATCCCGTTTGAAGTGCTTGTTCACTACGGACTTGTTGCCGGTCCAAAAGCGAAAGCGAAAAGAGAGCGTTTGGGCATGGCGCTGAACATCGGGTACACAAACGGCAAGCAGTTGCAGAAACGGCTGCGGATGTTTCATATCTCTTTGGAGCAATTAAAACAAGCATTGGCGAAAATAGATCAGGAGGAGCAATAAATGCATAAAGATATTGCCACACCGAAAAGAACGAAAGAGATTTTGGATAAGTACGGGTTCTCTTTTAAAAAGAGCTTAGGACAGAACTTTTTGATAGACACCAACATCCTCCGCAATATCGTGGAGTATGGCGAGGTATCGGAAAAAACGGCCGCGATTGAAATTGGTCCTGGGATCGGTGCATTGACCGAACAAATCGCCAAAAGGGCAGGTAAGGTGTTTGCATTTGAAATAGATCAGCGACTGCTGCCAATTTTGGAAGACACTCTTTCTCCATATAAAAATGTTACCGTCATCCATAAGGATATACTGAAAGCGGATGTGAACGAACTGATTGGAGAAGAGCTGAAGGAGTTTGAAGAAGTGAGGGTGGTGGCCAATCTTCCTTACTATGTCACCACACCAATCATTATGAAGCTGTTACAGGAAGGGTTGCCACTTGCAAGTATTACGGTCATGCTTCAGAAAGAAGTGGCGGAGCGGATGGCTGCAAAGCCTGGTAAGAAGGAGTATGGGTCGCTTTCCATTGCTGTGCAGTATTTTACAAAAGCCGAAACGGTGATGATTGTCCCGAAAACGGTCTTTGTTCCACAGCCTAATGTCGATTCTGCTGTCATCCGTTTAATTGTACGTGACGAGCCGCCTGTAAGGGTGAAGGATGAGGATTTCTTCTTTGAAGTGGTCCGTGCAAGCTTTGGACAAAGAAGAAAGACAATCCTTAACAACCTTACAAGCCATCTGCCGGACGGAAAGGCGAAAAAACAGGAAATAGAATCGGCACTTGCCAATAGCTCCATCGATCCGAAAAGACGTGGAGAGACTCTCTCAATTGAAGAGTTCGGTGCATTGAGTGATGAGTTATTCCCGCTATTCAAAACGGAAACGGCCTAATACAGGTCCGTTTTTTTTTTTTTGAAAAATTGATTCTGTTATGCACCGCTGTTGATTTCCGCATCGCGCTTCGCTTTCCACGGGGCTCCCGGACCGCCCACTGGAAAGCGAAGCGCCTGTAACGGAAATCAACCGCTATAAGATAACCATATAATTTACTATACAAAATAGACCGGGCGGTTTTTGCCTGGTTTTTCTTATACGCACCAACCTGTTACAGACCTTGGAAAGTGCTCACACACCTCCAGGAAGCTGCATACTCTAGGTTAGATAGACCGTTGGGGTAAATGCCTTCTCCCAGTTGGAGGGAAAATGATGAAACTGAAAATTGGAGACATTGTCGCGCGAAAATCATATGATTACGACCTATTGTTTCGTGTGGTGGATATATATGAAAATGAATTGAAGCAACGTATAGTGTTATTACATGGGGAAGACGTCAGGCTAATGGCCGATGCCCCGTACGATGATCTGAAAGTGGTAGATCTGCAAGAGCGGATGACAAGGCAGCAAAGGGTGGAGTCCAAGGTGAACAGGTCTCTGCAGCTATTGCAACAGGACTACCAACTAATACGGGAAAAGAATGAGTACGAGGCTACAGGTGGATACAGTACTGAGCAGAACTATTTCCAAGTGCCTGGGAAGGTCCTGCATTTGGATGGAGACCCCCTGTATTTAAAAAAATGTATGGAGCTTTATGAGAGAATTGGCGTACCAGTCCACGGGGTGCATGCGAGCGAAAAGGAAATGCCCCTTAAAATCACGGAGTTGATGGAAAGGTACCGACCCGATATTCTAGTAATTACAGGTCATGATGCTTACTCCAAAAGCAAGGGGAAGGTCTCTGATATCAAAGCATATCGACACTCCTGGCATTTTGTGCAGACGGTGAAGGAAGCACGAAGGATACAGCCGAACCTGGATCAGTTGGTTATCTTTGCAGGAGCCTGCCAATCCCATTTTGAATCGTTGATACAGGCAGGAGCCAATTTTGCCAGTTCGCCATCCAGAGTAAATATTCATGCATTGGACCCGGTGTATATTGTTGGCCGGATCTGCTTTACCCCTTTCATGGAAAGAGTGAATGTATGGGATCTATTGCGAAACACATTAACAGGCGATAAAGGACTTGGTGGAATAGAAACAAGGGGAGTTCTCCGAACGGGAATGCCATTCAGGCCATATAAAGATGAAGCAGAAGACGAAGACTCTTAGCGAGGAAAAGTTAAGGGTTTTTTTGTCGTATTCACAGTCCTGTTCAATCACTTGATTTATAAGGGTCTGGAACAGATTTTAAATTTTATACATAATTATTCTGGTTATTGTACAAAGTAATTGTAGACATATGGTGATAATTGTTGAATGAAATATATTGACAGGTTGCTTTAGGGGTTGTTATAATTTTAAGTTTTATTTGATTTTCTGTCAAAAATGTGTTAAACTAGATGTATTATAGTGAGGTGGAGTAAAATGGGAAAAACGTTAGTAGATATCAAAAGAACGTTAGATTCTAATTTAGGGAAAAAGTTAACTCTTCGTGCTAACGGTGGTCGTAGAAAGACAATTGAGCGCATTGGGATATTAGCGGAAACTTATCCATCGGTATTTGTGATAGAACTAGATCAAGACGAAAATGCTTTTGAACGTGTATCCTACAGCTATGCAGATGTCCTCACAGAGACGGTACAACTTACATTTTTTGAAGAAGGTAATATGGTTCTAAGTGGGCAGTAAACTATATGTTTGCTGCTTTTTATTTTGCCCCAAAAATGCCTTTTAATAACATAGCTGGTGATTGGAGCGAAAGGCGAAGACTCCTGCGGGAGGTAGCGGTAGGTTGAGACCCCGCAACGAAGAGAGGAGGCTCAAACACCGCCCCGCGGAAAGCGAAGCCTTGCGCGGAGATTAACAGCGGCGCATAACAGAACCTCACCTGTAAATACATATATATCCGCTTATAAAATGACAAAAGCTTTCCAATACTAATGATGTCGCCAATATTGATCATTAAGGGGGCTTTTATCATGAGCAGACGAAGAAGTGTTATGTCTCATCAGTTAAAAGAAGAACTGGCAAAAGAACTCGGCTTTTATGATGTAGTCCAAAGCGAAGGCTGGGGAGGAATAAAAGCGAAGGATGCCGGAAACATGGTCAAACGTGCAATAGAACTGGCAGAGCGACAACTTGTACAAAATCAGCAAAAATAACTGTGATCGCAAAACCGAAGTGGATGCCACTTCGGTTTTTTCAGCAAGTCACTCCTGTAGGCTGTTTTCGTAAATTTTTTTGCTTTTTCGTGTTTATAAACCAACCGTTATATTCCTTGCTATCGTGCTCTTTTCTTGGCTATACGGGAAAGACTACATGCCTATTTAAGAGCCGATAAGCGATAAAAAGTCCAATTGCCGACTTTTTACTGATGAATAGCAACAATCTTTAAGAAAAGAGCCTTACTGAAACATAATATTTCCCAATCATGGAGATATTTCTTACTCGGAATATGGTACAATACATAGATAATTGGAGACGAATAAAGTAGGTGAAGAAAGTGAGACTGTTAGAAAAAGCACCAGCGAAAATTAATTTGTCGCTAGATGTGCTAAAGAAGCGTCCAGACGGATTCCATGAAGTGAAAATGATTATGACCACCATCGACCTGGCAGACCGAATCGAGCTATCAGAACGTACCGATGGTCAAATCAGCATCATTTCGCACAATCGCTATGTTCCGGACGACAATCGAAATTTGGCTTACCAGGCAGCTGCTCTTTTGAAGGAAAGGTTCAACGTTAAGCAGGGGGTTTCCATTGGAATTACGAAAATGATTCCTGTTGCAGCAGGACTGGCAGGGGGAAGTAGTGATGCGGCCGCAACGCTACGCGGTTTGAACAAGCTATGGAAATTGGGCCTTTCTCTTGATGATCTTGCAGAGATCGGAGCGGAAATCGGTTCTGATGTTTCTTTCTGTGTGTATGGTGGTACTGCGCTTGCCACTGGAAGAGGGGAGATTGTAAAGCATATTCCCGCACCTCCACATAGTTGGATTGTTCTTGCCAAACCAACAATTGGAGTTTCAACAGCAGAAGTTTACAACAATTTGAACCTTGATAAAGTAGCCCACCCGGATGTTGAAGGCATGTTGGAGGCCATACATGAAAATGATTATGAAAAAATGGTCGGTCTTGTAGGGAATGTATTGGAGAGCGTCACGTTAAAGCTCTATCCAGAAGTTGCCCACATTAAAGATCAGATGAAGAAATTCGGAGCGGATGCTGTGCTGATGAGTGGAAGTGGCCCGACTGTCTTCGGGATTGTCCAGTATGACTCAAGAATGCACCGTATCTACAATGGCCTAAGAGGCTTTTGCGACCAGGTGTTTGCCGTCAGGATTCTTGGGGAGCGGAACAGTCTTGATTAAATCCGTATATTAATGTTATATTTACATTAGAATATTCGGATTTTAGGAGGAAAAAGCATGAAATTACGTCGAAGTGGTCGTCTTGTGGACATGACACATTATTTACTGCAGCATCCACAAGGATTAGTTCCGCTTTCCTTCTTTGCAGACCGTTATGGGTCCGCGAAGTCTTCCATCAGTGAAGATCTGGGAATCATTAAACAAACGTTCGAACAGCAGGGAATAGGAACGCTAGTTACCGTACCTGGCGCTGCCGGGGGTGTGCGGTATATTCCATATGTAAGTCATGAAGAGGCGTCTGCATATCTTGAGGAACTGTGTGGATTGATCGCAAAGCCGGAAAGGTTGCTTCCTGGCGGCTACCTGTATATGACGGACATCCTTGGGAACCCGAAAGTATTAAATAAAGTGGGGAAGATGTTTGCAACAGCATTCAGTCATAAAAAAGTGGATATTGTCATGACGATGGCCACTAAAGGCATTCCTCTTGCTCATGCAGTCGCAAGCTTCTTAAATGTACCGGTTGTCATTGTTAGACGTGACAGCAGGGTAACGGAGGGCTCCACCGTAAGCATTAATTATGTTTCCGGTTCATCCAAGCGGATTCAAACGATGGTACTAGCAAAACGAAGCTTGGAAACGGGGTCTAACGTATTAATTATAGATGACTTCATGAAAGCGGGAGGAACCGTAAGTGGGATGGTAAATCTGCTTGCTGAATTCCAAGCCAACGTAGCTGGAATCGGAATCCTCGTAGAATCGGAAAATATTGAAGAACGTCTTATCGATGATTATGTTTCATTGGTCAAGCTTGATAAAGTAAAAGAAAGAGACCGTCATATTGAAGTGCAACAAGGTAATTATCTTCAACATGTGCAAGACAATATAAAGTTTAAGTAAAGGGTGTGTAAGGAAATGAAAGTTGTTCATACAGACGCTGCTCCAAAAGCAATAGGTCCATACTCCCAGGGGATTACAGTCAATAACCTGTTTTACAGCTCCGGTCAGATACCGTTATTGCCTAACGGCGAATTGCTTGAAGGGGATGTAAAGGCACAAACGCATCAGGTGTTTAAAAACTTGCAGGCTGTATTGGAGGAGGCTGGCGCTTCTTTGGAAACGGTAGTGAAAGCAACTGTTTTCATTAAAGATATGAACCAGTTCGGGGAAATCAACGAGGTGTATGGTGAGTACTTTCATACACATAAGCCCGCAAGATCTTGTGTCGAAGTGGCACGATTGCCGAAAGATGTTCTTGTAGAAATAGAAGTAATCGCACTAGTAAAATAGAATCTGTTCTTTTTTACACCATTTTGCCCAAAATTTTCAAAAAAATTTTTGAAAATAAGAAGGAATTCTAGAAAATTTAGAGAATTTATAATACTAAGTTTTTTATTGGGACAAAAGGTGGTGAGCAGAATGGAAGTAACAGACGTAAGATTACGCCGCGTAAATACCGATGGTCGCATGAGAGCTATCGCATCCATCACGTTGGATCATGAATTCGTTGTTCATGACATCCGTGTAATTGATGGAAACAACGGCTTGTTCGTTGCGATGCCAAGTAAACGTACGCCGGATGGGGAATTCCGTGATATCGCGCATCCGATCAATTCCGGAACGCGTGGAAAAATTCAGGAAGCGGTTCTAACAGAATACCACCGCTTAGGCGAATTAGAAGTAGAATACGAAGAAGCAGGAGCTTCTTAATCGATAGAAGATGAAACAGGCTGAGTTTTTTTAGAGCCTGTTTTTTCTTTTGGCTGGATATTAGAGGCTGTTTTCGTAAATTTTGTTGCTTTTTCGTATTTATCAACCAACCGTTATATTCCTTACTGTCGTGCTCTTTTCTCGGGTATCCAGAGTAAACTACATGCCTATTTTTGAGTAGATAAGCCGTAAAAAGTCCAATAGCCGACTTTTTACTAGTGAATAGCAACAAACTTTGAGAAAAGAGCCATTTTAGAAGACTCTTTTCTCAAAGTTTGTTGTTAATAGCCAGAAACTTTAAGAAAAGAGCCTACTTATTTGTCAAAAAAATGTACTTTCGTGTACTTCCTTGAAATAGGCACCGTTTTAGGATATATTCGTAATGGATAATTAGGTGAAAATGGAGGCCGTTATGATAAATCGATATGCCGTAATATTAGCAGCTGGTCAAGGTACACGGATGAAATCTAAATTATATAAAGTGTTACATCCTGTTTGTGGCAAACCGATGGTACAACATGTAGTCGATCATGTATCTGCACTGAACTTTGAAAAAATAGTGACAGTGGTTGGACATGGAGCGGAAACAGTAAAAAGCCATCTGGGAACGAAGAGTGAATACGCCCTGCAAGCAGAGCAACTGGGAACGGCACATGCTGTCATGCAAGCCGCACCGATGTTACAGGATAAAAAAGGCGTAACCTTGGTTATTTGTGGAGATACTCCACTTATCACACCAGAAACGATGCAGGAACTGCTTGATTTGCATGAAAACACTGGAGCGAAGGCTACTATTCTTACAGCTTATGCGGAAGATCCTACTGGTTATGGACGAATTATCCGTAACAATGAAGGACATGTCGGGAAAATCGTGGAGCACAAAGATGCGAGTGAGGAAGAGCGGAAGGTGACAGAAATCAATACTGGCACATACTGCTTTGATAACGAAGCTCTTTTTACAGCTCTTAACAATGTTTCCAATGACAACGTTCAAGGTGAGTACTACCTGCCGGATGTCATAGAAATTTTGAAAGAACAAGGTGATATCGTTTCTGCCTATCAGACATTGGACTTTGATGAAACGCTTGGAGTCAATGACCGAGTAGCACTTTCTCAAGCGGAAAAAACAATGAAGAAAAGAATCAACAAAAAACATATGGTCAATGGAGTAAGCATCATAGATCCGGACAATACGTATATTTCTGCAGATGCAGTGATTGGCAGGGATACTGTCATCAACCCTGGGACCGTCATTTTGGGTGCTGTCCAAATAGGAGAAGATTGCACAATCGGTCCGAACTCTGAAATTAAAGACTGCAAAATAGGGGACCGTACAATCATTCGCCAATCAGTGGCGCATGACAGCGGAATCGGAAACGATGTAAACATAGGACCGTTTGCCCATGTTAGACCAGAATCCAAAATTGGGAATGAAGTGAAGCTTGGCAACTTTGTAGAAGTGAAAAAAGCGACCTTCGGAAATGGAAGCAAGGCTTCTCACCTTAGCTATATCGGGGACGCTGAAGTTGGAGTTGATGTGAATCTCGGATGCGGTTCGATCACAGTCAACTATGATGGAAAAAACAAATATTTAACAAAGATTGAAGATGGAGTTTTTGTAGGCTGCAATTCCAACTTGGTGGCGCCTGTGACAATCGGTAAGAACGCCTATGTTGCAGCAGGATCCACCATAACAGAAGATGTACCTGGAGAAGCGCTGTCGATAGCTCGCGCGCGTCAAGTGAATAAAGAAAACTATGTAGGAAAGCTTCACAATAAATAGGCTCTTATAAAGTTCTATAAAATGATTCTGATGATGTAGAGTGTTTTATAGCTGTTGATTGGAGCATAGGGCGAAGACTCCTGAGGGAGCTAGCGGTAACTTGTGACCCCGCAGGCTTGCCGAGGAGGCTCCAGCAGCACCCCTAGGAAAGCGAAGCCCGGTGCGGAAATCAACAGCGGTGTTAACAGAGTCACAAAATAAAGCCATTAAATAAACCTAGCGGAGGGTTCAAGTTATCATGCCAAAGTATGCCGATTCTAATCTAAAGATTTTCACGTTAAATTCCAATACAGCCTTAGCAGAAGAAATTGCACAACATGTGGGTGTTCCAATTGGGAAATGCTCGGTAGCTCGTTTCAGTGATGGAGAGGTTCAAATCAACATTGAAGAAAGTATCCGTGGTTGTGATGTGTATGTTATCCAATCTACAAGCGCACCAGTGAATGAACATATAATGGAGACGCTTATTATGATTGATGCACTTAAACGCGCCTCTGCAAAAACAATCAACATTGTGATGCCATACTACGGTTACGGTAGACAAGACCGTAAAGCACGAGCACGTGAGCCGATTACTGCCAAATTAGTGGCAAACCTTCTGGAAACTGCTGGAGCGGACCGCGTTATTACGCTTGATCTGCATGCGCCACAGATTCAAGGATTCTTTGATATCTTAATTGATCACTTAATAGGAGTTCCTATTTTGGCGGAGTACTTTGACAGCAAAGAACTAGAAGACCTTGTTATCGTGTCTCCTGACCATGGTGGAGTAACAAGAGCCAGAAAACTGGCAGACCGTCTGAAAGCACCAATCGCCATCATTGACAAACGCAGACCTCGCCCCAATGTTGCGGAAGTCATGAACATTGTTGGTCATATTGAAGGAAGAACGGCAATCTTGATTGATGACATGATCGATACAGCCGGTACGATTACATTAGCAGCTAATGCCCTGATTGAAAATGGAGCGAAGGAAGTGTATGCATGCTGTACACATCCGGTTCTATCAGGTCCGGCGATTGAACGTATCCAAAATTCCAGAATTAAAGAATTGGTTGTTACCAACACCATTTCATTACCGGAAGAGAAAAAGGTAGAAAAAATCACGCAGCTATCCGTGGCAAAACTTATTGCAGAAGCAATTATCCGTGTTCATGAAGAGAAATCTGTAAGTACTTTATTCGATTAATCTTATTAGATTATGTTTAACCTTCCTGAAGTTGGGGAAATTGTATGAGAGACAAGTATTTTATTTTCCCAGGAAGGTGATTAGAATGTCAGTATTACATGCAAATGAACGTACAGAATTCAAAAGATCTTCAAGAACGAAAGTCCGTGAGGAAGGATTAATTCCAGCGGTTGTATATGGGAATGATACAGAAAATAAATCTATTACTGTCGATAGTAAAGAATTTATTAAAACGATTCGTGAAACCGGACGAAACGGCATCATTTCACTTGAGATCGGTTCAGATAAGCGAAAAGTAATGCTTTACGATTATCAAATCAATCCACTGAAAAGTTTGGAATTCGTCCACCTGGATTTCCATGTAGTCGATTTCAAATCTGAGATTGATGTGGATGTCACGGTTCATGTTACAGGAGATGCTGCAGGAGTGAAGGATGGAGGAGTACTGCAACAAGTGCTTCACGAAGTATCTATCAAATCACTTCCGAATAATGTTCCAGAATATATCGATGTGGATGTATCCGAGCTTCAAGTGAATGAAAACATCTCTATCGGTGACTTGGACACATCAGGCAAATATAGCTTTAATCACGAAGAAGATGAAGTGGTTGCTTCCATCTTACCTCCGCGACAAGAGGAAGAAATTGACCCTGGCGAAGAGCAAGAACCAGGCGAGCCTGAACTTGTAGAAGGCAGAGAAAAAAGTGAAAGCACAGAGGAGGAGGCGTAACCTTATGGGTTACGTCTTTTCTCTTGTTTAAGGAGCACCGCCCCGCGTAAAGCGAATGCCTGAAACGGAAATCAACAGGGAGTTAACCCCAATCCATTCGGATATAGAAGATTTGCATTTCCATTCTTCTTATTTCCTTTTCACGTCAGGTTCAAGTAAAATGGTAGATAGCGAATAGGTTTGTGGGAGGTATCCATGAAGAAATTTTTGCGTTCCTTATTTGGAATAGAGGAAGAGGTTTCAGGAGGAGAAAAAATGAAGGTTTTTGTTGGGCTGGGAAATCCAGGCCGTCAATATGAAGAAACAAGGCATAATATCGGCTTTATGGTGATAGATGAATTAGCGGAGAAATGGAGTATCCCGTTGACGCAATCCAAGTTCAAAGGAATATTTGGCCAAGGTATGATAAACGGTGAAAAGGTACTATTGGTGAAGCCTCTTACATATATGAATTTATCAGGTGAGTGTGTACGCCAGTTATTGGACTTCTACAAGCTTGATGTAGAGGATCTAGTGGTAATCTATGACGACCTTGATTTGCCTGCAGGGAAACTGCGCCTGCGACAGAAGGGGAGTGCAGGTGGGCATAATGGAATAAAATCATTGATACAACATCTGCAGACACAAAATTTCAACCGAATCAGAATGGGAATTGATCGTCCGAAAAATGGACCGTCCATATCCGACTATGTGTTGGGCAAATTCCACTCAGAAGAACGCCCTGCCATTGATGATAGTGTGAAGAAAGCTACTGAAGCCTGTGAGGAACATCTGTCCAAAGATTTTCTGCAAGTAATGAATACATTTAATCAGTAATAGAAATGTAAAGAAGTCTGACTGTCTTTCCGGAGTTCATACACCTGGTGCAAGCGATCTTGTATAACAATGTTTCCCCCTGTTTATACTAGTGATAAAAGGGGCCATTTTCGCAGTTTTGCTGCTGGTGAGTATGTGTAATTATTGCATACCCCATCAATCCTATCGAAAAGAGCCTGGTATATGAGGGGGGAAGAAGATGTCTATCCATTATCATTGCAGGCATTGCGGCTATAAGGTCGGGACCATTGAATCCAAGTCGGTGTTCACGGAAGAACTGGGTTTTCATCAATTGTCAGATTCGGAACGACATGAAATGATAGCATATCAACAAAATGGTGATGTACATGTTAAAACAATTTGTGAGGATTGCCAAGAAGCGCTGGATCGAAATCCAAGCTGGCATGAACAAGAACGGTTTATACAATAGATTTGCTTTGGTGGGATACCAAAGCCTTTTTGCGTCTAGGAAACGAAATGATAAATATACCGAAACAATTGAGAGAGGGGGGTGCTGTTATGAAAGGATTCATTCCATACTTCAGTGAAAATGACGATTTCCAATCGGTTCTGGTCGGCTTGCAGGAAGGCTTGAATGAACAGTTGGTTTCAGGAATATCCAATTCAGCACGATCCATGCTGATAGCTGCGTTGTATGAAGAGAGAAAAGCGCCTATCTTGCTCATCACGCATAATCTATATCATGCACAAAAGGTGTACGATGACCTTGCGGGTTTTCTGCCAGAGGATGAACTCTACTTGTATCCGGTCAACGATGTATTGGCAGCGGAAATCGGTATTGCAAGCCCTGAACTAAAGGCTCAGCGAGTAGATGCACTTAATCACTGGTCATCTAGAAAGAATGGTATTGTCATTGCACCGATTGCAGGCTTGAAACGGATCCTTCCATCCATGGACAAATGGCAGCAGACATTGTTGACCATTGAAGTGGAAAAGACGATGGAAATGGATAACTTCGCAGAACGCTTAGTCAGGTTTGGTTATCAACGCGTGGGCATGGTCGCAACGCCAGGTGACTTCAGCATCAGAGGGGGAATTATCGACATATACCCCATTACAGAGGAGTATGCGGTACGTATCGAGCTTTTTGATGATGAGGTGGAGTCCATCCGCTATTTTACCGTGGACGATCAACGGTCACAAAAGAGTATGGATAAAGTCACCATCGGACCAGCCACCGAAATGCTTCTGACTGACCAAGAGCTTGCTAATGGACGGGAAACTCTAGAAAAAGAATTGGCGAAAACAATAAAAAAAGTGAAAAACGAGAAAGTGAAACAGCTGTTAACGGAAAATATCTCCTATGAAATAGAGCAGATACGCAATGGACAAGTGTTTTCTGAGTTGTACAAATACCTCTCTTTCTTTTATAATACGCCAGCTAGTTTACTAGATTATCTTCCTGAAGGCGGCATGGTAATCATGGATGAAATCAGCCGTATCCATGAAACGGCAGAGAGTCTGGACAAAGAGGAAGCGGAGTGGCTTGTGGAGCTTTTGACAGAAGGAAAAGCGGTGCATGATTTGACGTTCTCACATTCTTTTGCACAGATTGTACATAGCAAAAAGCATCCGTTCCTTTATTTATCGCTGTTCTTAAGAGCGGTACCACATACTCATCCTGAAAACCTGATCAGTATGTCCTCTAAGAGCATGCAACATTTCCACGGGCAGATGCATCTATTGAAATCCGAAGTGGACCGCTGGAGAAAGGCCAACTACGCTGTGGTGGTCCTTGCTTCCAATCAGGAACGGATGGAAAAATTGGAGACTGTATTTGCAGATTATGAAATGGATATCCGAAAGCTTTCAAAAGGATCGGCATTTGCTCATGGAGAGGTTCAAATTCTAGAGGGAGATCTGCACTCCGGATTTGAATTGCCCATGCAAAAGCTTGCGGTCATTACTGAGGAAGAGCTCTTCAAAAAGAAGGCTAAGAAGCCAAAAAACAGGCAGAAGCTTTCCAATGCAGAACGCATCAAGAACTATTCGGAACTGAATGTGGGCGATTATGTGGTTCATATCAACCACGGCATCGGAAAGTATCTGGGAATTGAAACACTCGATATTAATGGGCTTCATAAAGATTATATTCATATAAAATATCAAGGCTCCGACAAGCTTTATGTACCTGTCGAGCAGATAGACCAGGTCCAGAAATATGTGGGATCAGAAGGAAAAGAACCGAAAGTCTATAAATTGGGTGGAACAGACTGGAAAAAGGTAAAAAGCAAGGTGGAATCTTCTGTTCAGGATATTGCCGACGATCTCATCAAGCTGTATGCCGAAAGAGAAGCCAGTGTCGGGCATACCTTTTCACCGGACGGGGAGATGCAACGGGAATTTGAAGCGACCTTCCCGTATCAGGAAACAGAAGATCAGTTGCGCTCGATTCATGAAATTAAACTGGATATGGAAAAAACACGCCCTATGGACCGCTTGTTATGTGGTGATGTGGGTTATGGAAAAACAGAGGTCGCAATCAGGGCGGCATTTAAGGCCATAGCAGATGGCAAACAGGTGGCCCTATTGGTGCCAACAACCATTCTGGCACAACAGCATTATGAAACCATACGGGAAAGATTCCAGGAGTACCCGATAAATATTGGGCTCATGAGCCGCTTCCGTTCGAGAAAACAGCAGACGGAAACGATGAAGGGGCTAGGAAATGGAACGGTTGATATAGTCATAGGAACACACCGATTATTATCCAAGGATATTAAATATAAGGACTTGGGATTACTGATTATTGATGAGGAGCAACGTTTTGGAGTCACCCACAAGGAAAAAATCAAACAGCTCAAAGCCAATATTGATGTACTTACATTGACGGCAACCCCGATTCCTCGGACGCTTCATATGTCGATGCTTGGTGTCCGTGATCTGTCAGTCATTGAAACACCGCCGGAAAACCGCTTCCCTGTCCAAACATATGTCATGGAATATAACGGAAACCTGGTAAAAGAAGCGATTGAAAGGGAGCTGGCGCGCGGCGGTCAGATTTACTTCTTATATAACAGAGTGGAGGATATCGAGCGGAAGGCTGATGAGATCTCCATGCTGGTTCCGGACGCCCGTGTCACATATGCTCATGGGAAAATGAGCGAGAATGAATTGGAGTCGGTGATGATCGAATTCCTCGAAGGGGAGGCGGAAGTGCTTGTTAGTACAACCATCATCGAGACAGGGGTGGATATACCTAATGTAAATACCCTGATCGTCTTTGATGCCGACCGGATGGGATTGTCACAGCTCTACCAGCTAAGAGGACGTGTAGGAAGATCAAATCGTGTGGCCTATGCCTATTTCACCTATCGAAAAGATAAAGTGCTGACGGAAGTGGCCGAGAAAAGATTGCAATCTATAAAAGAGTTCACAGAGCTTGGATCCGGTTTTAAAATCGCTATGCGTGACCTCTCCATCCGTGGAGCTGGCAATCTGCTTGGCGCCCAACAGCATGGCTTTATCGACTCAGTCGGTTTTGATATGTACTCCCAGATGCTAAAAGAAGCAATTGAGCAGCGCCAAGCACCTACAGAAACGAAGAAGGCACATGAGATTTCCATTGATGTGGAGCTTGATGCCTATATTCCGGAATCCTACATTGCGGACAGTAAACAAAAGATTGATATGTATAAACGATTCAGGGGACTAGAAACACAGGAAGACCTCGTAGAGCTACAGGATGAAATGAAAGACCGTTTTGGAAACTATCCTAAAGAGGTCGATTATTTGTTCCAAGTGTCAGAAATGAGGGTGCACGGTCTTAAAGAAAAAGTGGATTACGTCAAGCAAACAAAACAGGATCTCGTCATCCTCCTCTCTGAGGAAGCCAGTGAACTCATTGATGGACAGAAGCTTTTCTTGCTTGGAAATGAATTTGGCAGAATGGTCAGCCTGGGGATGGAAGGTAAGAAGCTGAAGATTGTCATCCAGACCAAGCGAACTTCGACAGAAGAGTGGATATATATTGCCATTTCTATGATAAAAGGATTAGAAAAAGTTAAAAAAGAAAGTGTAAATGCTTCCTAAAAGGTTTGAGTTTGTGAAAAGTTGTCTATATAAATACTGGGGGAATTTACTATCAGAAAAAAACTTTTCCAACATGTATATAACTCCCTGAGTGTAGGATACTAACTTCAACGAATGGTGAATTCTTCAAAATCAGGACATCTTGATCAATTCCACCAATTTAACTCATCTCTTTTTATCATCGGATGAAGGAGGCAACCTAAGAAATGAAAGCAACTGGTATAGTTCGTCGTATTGATGACCTCGGTCGCGTTGTAATTCCTAAAGAAATAAGAAGAACCCTGCGTATTCGCGAGGGTGACCCGCTTGAAATCTTTGTCGATCGGGATGGAGAGGTAATCTTAAAGAAATACTCTCCGATTAGTGAGCTTGGCGATTTTGCTAAGGAATATGCCGAAGCTCTCTATGATAGTCTGGGACACCCTGTATTAATCTGTGATCGCGATACGTTCATTGCCGTCGCTGGCAGCTCCAAAAAGGAATATTTGAGCAAAAGCGTCAGCGAAGTCGTGGAGAAATCCATGGAAGACCGAAATTCCGTATTGAAAACGGATGAACAACAAGTGGCAATTGTCGATGGGCACACAGAAACGCTAGCATCTTATACCATTGGACCTATCGTAGCTAACGGAGATCCAATAGGTGCAGTCGTTATCATGTCCAAAGATAAATCTCTTGGTGAAGTGGAACAGAAAGCTGTGGAAACAGCTGCCGGCTTCTTAGCAAGACAGATGGAGCACTAATATTAGGTGGAAGCAGCAGATATTCGATCTGCTGCTTCTTTTCTTTGGGGCGTGTACCACACAAACTTTTTTCAAAAGGCTGTTTTCGTAAACTTTGTTGTTTTTTCGTTTTTATAAACCAACCGTTATATTCCTTACGGTCGTGCTCTTTTCTCGAGTATCGAGAGTAAACTACATGCCTATTTTAGAGTAAATAAGTCGTAAAAAGTCCAATAACCGACTTTTTACTAGTGAATAGCAACAATCTTTGAGAAAAGAGCCTTTCAAAAATATGCTATAATTATACAATTGCACGAATACCTTTAAGGCGGGCTTTTTATGAATGATTTATCACCACACTCCTATCAAAAGGTCTGGAGGGGCGCAATGATTCTAACCATTGCAGGAATCCTCACCAAAATCCTTAGCGCAGCATATCGCGTTCCTTTTCAGAACATCGTAGGAGATGTAGGATTCTATATTTATCAGCAGGTATATCCCTTCTTTGGGGTAGCCGTTATTTTATCTACATATGGTTTTCCGGTCGTAATCTCTAAAATTATTGCAGAACATCCTGAAGAGACCAGGGAACAGGCAGCAAGAAAAATCCGATGGGTATCTTTCTTTTTTCTTACGTTGCTAGGTTTGGCTTTTTTCTTGCTCCTTTACTTTGGTGCACCGCACGTGGCTGCCTTTATGGGAGATATCGAGCTTGCGATATTAATAAAAATTGTGGCATTCTCCTTTCTGTTGCTGCCATTAGTCTCCGTGTGGCGTGGGAGCTTTCAGGGCCTTGGAGAGATGACTCCGACAGCCGTTTCCCAAGTAAGTGAACAGTTGATCAGAGTTGGAACCATCCTGGTGCTATCCTACCTGTTGGTGAACGCGGGCTTTTCGCTTTATGAAGTTGGCGCAGGTGCCATTTTCGGTTCGGTAGCAGGAGGGTTTGCTGCGGTCCTGGTACTGTTGTCCTTTTATCAAAGAAGGAAAAGGGAGCAGAAACAAACGTTTGTAACTACAAAAATGCTTCCGTCTTCGAAATCTATTGTAAAGGTCCTTTTGCTTCAAGGCTTTACGATTTGTATCAGTTCTCTATTGTTGGTTCTTTTTCAAATGGTCGATGCGTTTACCATCTATGCATGGCTATTGGAAAGCGGGGTTGATGCTCAGAGTGCCAAAGAGCTGAAAGGCGTATATGACAGGGGGCAGCCTCTTATCCAGCTTGGTACAGTGGTAGCTACTGCCTTCTCATTATCCCTTGTTCCATATATAATCCTTTCGAAGCGGAAAGAAGCGGAAGTAAAAGAGAAAATAAGCCTCTCGATTCGTGTCAGCATCGGTGTCGGTGCTGGGGCGGCTGTAGGTCTTGCATGGCTGATCAAACCAGTAAATATGATGCTTTTTTCCAATGAAGAAGGCTACAACGTTCTACTAGTACTTGGCTTGTCGATTCTGTTTTGTAGTATCGCCCTAACAGCAGCGGCTATCTTGCAGGGACTTGGAAACACCTATCTTCCTGCCCTTTTTGTGGTAATTGGAATTGGACTAAAATATTTACTTAATGTCATTTTAATACCCTCCTATTCAACAATGGGAGCGGCAAGCAGTACATTGATCGCCTTCGGTTCGGTTGCTGTTATGTTGGTCCTGGCTTTGAAAAAGAAGACGGGAACCTCCATTTTTGAGAGAATGCCAACCATTCCGTTGCTTGTGAGTATCGCCGTGATGTCCGCCGCTTTGGCGCTCTATCTTTTACTCACGGACGCATTTATTGGCCACAGTCGGCCACTGGCCACCATCCAGAGCTTACTGGGAGTAGGAATTGGCGGAACCATCTATCTATTAATGTTGATAAAAAACCACTTCTTTACTAGAGAGGAGCTCTTGCTTCTCCCGTTAGGAAAAAAACTGGTGAAACTAGTAAAAATCTAATCCATTTTTAAATGTTCCCCCTGTTAACTGAAGTGCAAGGTGAGAGACTCCGGCGGGAGGTAGCGGTAGACTTGAGACCCCGCAGTGAAGCGAGGAGGCACAAGCACCGCCCCGCGGAAAGCGAACACCTGAAACGAAAAGGAAACAGGGAGTTAATACGAATTTTTATAAATAAAACAAAAAAGTTGGTGACCATATATGAATGTGATAAAGGTTCTAGGCCTTGGTGCAGGTGACTTCGAACAGCTTCCAATGGGAGTCTACAAGCAATTAATGAAGACGGAACACCTTTACCTCCGCACAAAAGAACACCCCGTAATCGCGGAACTAGAGAAAGAAGGGCTCGTCTACCAGTCGTTCGATGCAATCTACGAACAGGAGGGCGAATTCGGCACGGTATATGAAAGAATTGCAGAAGAGCTACTAGCGCATAGTGAACAACAAGAAATCGTCTATGCGGTACCAGGGCATCCGCTGGTGGCGGAAAAAACAGTACAGATCCTGTTGGATAAAGAAAGGGAAGGAATCATCAAGCTCGATATAAAAGGAGGGCAAAGCTTCCTAGATCCGATGTTCACAGCCGTGGGGCTCGACCCGATCGATGGCTTTCAGTTCCACGATGCAACCGCACTCGTGAAGGATGCAATCGAACCTACTCAGGCGATGATATTTTGTCAGGTGTACGACGCCTTCATTGCATCAGAAGTGAAGCTCACCTTAATGGAGCTACTGCCTGATGACTATCCAGTAACAATTGTAACGGCAGCGGGATCTTCCATGGAGCAGATCACAGAGGTACCTTTGTATGAATTGGATCGTGTGGCAGAGATCAACAATCTAACGAGCGTATATGTTCCTGCTGTGAATGAGGAGGAACTTCTTTATAAACAGTTTTCCTCCTTCCGCAAGACCATTGCGATATTAAGAGGTCCAGGCGGCTGCCCATGGGATCAGAAACAGACCCACGAATCCTTGAAAAAGTATCTGATAGAGGAAGCCTATGAGCTGCTGGATGCCATTGATGAGGAGGACACGGATGGAATCATCGAGGAGCTTGGGGATGTTCTACTGCAGGTGATGCTCCATGCCCAGATCGGGGAGGATGAAGGTTACTTCAGCATAGAGGATGTAATCGAAGGGATCAATGAAAAGATGATCCGCAGACACCCCCATGTCTTTGCTGACACTTCAGTGGAAGATGCAGATGAGGTCGTCACCAATTGGGAAGCGATTAAAGCCGAGGAAAAAGGCGAAAGGGCTGAGCAGTCCATTCTCGATTCGGTTGCAAAAGGGCTTCCTAATTTGACAAAAGCATATCAATACCAGAAAAAAGCCGGCAAGGTCGGGTTTGACTGGGACGATGTGGCGCCAATGTGGGAAAAGGTGAAGGAAGAAATACAGGAGCTGCAGGAAGAGCTGGCACTGGATCCAACTTCGGAGCGTGTAGCAGCAGAACTTGGGGACGTGCTTTTTGCACTCGTCAACATTGCAAGATACTATAAAATCGATCCGGAAGAAGCGGTGGGCCTAACCAACCGGAAATTTTACCGCAGGTTTACATTTATTGAAAAAAAGGTAAAGGAATTAGGGCAACCAATCGAGAATCTTTCATTAGAGCAATTGGATGAAATCTGGGAAGAAGCTAAAAAGAACGGGTTATAATATAGGGGGAGAAAGACCATGCGTTTAGATAAATTTTTGAAAGTATCGAGAATCATCAAGCGTCGCACACTCGCAAAAGAAGTGGCTGAACAGGGCAGAATTTATATTAACGACGTTCAGGCTAAAGCGAGCAGCAATGTGAAAGCGGGAGATGAGCTGAAAATACATTTCGGCCAGAAAATTGTGACTGCATCAGTGGATAACATTCAGGAAAATGCCAAAAAAGAAGAAGCTGCCATGATGTACACAATCGTGAAAGAAGAAAGAGTGGAACAAACAGAAGAGTAGACGGCAGGCTTGTTCTAAAAATTCATCCTTCTCATATATATGTACTATCTTCAAGTAATGAATAGGTGAGGGATGAATATGAATCAATACTATGATCCAAATCAAGGAAATAAGCAGACTGTCCAAGAGCAAGACATCGTAATGAGAAGCCGCAGAATGTTGGATATCTCAGGTGTAAAGCAAGTGGAAAGTTTCGATAATGAAGAGTTTTTGCTGGAAACTGTCATGGGTTTTCTATCTGTAAGAGGACAAAATCTCCAGATGAAAAACCTTGATGTGGAAAAGGGCGTCGTCTCGATCAAAGGAAAGATCATGGAAATCATTTATCTGGACGATCAACAGGCGGAGAAAGCTAAAGGGTTCTTTAGTAAGTTGTTCAAATGACACTAAGCATCCAGCTTTATACAATGCTTGCCATGATCGGTGTGGGGGCATGGCTAGGAGCGTCCATCGATACGTATGGGCGTTTTCTGAAGCGGGAAAAAAGAGCCAAATGGATAGTCTTCATTCACGATATCCTTTTTTGGCTCTTGCAAGGCCTTATTACTTTCTATGTCCTGCTGCTAGTCAATGAAGGTGAGCTTCGTTTCTATATCCTCATCGCACTCGTGTGTGGCTTTGCAGCCTACCAGAGCATATTCCGTTACTTCTACTTAAGTTTGCTTGAAACTATCATTCAACTTGTAATCAGTTTATACCGTTTCCTGGAAAAACTTGTGCGTATGCTTGTCATCAAGCCTATTCAACTATTGGTACAAGCCCTTATCATTATTTTGCTAGGCATTTGGAAGTTCGTCCATTCCACATTGCGTGTTCTACTACTTGTGGTTTGGAGGATTGTCAAAATTTGTGCATTACCCTTTAAGTGGATTGGTATGCTAATATGGAAGCTGGTCCCAAACGTTGTAAAAAAATATTTACACATACTTTTCAAAAAACTTGAAGGATTTTTTACACTAGTAAAGAATAGGAAACATAGTATAATGAATAGAGTAAAGAACTTTTGGAAAAAGCGCTAGGAGAGGAATGATAAGATGAGCGCGGCAAGAGATGAAAAGGTATCAAAAATCCATTCCGATTATTCCAAACAAAAACAGGACCAGCAGTTAAAGCAGCAGAAAAGACGCCGTGGACTTTATCGCCGTTTATCATTATTCTTTTGTTTAGCATTAGTTTTTGGAATACTAATGGGGAAAACACTCTTAGATCAACGTGCTATTCTCCAGGAGAAAGAGGATAGAAAAGAAGTCGTCGAACAAGAGCTGGCCAAATTGGAAAAAGAACAGCAGCGTTTAGAAGAGGAAATTGTAAAACTGAACGATGATGATTATATTGCGAAAATCGCACGTAGGGATTATTTCATGTCAGAAGATGATGAAATCATCTTCAATATACCAGACGATTCGTCATCAGATTAGTCGTCATATTGACACCTCAATTTTGCTCTAGGTATAATGGTAGGTAAAGTGATTTATTTTTATGATTTTAAGGAGGAGCATTTTTTTTATGTCAATCGAAGTAGGCAGCAAGTTACAGGGTAAGGTAACAGGTATAACTAATTTTGGCGCGTTCGTTGAGTTGCCAGGAGGATCAACTGGTCTTGTTCACATTAGTGAAGTAGCAGACAACTATGTGAAGGATATTAACGACCATCTAAAAGTTGGTGATGCAGTAGAGGTGAAAGTGATTAACGTGGAGAAGGATGGCAAAATCGGTCTATCCATTAAAAAGGCAAGCGACACTTATCGTGAGCCACAACCACGTTCTGCTGCACCGTCACAACGTCCGAATAACAGCCAACAACGCTCTAATCAACGACCACCAAGAGGGAAAAGAGAAGAATTCCGTCCAAAGGAAAACTTTGAGCAAAAAATGGCAAGGTTCTTGAAGGATAGTGAAGATCGTTTAACTACCCTGAAGCGTAGCACGGAATCAAAACGTGGAGGTCGTGGAGCAAGTAGAAAGTAACTTGCTGCTGAAAATCTCATATATAAAAACTTAACGTTTGAACACGCCCTGAATCTTTGAGGGGCGTGTTTTTTTGAAAAGATAAGAAAGTATAAAATCCTGTTGATTTCCGTTCCAGGCGCTTCGCTTGCCTGCGGGCGGTCCGTGAGCCTCCTCACTACGTTGCGGGGTCTCACCTGTCCCTTCCTCCCGCGGGCGTCTGCGCGCCTTCCACTTCAATCAACAAGATGACTTCATTAACCTTAAGGATTTTTGTAGAGGTATGGTATTTACCTGAGTTAACTGTAAAAGCAATAACGTTTCGTTCTAATTATCTAGAGCTGTTGATTGGAGCAAAAGGCGAAGACTCCTGAGGGAGATAGTGCTTGGTGGAGACCCCGCAGGCGGAGCCGAGGAGGCTCCAGCAGCGCCCCTAGGAAAGCGAAGCCATTTGCGGAAATCAACAGCGGAGCATAACCAAGTAACTAAAACGGGCCGGCGGTTTTTGCCAGATTTTTCTTATTGATTTCAGCAAATACAAAAAAGCTGCCACAGAATCAGGTTTTATCCTGAAGCTGTGACAGCTTTTATATTATGACCCATACGGGATTCGAACCCGTGTTACCGCCGTGAAAGGGCGGTGTCTTAACCGCTTGACCAATGGGCCTTATAAAGTTGGTAGCGGCGGAGGGAGTCGAACCCACGACCTCACGGGTATGAACCGTACGCTCTAGCCAGCTGAGCTACACCGCCAAAATTATAAAGTATTTCATATAGGATTCACAGGCACCGTTGTTACTGGTCCGTGTCTCTTCCTCTGCAAGTTAATTCAGGGAAGTGAATCTGTAGGGACAACTCGTAGTAAATTCGTGGAAGTATCGCTCGTCGCTACACCGCCAAATTTACATATCCCTCACAAGACACAAGAGTTATCATACTAACTTATCAAACATATGTCAACACATTTTAAAAATGTAAGAAAAATTAGAACATTATCTTCGGTATTACCTTTTGAATTTACAAAAACTGATGAAAGCGCATGGCAAATGCGATGATTTCATGACAGCTTTTACCTCTTTTCCTTGTAATAAGTCGAACTTTTCTTCTGTTCAGAGGGGTTCGTTTGACAAATCTTTTCCTTTTCAGCTTGTATAATGACCCCAATAGATAAAATATGGGAGTGGATATCATGCAGGGACTAGAAAGGGATATGGGGGAACCGGTTTCCAACGTTCAGTTGGGAAAACTCAGAAGAACGATCATGAAATCGATGCATTCAACTAAGACAAAGCTCACCACGATACTTTTTCACCAGGGATTTCTTTTGGTCTTTATCGGATTTTTGCTAGGACGAGCTCTGATCCTGAATGAGATTACACCTTTTGCATTACCGTTTTTCGCAGCTGTGTATTTTATGAAAAAGAAACGTGCAGGTCTCACATTAATTGCTTTAATGGTCGGATCGGCAACCATTTCAGCTTTAACGGCGGTGTACGTTCTAGGCGGGATGATACTATTTGTCCTTCTTTTCAAATGGGCGCGGTCACTAAAAATAGAGCCACTCAAATCTATACCGTTCCTGGTATTTGCATCAGCCTTCCTTTCTAAAACGACCATGATCTACTTTACAACAGGTATTGTAACCTATGATTGGCTGATGATTGGTGTGGAGGCAGGGCTAGGGTTCATCCTCACACTTATCTTCTTTCAGAGTCTTCCGCTTATAACCATGAGAAAAAAGAGACAAGCCTTCAAAACGGAAGAAATTATCTGTCTCATTATCCTATTTGCATCTGTACTGACCGGTACCATAGGTTGGACAGCTTATGATCTCTCTATTGAACATATATTATCTCGATATCTGGTGCTGATCTTCGCATTTGTGGCTGGGGCCACCATTGGGTCGACCGTCGGAGTGGTGACAGGGCTTATATTAAGCTTGGCAACTGTATCCAATTTATACCAGATGAGCCTACTGGCATTTGCTGGTCTGTTAGGAGGTCTGCTGCGGGAAGGGAACAAGCTTGGCGTATCGGTGGGACTGCTTCTAGGCACATTACTAATTGGCATTTATGGGGAGGGGATGACGCTACTTGTACCTACCATTATGGAATCTCTGGTAGCTGTTGCTATTTTTTTACTGACACCGCAAAAAGCGATATCCAACCTGGCTAAATCCATTCCCGGAACAGCTGAGTACACAGCGGAGCAACAGCAATACATGAGGAAGGTCCGTGATGTCACGGCAAATAGGGTGGAACAATTTTCACACGTTTTCCAGGCGCTCTCTAATAGCTTCTCGAAGTTTCAGTTTGAACATTCCAATACAGAACAGGAAGTCGATCTTTTCTTAAGTAATGTTACAGAGAAGACGTGTCAAAATTGCTTTAAGAAAGAGCAGTGCTGGACACAGAATTTCCAGAAAACCTATGATTATATGACTCATTTAATGGAGGATACAGAGGAAGGGACCATTAGCCTGAACGTCAAACTACAGAAGGAGTGGGATCGCCATTGCGTCAAATCCGAAAAAGTGAAGACGGTTATCAAAAACGAGCTAGCCCAGTTCCACGCGAGTGAAAAGTTGAAAAAACAATTAATGGAGAGTAGGAGGTTGGTAGCTGATCAATTAATGGGTGTTTCCCAGGTGATGGAGGATTTTGCAAAAGAGATTCAGCGAGAGAGGGAGAATCATTATGTCCAGGAAGATCAGATTCTGGACGCCCTCCAAGCATTCGGGATTGAAATAGAACAAGTGGAAATATACAGCGTTGAGCAGGGGAATGTTGATATTGAAATGACGGTTCCATACTGCGAAGGGCGTGGAGAGTGCGAGAAGCTCATTGCCCCAATGCTTTCAGATATATTGCACGAGAATATTATTGTGAAAAAGGAGGAATGCAATGCAGATAACAATGGATATTGTCATGTATCTTTTGGCTCTGCGAAAGCATTTGTTGTGAACACTGGTGTTGCACATGCAGCAAAAGGAGGAGGCCTGATTTCGGGAGATAGCTATTCTACCATAGAGCTGGGGCATGGGAAATATGCCATCGCCATCAGTGATGGAATGGGGAATGGAGAGCGTGCGCACTATGAAAGCAAAGAAACCTTAAAGTTGCTTCAAGAGATTCTTCAGTCTGGGATAAAGGAGAAGGTGGCCATCAAGTCGGTCAATTCGGTTCTATCATTAAGGACCACAGATGAGATATTTACGACGCTTGATCTTGCGATGATCGATCTTCAAGATGCCTCAGCAAAATTTTTAAAGGTCGGTTCGACTCCAAGTTTTGTGAAACGGGGAGATAAAGTTATCAAAATTGAAGCCAGTAACCTACCAATGGGAATCATTCAAGAGTTCGATGTGGACGTCGTTAGTGCCCAGTTGAAAGCTGGAGATTTGCTGATTATGATGAGCGACGGAATTTTTGAAGGGCCTAAACATGTAGAGAACTATGATTTATGGATGAAGCGAAAAGTATCCGAAATCAGGACGGACGATCCGCAGGAAATAGCAGATATCATTATGGAGGAGGTTATCAGAACAAGATCAGGACAAATCCAGGACGATATGACAATAGTAGTTGCAAAAATAGAAAGAAACATTCCGAAATGGGCAGCCATCCCTGCCTATAACTATTTATCCAAAAACCAAATGATGAAGGAGGCGCTTTAAGTGTTGACAATCTTAGCTAAAGTTGTATCTGGAGTGATGAAAGGATTGGGGGTTCCTCGTGTGATGAAGGTGGAGTTGCAGGAAAGGAAGCAAGTAGCAGTAGTGGCAGGAATCGAGGAAGCAGGAATGCTACGCAATCAAGTTGGAGTAGTGAGAGGGATCCATTCGGACAGGGTTACTATTGGGAAAAATAATGTGCCAGTAAGGACTGACGAGTACACACAGATGAAGAAACGAAGAAATCAGCAGGTCGTGAAGCCCATTGAATTGCTGTCAGAACTGAAGTTTGTTCTATCTCTTCTCGTCAAAAAGGAAGTAGCGGAAGTGAATACATCCTAGAAGATAAATTGAAAGCAGAGGGTATAAAATAAGCTCGTCTCGTCCATGATGGCTAATGTAAATTATACGCATTAGGAGGGGACGAAACGTGTATAAAGGGACGTTGAAACAGATTCTATTAATTACGGATGGATGCTCGAATTCAGGGGATGATCCAATTGCCATGGCGGCCCTTGCCAAAGAGCAGGGAATTACGGTGAATGTAATCGGTGTGATGGATGAGGATACGATAGATGAGAGAGGGATGCAAGAGATAGAGGGGATCGCAATGTCTGGTGGCGGAGTCAGTCAGATTGTGTATGCAAAGAACTTATCTCAAACAGTCCAGATGGTGACCAGAAAAGCGATGACCCAAACTTTACAGGGGGTTATAAATAAGGAGCTTCAACAGATCTTGGGATCGGACACTTCCATGGAAGACCTTCCACCGGAAAAACGCGGGGAAGTGATGGAAGTTGTCGATGAACTGGGTGAAACGGTTTCCCTGCAGGTGCTGATTCTCGTGGATACAAGCGCAAGCATGAAGTCCAAACTTCCTACGGTGAAGGAAGCGTTATTGGACCTGGCGCTGAGCTTGAATGCAAGAATCGGTGATAACCAGTTTTCAGCCTTTGTTTTCCCGGGAAAACGACAAGAAGTGGAAAAAATCCTGGATTGGACACCAAAACTGGAATCGCTGTCCAGCATCTTTCCAAAACTATCGACAGGTGGGATAACACCGACCGGTCCTGCTATCCAAGAAGCCATTCCTTATTTTAAAGAAACGCGTAACCTGAGGAGCTTGATTTCCGATGATGAACAATACTATGAAGAATCCGGTAGGTAACCTGCCACAAGGGACGACCATTATCGGAAAATGGCATAAAGGGAGCTACACCATTGTCAGAATGCTCGGGTACGGTGCGACGGGGTATGTATATTTAACGAGGAGTTCCAAGGGCTTAGCTGCATTGAAAATAAGCGAAAACAGCATGTCCATCACTTCCGAGGTAAATGTACTGCGTCATTTTTCAAAGGTCCGAGGGTTCTCCCTGGGGCCTTCTTTGTTAGATGTGGACGATTGGGAGCAGGGAAAAGGAAAACAGACTTTTTCCTTTTATGTCATGGAATACCTAGAAGGCGAGTCCCTTCTCTCTTTTGTCCAGAAAAGAGGGATGGAGTGGGCGGGGATCCTGATTCTCCAATTACTGACCGATTTAGAGACCTTGCATAAAGAGGGATGGGTGTTTGGGGATCTGAAACCGGACAATTTAATCGTAACGGCAACCCCTCCCAAAGTTCGTCTCGTGGACGTCGGCGGTACGACACTTAATGGTCGTGCAATTAAGGAATTCACGGAGTTTTTTGACAGGGGATACTGGGGGCTTGGGTCAAGGAAGGCCGAGGCCTCTTACGACCTTTTCTCAGTGGCAATGATCATGATTCATATCTGCTATCCCAAGCAGTTCCAAAAGAGTGGAGATGGAGGGCTGAAACAACTATCGGTTTATATCGATAGAAACAGCTGGCTCAAAGGATATGAAGGTGTCCTGACAAGCGCGCTTTCAGGTAACTACCACTCCGCCGGAGAAATGAAAAAAGGGATGTTGTCTGTCATGAGCCAACGGAATCCAACAACTTCTCGCCATAAGGTCCAGCATTCCAATACCAACAGGACAATGAGTTCCACTCCACCAAAATCAAGCAGGAGAACGAAAGCAGGTGGAAGTGCTCCAGTGAAGTCCACGCCACAAAGGTCCTCAAGCAATGGATGGATGGAGACGGCTGTTCTATTATCTGTCATCCTGGTTGCCTACTTCTTCTATTTATATGGGCAAGTAACCTGAAACTTAGCGTTTTACCGTGATGATGAGGGGTATATAGCAGTATGGATGTTTTTGCTAACAGATTTATAAGCATCTATTTTTGCAGGAGAACATATCAAATGGTAGGATAAAATAGAAATTATACGCGTAGATTAAAGGAATGGGTAAACTGTATGTGGGAAACTGTCTCGACTTTCATAGATAAATATGACATGTTGCCAAACAATTCGATTGTGGTGGTTGGCGTTAGTGGTGGAGCAGATTCCATGGGTTTGCTTCATTATTTGAATTCCATCAAGGACGCCAAGAGCATAAAACTTGTAGTTGCTCATGTCGATCATATGTTCCGTGGGAAGGAATCCGAAGAAGATATGAATTTTGTCAAGCAACAATGTGAAAGAAGGAACCTGCTATTTGAAGCCCAACAAATCGATGTGGCAGCGTACCAAAGAGAAAAAAAGCTCAGTCCTCAAGTCGCAGCAAGAGAATGCCGTTATGCCTTTTATGAAAGGGTAATGGTGAAGCACGGTGCAGGAGTATTGGCACTTGGTCACCATGCAGATGATCAGGTGGAAACAATCCTGATGAGACTTGGAAGAGGGGCATCCATGGTGGGGTATTCCGGTATCCTTCCTAAACGGTCAACTGAAAATGGAATGATTGTCCGTCCGTTGCTGTCTATTACCAAGGAGGATATCATGGAGTATTTAAAGCACCATGAGGTTCCATTTAGGCATGACCCAAGTAATGACAAGGACGCATACCGAAGAAACCGGTTGCGGCATCATGTCCTACCTTTACTGAAGGAGGAATTCCCCGGACTTCATGAGAAGTTCCAGGCCTTCAGTGAGCAGTTACAGGAGAATGAACAATACATAGAGGCATTAGTAGAAAAGGAATGGAATAACGTTATTAGAAGCAAAACGAAAGATAGAGTGGTATTGAGTAGAAAACCGTTGCTTTTCATGGCTAAACCTTTACAAAGGCGTGGGATTCAACTAATATTAAACTATCTCTATAATAATGAAATTCCTCCATCTCTTTCCTCTATACATATTGATAATTTATTATCCTTATTGGAAAGTGAACACCCTTCTGGAAGGCTGCATTTCCCTAATGGCTTACAGGTTATCAGATCCTATAATGAATGCACATTGACATTTGACAAGGATGGGATTGATAATGCCTACAAGTATACACTTGAAGTCCCAGGCAATGTGACGCTGCCAACAGATGATATCATCACAAGCGAGATTTGGACACACTATAAACAAACAGATGTCAAAGAGAATCAAGCTGTAATTGATTTATCCAAGGTTGCGCTTCCGCTTCATGCGAGAACCCGTTTGGACGGAGATCGTATAAAACTGAAGGGGACGAACGGCTCCAAAAAAATTAAAAGCATCTTCATAGAAGGCAAAATACCAATACAGCAACGAAATACATGGCCTTTGATTGTGGATTCCGCAAATAAGATTTTATGGATGCCCATGCTTAAACGTTCCACTTTTGAAGCAACAGAGGAAACGATGGGTCCTGTTTTAGTATTAACCTGCAAGACGAGTCAAAAAGTTTGGGAGGCAACAACGAAATGAACAAAGATATCGAAAAAGTACTCTTTAGCGAAGAAGAGCTTCAAGTAAAAGTAAGAAAACTGGGTGCGCAATTAACAGAGGACTACAGTGATCGTTTTCCTTTGGCAATCGGAGTGCTGAAGGGTGCAATGCCATTCATGGGCGACCTTATTAAACGTATGGATACATATTTGGAAATGGATTTCATGGATGTTTCAAGCTATGGAAATTCCACCGTTTCCTCAGGAGAAGTGAAAATCCTGAAGGATCTGGACACTTCCGTTGAAGGAAGAGACATACTGATCATCGAGGACATTATCGACAGCGGCTTGACTCTAAGCTATCTGGTGGAACTGTTCCGGTACCGCAAAGCCAAGTCCATTAAAATTGTCACTTTACTTGATAAACCAAGTGGAAGAAAAGCGGATATTAAAGCTGACTATGTCGGGTTCATCGTACCGGATGAGTTCGTTGTAGGATACGGCCTTGATTACGCTGAAAAATATCGTAACCTTCCGTATATCGGAGTATTGAAACCAGAAATTTATTCTAACGTAGAAGAATAAGCTAACCCGATACGATACAGTTTCCTTGAATTGGATTAATTTACTATGTTACTATTGGTTTAGTTTGGCTATCGTGGGAGGAGGTAAGGGATGAACAGAATATTTCGTAATACAATCTTTTATTTATTAATATTTTTAGTGGTCATCGGTGTTGTAAGTTTTTTCAATAGCCCTGACACGAGCGAAAAACCGATCACTTATAATACATTCATCCAGAATCTTGAGGAAAATAAGGTGAAAGAATTCACCATCCAGCCAACGCGTTCTGTCTATGAGGCGCGTGGTAAATTGGAAGGTGCAACTGAAGGCGAAACATTTGTAACGGTGTTCCCTAACAGTGCGAGTGCTCTAGAGCGCGTGGAAAACATTGCAGAAGAACAAAACATTCAAATGACAGTTGACCCTGCGGAAGAAACGAGCGGTTGGGTAACCTTCTTTACTTCCATCATTCCTTTTGTCATTATCTTTATCTTATTCTTCTTCTTACTTAATCAAGCGCAAGGCGGCGGAAGTCGTGTGATGAACTTTGGTAAGAGTAAGGCGAAGCTATACAGTGAAGAGAAGAAAAAGGTTAAATTCACAGATGTTGCCGGTGCGGATGAGGAAAAGCAGGAGCTTGTCGAGGTAGTGGAATTCTTGAAGGATCCACGCAAATTCTCCGAGCTTGGTGCACGTATTCCTAAAGGGGTACTTCTTGTAGGACCTCCAGGTACAGGTAAAACATTACTTGCAAGAGCTGTTGCAGGAGAAGCTGGCGTACCATTCTTCTCTATCAGTGGTTCTGACTTTGTGGAAATGTTCGTCGGGGTTGGTGCATCACGTGTACGTGACCTATTCGAAAACGCGAAGAAAAATGCACCATGTATCATCTTCATTGATGAAATTGATGCAGTAGGTCGTCAACGTGGAGCCGGTTTAGGTGGTGGCCACGATGAGCGTGAGCAGACCTTGAATCAATTGCTTGTTGAAATGGATGGTTTCGGTGCAAATGAAGGTATCATTATGATTGCAGCGACGAATAGACCGGATATTCTTGACCCGGCATTACTAAGACCTGGTCGTTTTGACCGTCAAATAACGGTAGATCGTCCAGACTTAAAAGGACGTGAAGCGGTACTTAAAGTACATGCTAGAAACAAGCCTTTAAACGATAATATCAATATGAAGACAATCGCGATGCGAACACCGGGATTCTCTGGAGCTGATTTAGAGAACCTCCTTAACGAGGCGGCACTTGTTGCAGCTAGAAATGATAAAAAGAGCATCGACATGTTTGATATCGATGAAGCAATTGATCGCGTCATTGCTGGACCTGCCAAGAAGAGCAGAGTTATCTCTCAAAAAGAACGCAATATCGTCGCATACCATGAAGCAGGCCATACGATTATTGGGGTAGTCCTTGATGAAGCGGATATGGTCCATAAAGTAACGATTGTACCTCGTGGTCAAGCTGGCGGATATGCAGTTATGCTTCCGAGAGAAGATCGCTACTTTATGACAAAACCTGAATTGCTAGATAAAATTACAGGTCTTCTTGGAGGGCGTGTAGCGGAGGAAATTACCTTTGGTGAAGCAAGTACTGGAGCACACAATGACTTCCAACGCGCTACAGGAATCGCCAGAAAAATGGTAACAGAATACGGTATGAGCGAAAAGCTTGGGCCGTTGCAGTTTGGTCAAGCTTCAGGCGGGCAAGTCTTCCTTGGTCGTGATATTCAAAATGAACAAAACTACAGTGATGCGATTGCCCATGACATTGATTTGGAAATCCAACGCTTTATTAAAGAAAGTTATGCTCGTGCAAAACAGATTCTTACAGAAAACCGTGACAAACTTGAGCTTGTAGCCCAAACTTTATTAGAGGTTGAAACACTTGATGCAGATCAAATCAAGAGCCTTTATGAAAAAGGGAAGCTTCCGGAACTTCCAGTGAAAACGGACGGTGGGGATGATGTAAAAGTGAACATCAGCTCTAAGAAAGAAGCAGACAAAACCGAATCTACGGATGACAATAAGACTGAATAAGCAAAAAGATGCCTGGATTTAGACTCAGGCATCTTTTTTGTGATTAAGGTTCTTGTAATAACTGTTGATTTCCGTTCCAGGCGCCGCTTCGGGAACCTCTTTGGTAAGCCTGGAGGACACTGGAAAACTATTATAGTTTGTGTGTTTTCCAGCAGTTGATTGGAGCAAATTGCGTAGACTCCTGCGGGGGAGTAGCGAAAATCTTGAGACCCCGCAACGAAGCGAGGAGGCTCAAGGTCGCCCCGCGGAAAGCGAACCCCGGAACGGAAAGAAACAGGGAGTAAATCCGAATACTAATATTTTGTCGAATCATGATTTCCCAAGGAATAATTATTTCTATTGGGTTAGTTAGGTTACCATATAGTATAATGAAACTAATTTTAATACATAGTGGGGGATATAAATGTTATTTGTGTTGGATGTTGGGAATACCAATACCGTAATCGGTGTATATGAAGGAGAAGAACTAAAGCATCATTGGCGAGTGGAAACTAGCCGCAACAAGACCGAAGACGAATTCGGAATGATTTTCAAATCATTACTTGAACATGTGGGCTTAAGCTTCAAAGACTTTGAAGGAATTATCATCTCTTCCGTAGTACCACCTATCATGTTCTCTCTCGAGAGAATGTGCCAAAAATATTTTCACTTAAAACCGCTGATTGTCGGACCTGGAATTAAAACAGGCTTGAATATAAAATACGAAAACCCGAGAGAAGTGGGAGCGGACAGAATCGTCAACGCGGTTGCGGGTATCCATTTATACGGAAGTCCATTGGTGATTGTCGATTTTGGTACTGCAACGACGTATTGCTATATTAATGAACACAAGCAGTACATGGGTGGAGCGATTGCCCCTGGAATTAGCATATCCACGGAGGCGCTCTATTCAAGAGCATCAAAGCTTCCAAGAATTGAAATAGCGCGTCCGGATGATGTTATCGGGAAGAATACAGTCAGTGCGATGCAGGCTGGTATTCTTTTTGGGTATGTTGGCCAAGTGGAGGGCATCGTAAATCGTATGAAAAAGCAAAGCGATGTGACCCCAAAGGTTATCGCAACAGGAGGACTCGCTGCGCTTATAGGGAACGAATCAGATGTCATAGATATTGTAGATCCTTTCTTGACGTTGAAGGGGCTGCATTTAATTTACATGAAAAATACTAAAGAGGATTGAACCGTGAAAGGGGCTAACTAACATGTCAGACTATCTCGTAAGAGCTTTAGCTTTTGAAGGGCAAGTACGTGCATATGGAATCAGAACTACAGATACAGTAGGGGAGGCGCAAAGACGCCATCAAACATGGCCGACCGCTTCTGCTGCGTTGGGCCGGGCAATGACCGCATCCGTTATGCTAGGAGCAATGTTGAAAGGTGAAAATAAACTGACAGTTAAAATTGAAGGCGGTGGACCAATCGGAGCAATCCTTGTCGATAGCAATGCAAAGGGACAAGTACGAGGCTATGTGACAAATCCACAAACGCATTTTGATCTTAACCAGCACGGGAAACTGGATGTAGCGCGGGCGGTTGGGACAAACGGAACGCTTTCCGTTGTTAAGGACTTAGGATTAAAAGAGCACTTTTCAGGACAAACAGAGTTGGTATCAGGAGAGCTTGGAGAGGACTTTACATACTATCTCGTATCCTCTGAGCAGATCCCATCTTCAGTAGGAGTGGGAGTACTTGTCAATCCTGATAACACCATCCTGGCAGCAGGTGGCTTTATTATTCAGCTTTTACCAGGCACTTCAGAAGAAACGATTACTGTTATTGAAGATAAAATAAACAATATGACTCCTGTTTCCAAGCTGATTGAAAAAGGGCTGACTCCAGAGGAACTTTTGACAGAAATCCTTGGAGAGGGAAACATTAAGTTCCTGGACACGATGCCTATCGAGTTCAAGTGTACATGCTCCAAAGAACGCTTTGAACAAGCCATCATCTCATTGGGAGAAAAGGATATTACGGAAATTATCGAGGAGGACGGGCAGGCAGAAACGCACTGTCATTTCTGTAACGCTAAGTATATGTTCAGTAAAGTGGAACTGGAAGCTATGAGGGAGCAAGTAAGGGGCTAGGGGGCACATATGAACCAAAAACGGAGATTAAAGCAGAAGTGGGTATGGAATATCATTTTTGGTCTTGTGATAATTAACTGCCTCACATTAGCTGTGGTAGTGAAACAAACCTTTTCCCTGAAAGAGGCGGCGGACGCAAGCGCTTTTGTAAATGGGCAGGCGAACATTGTCGCAACAGTAGGGGATACAGTCATTACAAGAAAAGATATGTTGGAGGAACTAGAAGGAATGTATGGCCAGGAAATGCTCACGAAAATGGTTAATAAAGAGGTCGTCAAACAGATTGCTGAAAAATATAAAGTAACCGTTTCTGAGCAGTCCGTGGATCGAGAATGGAAAATGATCAAAACCATGTATAGCCGATCTCCATTGCATGCCAACTCTTCTGAGGAGCTGGTCAAAGAGCAGATTCGCTCGAGCCTGCTACTTGAAGAACTGCTTGTAAAGGATGTGGCAATTCCTGAGACAGAGCTTGAAAGCTTTTATCAAGAAAATAAACAGCTTTATACTATTGAGGATGCTTTTCATCTTTCCCATATCATATTAGAAACCAAGAAAGAAGCTGACGCTGTAGTCAAGGAATTGGAGGAAGGCTCCAACTTCACCTCTCTTGCCATGGAAGTGTCTACTGATGAGTTGACGGCCAATCAAGGAGGAGACCTCGGTTTTCTTACACATGAAACCCAAGTCTATCCACCGGCCTATATGACAGAGGCTGCAAAGTTGAAGGAAAAATCTTGGAGTGAACCCTTTTCTGTGGATGGAAAGTATGCGGTAATCTATCTACATGAAAAAATGGACGGAGTTACTTATTCCTTTGAGGATGTAAAAGATCAAATTCGCAGACACTTGGCTATGGAACATATGGACGGTTCTGTAGATGCTTCGATTTTCTGGGATGAGGTCGGAGTGGATTGGAACCTCCCAACTGCACAATAGGTCGAACCGAATAAATTGACAATTCAGATTTAATGGTGTTAAATGGGATTAATCCGACAAAAACACTAAGTTTTAAAGACAGGGGGAAAAATAATGGTACGAGTAGCAAATTCTATTGATGAGTTAGTAGGGAAAACTCCCGTCGTAAAGCTGAATCGAATTGTAGAAGAAGGTATGGCTGATGTGTACCTTAAGCTTGAATTCATGAATCCAGGTAGTAGCGTTAAGGACCGTATTGCGCTAGCGATGATTGATGCCGCTATTGAAGATGGCAAACTGAAAGAAGGCGACACGATTATCGAACCGACAAGTGGGAACACCGGTATCGGTCTAGCGATGATAGCTGCAGCCAAAGGGTTGAAGGCGGTTCTGGTCATGCCGGAAACGATGAGTTTGGAACGAAGAAACCTTCTTAGAGCGTATGGAGCGAAACTTGTGCTGACACCTGGGCCTGAAGGAATGGGTGGCGCAATCCGGAAAGCGGAAGAACTGGCAAAGGAAAAAGGTCTATTTATGCCACAACAGTTCAACAACCCCGCAAATCCTGAAATTCATAGAAGAACGACAGGAAAAGAGATTGTAGAACAGTTTGGCGACGGTTTGGATGCTTTTGTATCAGGTATCGGAACAGGCGGCACCATTACTGGTGCGGGTGAAATTTTAAGAGAAACGTACCCCGGCATCAAAATTGTAGCAGTGGAGCCTGCAGATTCCCCGGTACTATCCGGTGGAAAGCCCGGACCGCATAAGATTCAGGGAATCGGAGCCGGATTTATTCCATCCATCTTGGATACAAAAATCTATGATCAGGTTATTACGGTGAAAAATGAAGAAGCGTTTGAGTATGCAAGACTTGCGGCAAAGCAGGAGGGAATACTTGGCGGTATTTCATCAGGGGCTGCCATTTCGGCTGCTCTGCAAGTGGCAAAGGAGCTTGGAAAAGGCAAAAAGGTCCTTGCGGTCATACCAAGTAACGGGGAACGCTATTTGAGCACGCCATTATATCAATTTGAAGAATAGGTTACCTTAAGGGGAAACAGTCTGTTGAGCTGTTTCCCTTTTCTTATGTTGGTTACCTGAAACGCACCGCTGGTGATTTCCGCACTGGGCTTCGCTTTCCTCGGGGCACTTAGGGAGCCTCCTCGGCAAGCCTGGTGGCCACTGAAAAAGTACTTAATTCTAGGTTTTGGTTAAACACCGCTGTTGCTTTTCGCAAAATACTTCGCTTTCCGCGGGGCGACCTTGAGCCTCCTCGGGCTATGCCCTGCGGGGTCTCAAGATTGTCGCTACTCCCCCGCTGGAGTCTACGTCTTTTGCTCCAAGCAACAGCTAGAAATCATCAAAATCTATATTTTTTAGTTTTTTCAGTGGCCTCGGCAAGCCTGTGGGGTCTCCCCTAAGCGCTACCTCCCGAAGGAGTCTTCGCCCTGTGCTCCAATCACCAGCTAGGATACCAAATTATTTATTAGGGCGGTACTTATGTTAACGAAATTCCATACAAATCAGATGATAATGGGAACAATCTTGATACTACGTCTACACCTGTAGATTGTAGTGCAAGGTGTGAGACTCCTGCGGGGGGTTACGGTTGGTTGAGACCCCGCAACGAAGTGAGGAGGCTCAAGCATCGTCCCGCGGAAAGCGAACAACTGGAACGGAAATCTACAGGAGTTAAAGGAACAACCAATGCCTGTCCATCCATCCCAAAAATCAAATCAGTTTTTTATCGTGCATCCCTACATAAATTTCATGTAATATAAAGGTAGTATGCAATTTAGGAGCGTGACAGCAAGAATGCAAAAGGTACCTGTAGGTCTTAAGATAAAGTTGGATGAGAATCAGTGGTTTACCCGATATAAAACACTTGCTAAGGACAAGCCGTATCATGTCCTGTTAGAGAGCGGACGTGGTGGGAAATTTCACATTATCGGTCTGGATCCTGTAGCATCGGTTCAAGGTAAAGGCGAAGAACTGCAAGTAGATTATCTGGATGGAAAAAAGGAAAAGAGAACAGGAAATCCGCTTTTGTTATTGCAGGAAATTATCTCTGAACGGTCCATCGGGAAATTACCCGGCTTTCCTGATTTCACAGGTGGAGCAATTGGCTATTTGACATATGACTGTGTCCGCTACATCGAGCGAATTCCCGAATTCGCTGAAGATGACCTCGCGTTGCCAGACCTGTATTTCTTATTGTTTGATGATGTGTTCGTTTATGACAAAGAAGAGAAAATGCTCTTTTTAATCTCTCATTCGCTTGAAGGGGAGGAAGAGTCGGCCAAGGAACGTCTGCAGCAATATCGCGAGCAATGGACAAGTCCAAACGAGGAAGCTATCTATCCATACAATCCAGAAAAACTAGCCATGTCCGAAAGGGAAGTTTCTTTTACAGAAGCGGACTTTATGGAAGCGGTAAAGAAAGTCCAATCATATATTGCTCAAGGTGATGTATTCCAGGTGAACCTTTCTGTCAGACAGGCGGAACCGCTCAAGACCCACCCTATGGAGATTTATACTGCGCTAAGAGAAATCAACCCGTCCCCATACATGGGGTACCTTCAGTTCCCGGACTTCCAGCTGGTCAGCGGTTCCCCGGAACTTTTGGTAAAGAAAAAAGGCAATATAGTGAGTACGCGACCAATTGCTGGTACAAGGTCTCGCGGCATGACAGATGAAGAGGACCGTAAGCTTGCCCAAGAGCTGATCGATAATGAAAAAGAGCGAGCGGAGCATGTGATGCTTGTGGACCTTGAGCGGAACGACCTCGGCCGGGTCTGCAAGTACGGCACGGTTGAAGTGAATGAATTCATGGCCATTGAAAAGTATTCACATGTGATGCATATCGTTTCAAATGTGCAAGGGGTCCTGGCTGAGAACAAAAATATTTCCGATATCATCGATGCGACCTTCCCGGGCGGCACCATTACAGGAGCGCCAAAAGTAAGGACGATGCAAATCATTGAAGAGCTTGAGCCGGTCAGGCGTTCTGTATATACTGGTTCCATAGGGTGGATTGGTTATGATGGGGAAATGGAACTGAACATCTCCATCAGGACGATGATTGCCAAAGGCGGTATGGCCTATGTTCAGGCTGGTGCCGGAGTGGTCATTGATTCCGTGCCGAATCGGGAATACAAGGAATCGCTGAAGAAAGCCGCGGCCCTATGGAAAGCAAAAGAGCTGAGTGAAGAGGAGCAAAAAAAACGAGCAGAGGTGAGAGTATGATTTTGATGATTGATAACTATGATTCATTTACGTACAACTTGGTGCAATATTTAGGGGAGCTTGGAGAGGAATTGATGGTAAAACGAAACGATGAAATTACCATTGAAGAAATCGAAGCGCTCAATCCCGAGTTTTTAATGATATCTCCCGGTCCTTGTTCACCTAATGAGGCGGGAATTAGCTTAGATGTAATCAGGTACTTTGCAGGAAAGAAACCAATCTTCGGGGTATGCCTTGGACACCAGTCCATCGCCCAGGTATTCGGAGGGGACGTCGTGCAGGCAGAAAGACTGATGCATGGTAAAACGTCCGAAATGCACCATGATGAGAAAACGATTTTTAAAACATTGGAGAATCCCTTTGTGGCAACGAGGTACCATTCCTTGATTGTAAAGAAGGAAACGTTGCCGGATTGCTTTGAGATCACTGCTTGGACGGATCAGGATGAAATCATGGCTATCCGCCACAAAGAGCTGCCGATCGAAGGGGTGCAATTCCATCCGGAATCCATCATGACTTCAGTAGGTAAAGAGCTGTTACGGAACTTTATTGATACCTACTCTTTGAAAAAGGTGTAGCATGATTGTCTATAAGGATGGAAGCTGGCAGCCGATAGAGGAAACGAACGTCTCGGTCATGGATCATGGCTTTCTATATGGAGTGGGACTGTTTGAAACGTTCCGTACGTATAATGGTATGCCCTTTTTGTTCCACGATCACCTGATCCGCTTAAGAAAAGGGTTGGAGTCAGTCTATATCGATTGGCATGAATCAGATGAGTATCTGGAGGGACTGGTGGAGGAGGCCTTGAAGAAAAACGAGGTGTCAGATGGGGTAATCCGTCTGAATGTCACAGCGGGCATTAGCAACTGGGGACTTCCGACTGAGACTTACCATACCCCGTCCCTGCTTTTATTTACAAGGCCGGTTCCGCAAATGGCAATTGAAAGCAAGGGTGCGGTGTTTTTGGAGCGTAGGCGGAACACCCCTGAAGGTGACACGAGATTGAAGTCGCATCACTATTTGAATAATCTTTTAGGTAAAAGGGAGCTTGGAGCTAGAACGGAAGTAGAGGGAATCTTTCTTACACAGGAAGGCTATGTGGCAGAGGGGCTTGTCTCCAATATTTTCTGGATAAAAGGAGACACCATCTATACCCCAAGTATTTCGACGGGAATTTTGAACGGGGTAACACGGAAGTTCATCCTGCATCTAAGTTCACTCATTGGGCTAGAGGTACAAGAAGGTATGTTTACTCCGGAAGATCTTCTTCACGGGAATGAGGTCTTCATCACGAATTCGACCCAAGAAATAGTACGGATCGATCGGCTGGATGGCAAAGCTTTTCCAGAGGTGGAATCCTCCTGGCTCTCCTGTCTGAAGGGTTTATATAAAAAGAGTACAGAGCAGCAGCTGTTGTCCTATCAACAAGTAAAGAAGGTTGAAGTGAAAAATGGGAAATACGAACTTATATCAGACTAAGCTGACATGTGGACCATATGAATTGGCACTAGGGGAAAAAACCTTGATCATGGGGATCTTGAATGCCACGCCAGATTCTTTTTCAGATGGTGGCAAGTACAATGAGGTGGAACGGGCAGTCATGCGTGCCAAGGAATTGGTGGTGCAGGGGGCGGACATCCTTGATATCGGCGGGGAATCGACCAGGCCCGGCGCAGAAAAAGTGACTCTCGAGATGGAGCTTGAACGGGTCATTCCGGTCATACAAGCCATTTCACAAGAAGTGCAGGTTCCGATTTCCATTGACACCTACAAGGCTGAAGTTGCAAGGCAGGCAATGCAGGCAGGTGCTCATATCATCAATGATGTATGGGGGGCAAAAGCGGATCCTGACATGTCCGCAGTTGCAGCCGAACTTCAAGTACCGATTATCCTCATGCAAAACAGGAAAGAACGGAACTACCAACAATTGATCCCGGATATGATTAGTGACTTGTTCGAGAGCATCACATTGGTAAAACGTGCCGGAGTGAAGGACGAAAACATCATCTTGGACCCTGGTATTGGGTTTGCCAAAACATTTGAAGACAATATGAAAGTGATGCAGCAGCTCGATCAGTTCCATACGCTTGGATACCCGCTTCTACTTGGCACCTCCAGAAAAAGGTTCATCGGCCATGTGTTAGATCTACCGGAGGAGGAGAGAATGGAAGGAACAGGAGCCACAATATGCCTTGGGATACAGAAAGGTTGCCAGATTGTCCGGGTGCATGATGTAAAAGAGATTGCACGTATGGCGAAGATGATGGATGCCATGCTTTCAGAGGGAGGGCTTACTTATCGATAAAATATATGTAAATCAAATGAAGTTTTATGGCTATCACGGGGTATTCCCGGAAGAAACGAAACTGGGTCAGCGGTTTTCGGTGGATCTGACAGTGGAGTTGGACCTTTCCAAAGCCGGTAAATCCGATGACCTCACACAATCCGTCAACTATGCGGATCTTTATAATACTTGTAAAAAAGTAGTCGAGGGTGAAACGCATAAGCTGGTGGAAACGGTGGCCGAGAGGATTGCAGAGGATATTTTGAATTCCTTCGAACAGATTGAACGTTGCACGGTCAAAGCGATCAAGCCGGACCCGCCTATCCCGGGACACTATGATTCTGTTGCAGTGGAGATTACAAGGGGTCGGTCATAATGAATACTGTATTTATTGCTCTGGGGTCCAACCAAGGGGACCGGGCCGGGTACCTTCATGAGGCAGTCGAGAAAATTGGCCGTCACGAACAAATCACGGTGGAACAAGAATCTTCCATCTATGAAACGGATCCTGTTGGATATACAGAACAGGATAAATTTTTGAACATGGTAATTAAAGTAAAAACGCAGTTAAGCCCTGTTGATCTATTAAAGGTGTTACAGGGGTTTGAGCATTTTTTTGGCAGAAAAAGAGAGATTCATTGGGGTCCACGAACTTTAGACCTTGACATTTTATTGTATAACCAAGAAAATATTGAAACAGAAGAGCTTAATGTTCCCCATCCGAGAATGTGGGAAAGAGCTTTTGTTTTTATTCCTTTAATTGAGATCGCTGAGAGTCAAGATCTGCCCATAGAGATAAATAGAAAAGAACTTCTTGCACAACAAGATAGAGAAGGGGTACACGTATGGAAGCCGAAAAGTGGGGAAGACGTATCCGGGCTTACCGAAAGCTGAAAGGATATACCCAAGAATCATTTGCAAAAAATCTTCATATATCGGTCTCTGTTTTAGGAGAGGTAGAACGGGGAAACCGTGTTCCTTCAGAGGAACTGATTCAGTCGATTGCACAGGAACTGAACATTACGGTTGAAGAACTCGCGCCACCGGAATTAACAAGAGAGGAGGTCAAGAACTAATGTTGCAAATTGGTGATATCACCATGAAAAACCAAGTGGTTCTGGCACCGATGGCCGGAGTATGTAATGCCGCGTTCCGTCTGACGGTAAAAGAATTCGGAGCGGGCCTTGTGTGTGCCGAGATGGTAAGTGACAAGGCGATACTCTATAAGAACGCCAAAACAATGGGCATGCTCTATATTGATGAACGTGAAAAACCACTAAGCCTGCAGATCTTCGGCGGTGAAAAAAATACACTTGTGGAAGCGGCAAAGTTTGTAGACAAAAATACAACGGCCGACATCATAGATATTAATATGGGGTGCCCGGTACCGAAAATCACGAAATGTGATGCAGGTGCAAGATGGCTGCTTGATCCTAACAAAATCTATGAGATGGTTTCAGCGGTTGTCGATGCAGTAGACAAGCCTGTTACTGTGAAAATGCGTACCGGCTGGGACGCGGAGCATATCTATGCAATAGAGAATGCCCGTGCCGTAGAACGTGCTGGTGGCCAGGCGGTTGCGGTCCATGGTCGCACAAGAGTCCAAATGTATGAAGGCCATGCAGACTGGGACATCATCAAGCAAGTGAAAGAGTCTGTGAACATCCCTGTTATCGGAAACGGTGACGTTCAAACTCCGCAGGATGCAAAAAGAATGCTCGAGGAAACGGGAGTAGACGGTGTCATGATCGGTCGAGCGGCACTCGGAAACCCTTGGATGATCTACCGTACTGTACAGTACCTGGAAACAGGTAAGCTGGTCGGGGAACCATCCATTCGTGAAAAGATGGATGTGTGTAAACTACACCTTGATCGTCTAATCGACCTTAAAGGGGAAAACGTAGCAGTACGTGAAATGCGTAAGCATGCAGCTTGGTATCTAAAGAATATCCGTGGCAACGCAAAGGTTCGTAACTCTATCAACGAATGCAATACACGTTTGGACATGGTAGGTCTGATAGACAATCTTGTTGAAGAGTCCGAGCAAAAAGAAGCAATGCATTCACAGGTGGTTTAAAGGTAAGCAAGGCGATTACCTCGTACCCCAAAAACAATATGGAACTGCCAGTAAGTTGCTACTGGCAGTTTTAGCTTTATTTATAGTTGGAAAGTCTATATGATAGATAAAAGAAAGCTGCTACATATATAAGTAGATAATCTAATAGTTGGAGTTGAATAGAATGAGTCAGGAAGAATTGAACTTGAATGACCAGTTGATGGTTAGGAGAGAAAAATTACAAAAACACCGTGACAAAGGCTTGGATCCGTTCGGAGCAAGATTTGAGCGCACAAACGATTCAAAAGAATTGATCAACCAGTATGGGGAAATCGAGAAAGAACAATTAGATGAACAGGAAATAGCTGTGACACTAGCTGGTCGTATCATGACAAAGCGCGGCAAAGGGAAAGCAGGCTTTGCGCACATCCAGGACCTTACAGGCCAAATCCAACTATACATTCGTAAGGATGCCGTTGGAGATGAGGCGTATGAAATCTTCAATACAGCAGATATCGGGGACATTGTCGGAGTATCCGGTTCTGTTTTCAAAACAAAAGTGGGAGAGCTTTCTATTAAAGTGACTTCTTTTGAACTGCTAACAAAAGCGTTGCGCCCACTTCCAGAAAAATACCACGGCCTGAAAGACGTGGAACAGCGCTACCGTCAACGCTATCTGGATTTGATTACAAACCCAGAAAGCAGAGAAACATTCATTGCGCGCTCCAGAATCATCCAATCAATGCGCCGTTACCTTGACGACAATGGCTATTTGGAAGTGGAAACGCCAATGATGCATTCCATCGCAGGAGGAGCATCTGCTCGCCCGTTCATCACACATCACAACACACTAGACATGACTTTATACATGCGTATTGCAATTGAGCTTCACCTGAAGCGCCTAATCGTCGGCGGCTTGGAAAAAGTTTATGAAATCGGCCGTGTCTTCCGTAACGAGGGTGTATCCACAAGGCATAATCCTGAGTTTACGATGATTGAACTATACGAAGCATACGCTGACTATAAAGACATCATGAGCCTGACGGAAAATCTGGTAGCTCATATTGCAAAGGAAGTATTGGGCAGCACCAAGGTCCAATATGCAGACAGTGAAATCGATCTGACACCTGAATGGAAGCGACTGCACATGGTAGACGCTGTTAAAGAAGCGACAGGCGTAGACTTCTGGCAGCAGATGACTGACGACGAAGCGCGTGCTCTTGCAAAAGAACATGGCATCCAGATCACAGAACATATGCAATTCGGTCACATTCTGAACGAATTCTTCGAGCAAAAGGTGGAAGAAACGTTAATTCAACCTACATTCATCTATGGACACCCTGTGGAAATCTCTCCACTTGCGAAGAAGAATGCAGAAGATCCACGCTTCACTGATCGGTTTGAATTGTTCATCGTGGGCCGTGAGCATGCAAATGCTTTTACAGAGCTTAACGATCCAATCGATCAAAAAGAACGTTTTGAAGCACAGCTTAAAGAAAAAGAGCAAGGAAACGACGAAGCGCATGAGATGGACCACGACTTTATTGAAGCGTTGGAGTACGGCATGCCGCCAACAGGTGGACTTGGCATCGGGATCGACCGCCTTGTGATGCTGCTGACAAACTCTCCTTCTATTAGAGACGTACTGTTATTCCCACAAATGAGACAACGTTAATTCTATAGGAGCGCCGCCCTTCTGTTTAAAGAAGGTCGGCGTTTTTCGTTTGATTTTTTCTCTATTATCAATAGTGGATCTAAAGGAATGTAGACTTCTTAAACGCACAGATTGTCACCTTTGAATAATGAGACTATTACAACATTATCGTTTCGAGAAAATAATTGAAAAAACCTATTGCCTTTGTATTCTGGCGATGGTATATTAATATTCGTTGTCACAAACGACATCACTTCTTCGAAAAAAGAAATGAAAAAAGTTGTTGACACGAAATGGAAGATTTGGTAAGATTATAAAGTCGCCTTGAGAGAGACGACAGAGTAAATGATCTTTGAAAACTAAACAAAACAACAGCGTCAAACGTTAATCCTATGGGATTAACAAATGAACGAAAAGCAAGACAAGCTAGCAAATTTTGAGCAAAAGCTCAAACTCTTTATTGGAGAGTTTGATCCTGGCTCAGGACGAACGCTGGCGGCGTGCCTAATACATGCAAGTCGAGCGGATTTCTTAAAAGCTTGCTTTTAAGAAGTCAGCGGCGGACGGGTGAGTAACACGTGGGCAACCTGCCTGTGAGACTGGGATAACTTCGGGAAACCGGAGCTAATACCGGATAATATAAGGAACC